>JAICUB010000047.1 GCA_025936045.1 Polyangiaceae bacterium | reverse complement strand
TTGCCCCCGCGGCTCGCTTCGCGACCGCTTATTTGAGAAGGGGGCCTTGCCCCCGCGGCTCGCTTCGCGACCGCTCCCCCGCCGCCTTCGGCGGGCTCGCTCCGCTCGCGGGGGGCTGGGCCCGTGCGGGGGAGCTTGAGCGTGCTCTGGACGCCGCAGGCGGGCTCGCTCCGCTCGCCGGGGGCGTTGGCCCGTTGCGGGGGGAGCTCGAGCGTGCTCTGGACGCCGCAGGCGGGCTCGCTCCGCTCGCGGGGGGCTGGGCCCAGGGGCTTGCTTCGCGACCGCTCCCCCGCCGCCTTCGGCGGGCTCGCTCCGCTCGGTTACCGGCTCGTGGGCCCGTGGGGGCGCGGGGCTCGGCGTTTTCGTGCGGCCGGCTCGGGGCGAGCGCGTGCCACCGGGATTCCGCCCGCTTTACGCAACGCGGCACAAATGACGCTGTCAGCGCACGGTCCAACACGGCCGGAAATCCGAGGCCAGGCGGGGCCGGGCGTGAACGGGACACGCACGTCCGGTCCGGGCGCGGGCTCGAGGCTTCCCTGCATGTCCGCCTCGCGCTCGCCGGATTCATCCGGTCCGACGAAGAAATCGGGCACGAGACCGCGGCGCTGCACGGGCGAACCGTCCGGCAATGCGTAGAGCCGCGTCGTGAGCCGCAAGACGCCGGCGCCGACGCGATCGCGGAAGTACTCTTGAACACAGCCTTTTCCATAGGTGCGCTGGCCGAGCAGGGGACCCCGGCGGTACTTCGAGAGGCCGCCGGCGAGCATCTCGGCGGCGCTCGCCGTTGCGCCGTCCACCAGGGCGGCGACCGGGCCTCGCCAGCGCGCCGGGGAGCCGGGGGCTTGGGCGGCGAGCACTTCCGTCACCTGGCCGCGATGAAGCAGCGGGAAGGCGGGCACGCCGGGGGCGAACACGCCGAGGGCCGCGGCGGCGCCGTCCGTCGAGCCGCCGCCGTTGCCACGCAGGTCGAGCAGGATGCCGAGCGGAGGGGTGCGCGCTTGCAGCGCGTCGGCAACGGCGGCGGCAACGCGCTCGCCGAGGTCGTCACCGACGTAACGAATGGTGATGACCTCCGCGTTGCCGCGGCCGTACGGCACGAAATCGACCGCGAGCTCCGCGTCGGACGTCGCGTGTTTGCTGGACGCGACTTCGTCCTCGCCGAGGTCGCCTTCGTCGTCGACCGCGGCGTCCGGCTCGACCACGAGCTCGCGAGGCGCGTCTTCCCCCGCGCGCAGCACGACGACGGAACGTCCGAGTGACGGCGGCGCCGCGAGGTCCGCGCGCGCGAGCTGCTCGACTTGCTCGACGCTCAGGCCGACGGTCGGAACGCCCTGGATCGAGAGCACGAGATCGTCCATCTCGAGCGGCGGCGTCGGGGCGTCGACGACGCGGACGCCGAGCGCCGTTCGGAGCATGTCGCCCCACAGCCGCTCGTCGTCGTCGAAGCTCGGATCGTCCGCGTAGAGCGACCATTCTTCGTCGAGCGGCGCCCACGCGCCGTGCGGATCCACGACGCTCACGAAGCTGCGGACCGCGGCCGCGAGCACGACGCGTTGCCACTCGGCCCCTTCGAGCGTCGGCAGGAAGCGCTCACGCGCCGCACGCACGAACGGCTGCAGCGTCCCGCCGTAGGACGCCGAAACGCTGCCTACGCGACGGCCGAGCTCCGCGGCGAGGTGACGCGCGGGTACCGTCACGTCGCCGTCTTCGAAGGCGGACGCGAGAGCGAGCTCGTCAGCGCTCTCGCGCGGCAGCGGGGGCGCCCCGTCGCTCGCAGAGTCGAACGCGACCTGGAGCTCCGCGATCCAGCGGGCAAGCGCGGCTCCGATTTCGGACGCCGCCGCGCACGGCGCTTTGCTCGTCGGCAGATCGCGCATTTCGGAGAGCAACGCGACGGCGTCGTTCGCGATGAGCGGCCCCGTGGGCGCGTCCGCCGACGCCGACCAGAGCCCGTGCGGGTCGAGCCAGCTCGTCAGGCTCTCCGCGAAGGCGTTCGGAAGCGGCTCGGGGAGATCAGCGGCGAAGCGTTGTTTGATCTCCTGCATGAGCGAGCGCGCGTCCACGCAACTCAAACCGGCGGGATGCCCGGTCGGCGGGACGAGCGCTTCGTCTTGGCAGCTCATTTCCTCGGGGCTCGCCGGAAAGGCGGAAGCGACGGGCGCCGGGGCAACGGCCGCCGAGGGCGCGGAAGGCGGAGCCGCGGGCGCGCTCCGTCGAACGCTCACCCGCTGCGGGGCGCGCTCGCCATGCAAGAAGCCGTACGACAGCCCGAGCAGCGCAAGGCCGCCCAAGAACGCGGCGCGGGCGGCCAGGCGAGCCATGGGAGCCGGATCCTAGCTTACGCCTGGGCCGGCACAACGCGCCCTTTGCCACGAGCCCAGACGAGGAGCGCGAGGGACGCCACGGCGGCGAGGGCGGCGCCGGTCGCGAGCGCGACGAACGCGCTCACGTGGTCCCAGAGCCAGCCGGTAAGAAGCCCGGCGGGCAGCGTGCAGATCCCGATGACGAAGTTGTAGAGACCGTAAGCGCGCGACCGGAGTCGAGGGCTCGTGATGTCGCGCACGAGCGCCTTTTCGACGGGCTCGGTCAGGCCGTAGTACGTGCCGTAGACGACAAAGAGCGCCCACGCGTGCCACGGCAGATGCGCGAACGCGAACGCGAGGTACGTGAGCGCGTACACGATCCAACCCGAGACGATCAGGAAGACGCGCGGCGCGCGATCCGAGAACGAGCCGCCGAAATACGAGCTCACGAGCTTGGACGCGTTGAAGGCGGTCCAGAGCAGCGGCAGGAGCGCGACATCGACGCCGACGTCGCGGGCGCGCAGCAGCAAAAATGCGTCGGACGAGCCGCCGAGCGAAAAGACGGCGAGGATGGCGCAGTACGTCTTGAGGGCGCTCGGGAGCCGCTCACTCGCGGCCACGGGCGGCCCCGTGTCGACGAGGCGGGCGTGCGAGGGCGCAGCGCTCGGCGCTGCGCGCGTCGTACCGGTGTCGTCCGAGCCGTGCGCATCGTCCGCGACGGGCGGTTCGCGCACGAAGGCCGCTGCGGCGAGTGCGAACAGGCCGGGCACCGCCGCTACCCAAAAGACGGTGCGGAGCGGCAGACCCAACTTCAAGAGCAAGGTCGCCGTGACCGGGCCGAGAACGGCTCCAGTGTGATCCATCGCGTTGTGGAAGCCGAAGGCGCGGCCCGCTTCGGCGTTGGAGACGGACGCGGCGATGAGCGCGTCGCGCGGCGACGAACGCAGGCCTTTGCCGATGCGATCGGTGACGCGAACGACGAGCACGTGCCAAGGCGCCGTCGCGAGCGCGACGAACGGACGCGCGACCGTCGCGAGCCCGTAGCCGCAGAGCACGAGCGGCTTTTTGCTGCCTGGCCGATCGCCCCAATAGCCGGAGGCGAGCTTGAGCAGGCTCGAGGTGGTGTCGGCGAGACCCTCGATGAGGCCGAGGAAGGTCGCGCCGCCGCCGAGCGAGGCGATGAAGACGGGGAGCAGCGGAAAAATCATTTCCGTCGCCACGTCGGTAAAGAGGCTCGTGATGCCGAGCAGGACGACGGCGCGCGGGAGGGCACTGCGAGGCACGCCCGACGATTGCTTGAACGCGCCGAGTCGTCCAGAATCGCGCGCCATGGCGCGTTCAATCCGCTTCGAATGGTCGCTTTTGCCCTGTGCGCTCCTGGTCTTCGCCGCGTGTGAAAAGAAGCAAGACACGCCGCCGACGGACACGGCGATACCGAGCGCCACGCCGGCGCACAACGCGGCGGCGGCCGCGAGCGCAGCGGCGCGAGCGGCGGAGGCTGCGGCGGCGGCGAGCGCCGCACGGAACGCGGCGGCAAGCGCGTCTGCCGCGGCTTCGGCGGAGCCACCGCCCGACCGCACGCCGCCGAAGGACGCGATCAAGACGAAGAGCGGACTTTCCATGCTGGTGCTCACGAAGGGCACCGGCAAGAAGCACCCGAAGGCCACCGACAGCGTACGCGCGCAATTTCGCGGCTACGCACCGAACGGGCGCGCGTTCGGCGGCGGTGAGCCCGCGCTGCTCAATCTGTCGCAGGAACCGCCGGGGTGGGTGGAGGCGCTCGAGCAAATGGTCGAGGGCGAGAAGCGCCGCATATGGATGCCGGCGGCGCTCGCGTACGGCAACGCCCCGGGCGCGCCGACGGACGACCTCGTGCTCGACCTCGAGCTGATTGCGATTCCGGAGGCGCCGAAAGCGCCGGCGGACGTGAAGGCGCCGCCGAAGGACGCAACCAAGCTACCGGACGGCCTCGCCTACGAGATCTTGCAGAAAGGCAGCGGCGCCGAGCACCCCACGGCCGCGAGCCGCGTGACGATGCACTACACGGGCTGGACGAAAGACGGAAAGATGTTCGACAGCTCGGTGATGCGAGGCTCGCCGCTCACCATCGGCTTGAACCAAGTGATCCGCGGCTGGACGGAAAGCGTGCCGCTGATGGTCACGGGGGACAAAA
Source organism: Polyangiaceae bacterium (assembly GCA_025936045.1). GTDB lineage: Bacteria > Myxococcota_A > Polyangia > Polyangiales > Polyangiaceae > PMG-095. The sequence goes on along the minus strand of JAICUB010000047.1, from coordinate 43,112 downwards.
TGCGGGTCTGGATCCCCGCGGCGCTCGCGTACGGCGAGAAGCCGGCGCGCCCGGGCGCGCCGTCGGGCGACCTCGTCTTCGATATGGAATTGATTTCGTTCAAGTGAGCAGCCATCGCCAGGCCTCGAGCCTGGTGCTCGAGAGGCAACACGCGCTTTTGTCCGCGCTGCGCCGTTTTGGCTTCCGCACGCACGAGTGCTAGCTCTAGCCGCGTCGCATGCGCTTCGAGGTTCCGGCGCCGATGCGAGCTCGGCTCGCCGAGTACGAGGGGTTTCACCGCTCGTCGGCGAACGAGCTCTGCCATTTCATCGGGATCCCGAGCATCGTCGTCGGCGCGGCGTCGCTGCTCGCGCTCGTGTCGTTCGGAGCCGGCGCCGGACACCGAATCTCGCTCGCCGAGCTCGTGGCCGCGGCGATCATCCTGTTCTACGTGGCGCAGGCACGCTGGCTCGGCGTCGTAACGGGGGCGCTGCTCGCCGCGTTCGTGCTCGTCGGAAGAGCGCTGCCGTGGACGGCGGGGCTGGCGCTGTTTCTCGCCGGCTGGGCGCTTCAGTTCGTCGGACACGCGCGGTACGAACGGCGCTCGCCCGCGTTTCTCAAGAACCTCCTGCACCTGCTCGTCGGCCCCGCCTGGCTCGTGGAACGAGCATTCGAACGCGGCGCTCACTGATGCCCTTCGACGCGCTGGTGCTGCTCGGCTGCCGGGTCGCCGCCGGCGCGTTGCCGTCCGCGGCGGCACGACGGGTCGCGCGCGCAGCGGAAGCGTTTCGCGCGGGACTCGCGCCGCGCGTGGTGGTCACCGGCGGGCGCGTTTGGGAGGGGTGCGTGGAGGCCGATCGGCTGGGAGACGAGCTCGTGACGGCGGGCGTTCCGCGCGAACGGCTGCTGCTCGAGCGCGCGTCGCATACGACGCACGACAACGCGGTGCTCACCGCGCGCTTGCTCGCGCCGCTCGGCTGTCGCCACATCGGGCTCGTGAGCTGTGATTGGCATGTCGCGCGCGCGCTCTGGAGCTTCCGGCGTGAAGGGTTCGCCGCGGAGCCCGTGGCGGCCACGTCGCCGCCGGTTTCGGCGCATCGGCTCGTCGTACGTGGACTGCGCGAACGCGGCGCGTGGTTTTTCGACTGGCTTCGAGCGACACGATGAGGCGCCGTGCCGGTGCGCTCGGGCTCGTGCTGATCACGGGGTGCGGTTCGCACGGAGCCGCGGGGCCGAGCGCGGATGCCAGCGCCGGCGCAACGCCGGGCGCTTCCGCCGACGCGCGCGTGCAGCAGCGCGTGGCCGCACTCGTGGCCGCCGAGGAGCGGCGTGCGAGCCGCGATGTCGACGCGGGCGATCTCGAGAACCGCGACGTTCGCGTTCGCCGCGCGGCCGCGCGCGCGCTCGCGCGCATTGCCGACGAACACGCGGCGGAGCTCTTGTCGCGCAGTCTCGGTGACGACGACGCGGAGGTCGTCACTTGGTCTGCGTACGGTCTCGGCGAGACGTGCGCGGGGCGCGCGGACGAACGCGCACGCGAGCTCACGCTCCGGGCCGCGAGCTTGCTCTTCCGGCGCGCGAGCGACCGCTCCTTCGACCTGAAAACGCCCACGCCGCTCTTCGATCCGCTCTCGAGCATCGCGTTCGCGCTCGGTCGCTGCGGCGGCGCGGACGCCGAGCACGGCCTGCGAGCGTGGCTCACGCTCGGCGCACCGCTGCGGGACGCCGCCGGTTGGGCGCTCGGCGCGATCGCGGCACGGGACGATCGCCTCGAGGACGCGACGCTCGTCGCGCTGCTCGACGCTGCGGGCAGGCACGACGCGCCGGTGGCGAGCGCGTTGCAGGCGTTCACGCGCCTCGGTCGTCTGGACGACGCGGTGCGGGCGCGCTTACTCGATGTAGCCCGTGCAGCCCTCGGGACCCCCGGATTGCGGCGCGCGCTTTCGGTGCGGGCGCTCGCGGCGGCGGGTGACGGCGCGGTGCCGAGCCTTGCGAGCGTGGTTGCGGCCAAGAGCTCGACGCCGTCCGAGCGTGCCGACGCCGTGCGCGGGCTCGGACGTTTGGGAGGCGCCGGACAGCGGGCGCTCGCGGACGCCTTGCTCGTTTGGCTCGGCGACCCCGAGGCGACGAGTGACGCGCGACTGCTCGAGGCGAGCTACGGCGTGCTCTCGACGCTGTTAGGCACGCTCGAACCGCCGCCGGATCGCGCCGGACCCGCGCTGTCCCGGCTCGTGAAGCTCGACGTGCACGGCGCGCCGGTGCTCGAGCGACGCATCGTTGCGCTGCGTTGCGCTGCGGCGTCGCTGCTGGCCGGGCGCGGCAGCGAAAGCGCGGCACTCGCCGCCTGCGACCCGACTCCGAACGGGCGGCGCGGGCGGCTCGCGCGGCTCGCGGTGCTCGACCGGGGGCCGCTGAAGGGCAAGCGCTTGCGCGCTTGGCAGTCGCTCGCGGAGGCGGACGACGCTGTCGTGCGCGAGCGCGCGCTCGAGCTCCTCGCGACGCACGACGAACTCGACGCCAGCGCCGTCATCGCGCGCGCGCTCGATTCGAAGCTCGGCGGTGAAGTCGCGACGGCGGCGCATCTTCTCGCCGACCACCCCGAGCGCGCGTCCGGGACGGGCGCTCCAGATTCGCCCGCTCCCGCCGTCACGCACGCGCTCACCGCCGCGCTCGAGCGCTGGGACGCCTCGCCGCTCGTCGAAGTCCGCACCAATCTCGCGGACGCGGCGGGCCGGCTCGACCTGCTCACCGCGAAGGCTCGGCTGGAAAGCGCCTGCAAGAGCGACAACCCCACGCTGCGCCAGCACGCCGAGAAGGCGCTGCATCAGCTCGGCGACCACGATCGCCGCTGCACGACGTTCGACCCGCCGAGCTCACCGCCGGCCGAGCTCGCTGCTGCGCTCCGCGCTCCCGCACGGCTCGAGGTCGAGACGGACGCGGGCACCTTCACGCTCGAGCTCGATCCAGCGCTTGCACCGACGGCCGCCACGCGCATCGCCGAGCTCGCGAACGCGAAGTTTTTCGACGGCATCGTCGTCCACCGAGTCGTCCCGGGGTTCGTCGTGCAGCTCGGCGATCCGGACGGCGACGGCTACGGTGGTGCGCCGCGCCCGCCGCTCCGTTGCGAGACCTCACCTGCACCCTTCGACGCCGGCAGCGTCGGCATCGCACTCAGCGGCCGCGATACTGGTTCGAGCCAATTCTTCGTGACGCTCGGGCGCGAGCCGCACCTCGACGGCGAATACGCCCTCATCGGTCACGCGGGTCCGGGCTGGGATCGCCTGTCCGAAGGCGACGTCGTGAAGAAGGCGCGCGTTCAGGGCGCGGGGAAGTAGCGCGGCGATGCTCGACGAGCTGTTCCGCATCTGGCCGAAACTGGCCGAGCGTATCGACGCCGTGCCGCTCGGCGATTTCCCGACGCCCGTCGAACGACTCGGCGCGCTCGAGCGCGAGCTCGACGCGGGGCCGCTCTACGTAAAGCGCGACGACCTCTCGGCTGACGTCTACGGTGGGAACAAAGTGCGCACGCTCGAAGTGCTCTTCGGGCGTGCGAAAGCGGAGGGCGCGCGCGAAGTCGTCGCGACGGGCGCGTTCGGCTCGAATCACGCGGTCGCCACGATGCTGCATGCGCCGCGCGTGGGGCTCTCACCGGGCGCCGTTCTGTTCCCGCAGCCGCACTCGGAGGCCGCACGCGAGAATTTCCGCGTCACGCTCGCTCGCGCCGAGCGGCTCGCGCTCGTGCCGCACTGGTCGTGCTTGCCGTACGGCATGTGGCGAGCACGCGCCGCGGGGCGCAGCGTGATGGCGCCGGGCGGCGCGACGCCCACGGGCGCTCTCGGTTACGTGGCGGCGGCGCTGGAGCTCGCGGAGCAAGTCGAGCGCGGCAAGCTCGAACGACCGCAGCGCGTCGTCGTCGGCGTCGGCTCGACGTGTACGAGCGCGGGCCTGCTCGTCGGCTTCGCCCACGCGGCGCGCCTCGGCTTCGGCTTTCGCAGAGCGCCCGAGCTCGTCGCCGTGCGTGTCTCACCCTGGCCGGTGACGAGTCGTGTTCGCATCGTCGGGCTGGCCGTCCGCGCGAGCCGCCTGCTCGCCGAACTCGCCGGCGAGCCGTCGCTAGCCCTGACGCGCGCCGAGCTCGGGCCGGGCCTCGTCATCGACGGGGCCGAGCTCGGGCCCGGCTACGGCAAACCGAGCGTGAGCGGGCGCGCGGCAAGCGAGCTCTTTCGGACGCACGGCTCGTTCGAGCTCGACGCGACGTACAGTGCCAAAGCCGCCGCGGGGTTCGTCGCCGAAGCGCGCCGAAAGTCCAGCGAGCCGACGCTGTTTTGGTCGACCAAATCCACCCGCGCGTTGCCCGCCGTGACGGACGCCGAGCTCGAGTGCGTGCCGCTTGCCGCACGGCGCTGGCTCGCTCGTCGCTAGACGGCGGCGTGCTTCGACCTTGAGCGTGCGCTCGCGACCGCGTAAGTAGGAAGTGGAGGAGCGAAAATGCTTCGAGAGATCCGCGAGCGCGTGTCCGACGCGAACATCTACCGCGTCTACGCGATCACGCTCGCGCTCGGCGTCGCCTACGGCCTCGCGATCGCCGTGCTCGCCGTGTACCTCGACCAGCGCGGCTTCGGTGAGATTGCGATCGGCAAGCTCGCGGGGTTCTTCGCGGGCGGCCTCGTGTCCTTCTCACTGCCGCTCGGCGCGCTCATCCGCCGCTTTTCCGCCAAAAAGACGCTGGCTGCGGCGCTCTTCGGCTACGCCGTGACCATCAGCGTCTTTCCGCTGCTGAGCTCGTTCGCCGCCATCGCTGCCGTACGCTTCGTCGACGGCGCCTGTTCCGTCGGGGTTTGGGTCAGCAGCGAGACCATCTTGCTCACGCGCGCCAAGCGCGAGCACAAAGCGTACGTCACGAGTCTTTACGCGATCGCGATCGCGATCGGTTACGTCCTCGGGCCGCTCGCGGCGCGTCTCGCGACGGCGCTGATGCCGCTCGCCTACACGTTCGAGGTGTCCGGGGTCATCGCGCTCCTCACGAGCGCCTACACCGCGCTCCGTCTCGAGCATGATTCCGACGCCACCCGCGAACCCAGCACGCACGCTTCTCGGACGGCCCTAGCCCCCGCGCGCAGCACCACGGGTGAAATCCTCTGGCGCATCAAGACCTCGTGTTTTGCGACCTTTTGCTATGGTTACTTCCAGGCGAGCGTCGTCCTCTTCCTGCCGCTCTTCTTGATGAAGTCCAAGGGCATCAGCAAGGAGCAAACCATTCTGATCCCGGCGTTTTTCGCGGCCGGGATGCTGCTCTTCTCGAACTACGCGGGTAGGCTCGGGGATCGGCGCGGCCACCTCGCGGTCATGCGCGTGCTCGGCAGCATCGGCCTCTCGATGATCCTCGCGTTCGTCTTTCTGGATTCGTATTCTTGGATGTGCGCCGCCGTGTTCGTCGCCGGCGCGAGCCTCGCGAGCATCTCGCCCGTGAGCCTTGCGCTCCAAGGCGTCATCAGCCCCGAGCACGGCCGCGCGACCTCGCTCTACAACTCGTTCTACGCCGTCGGCATCCTGCTCGGCCCGCTCGTCTCGAGCCAAATCTTCGAGGCACGCGGCGGTGCGGCCATGCTCTTCCACCTCGCCGCCCTGTGGGTCGGCTTCGTCCTCTTCAGCATCGTGTTTTACAAGGACGACCCCGCCGTTCAGCGGTTGCGGGGTGCTCCGAAGGCCGACCCGCCGGCTAGCGAAGCCGACGCCCTGAACGGCTGACGTGAGCGTTCGCGGCGTGGCAGTCGTTCAAACCCCTCGGTAAGCCGCTTTCTGCGCGCTGACTGTGGCAGGCGACCTCGAGTGGTACGCTCCCGCGCCCGTGCTCCTCGCGATCGACATCGGCAACACGCACATCAAATTCGGCTTGTTCCAGGCGAGCGAGCTGAAGCACAAGGTGCGTCTCGCCACGGACGCGGCCCGCACCGAAGACGAATACGGCGTCCTCCTCGTGCAGGCGCTCGCGCAGCGCGGCATCGCGCCGGATGCGGTCGACGCGGCGATCGTCGCGAGCGTCGTGCCGGCGCTCACCGACGGCGTGGTGGCGCTCGTGCGGCGCCTGTTCGGCCGCGAACCGCTCGTGCTCGGTCCGGGCCTGAAGACGGGCATCTCCGTACTCTACGACAGCCCGCGTGAAGTGGGCCCCGATCGCATCGCCGACGCCGTCGCCGCGTTCGAGCGCACGGGCACCGGCACGATCGTCGTCGATTTCGGCACGGCGACGACGTTCAACTGCATTTCACCGAAAGGCGAGTACCTCGGCGGCGTGATCGTCCCGGGCGTTCGCATCGGCTACGACGCGTTGCTCGCCGCCGCCGCGAAGCTCTCGCGCGTCGAGCTCACGGAGCCGCCGCGCGTGCTCGGTAGGAACACGCCGCACGCGCTCCAATCGGGCGCCGTGCACGGCAGCGCCGCTCTCGTCGACGGCCTCGTGGAACGCCTCGAAGCCGAGCTCGGCTTCGAGTGCAAAGTGATCGCGACGGGCGGTCTCGCGAGCGTCATCGCCAAGCATTCGAAGCGGATCGGGAGCGTCGATCCCGATCTGACGCTCCAGGGTCTGCGGCTGCTCCACGAGCGGAACGTCGAGCCCGCGCGCGCCAAGGCCAAAAAAGGCCCGAACGAGCCGTGAAACGCCGAGATTTCGCGCTCGCGGGAGCGCTGCTCTTCGGCGCGCTCCGCTGTCATCGCGTCACACCGAGCACCGCGGCCGGCCGACGCCTCGTGTCGCTCTCGCCCGGCATCACGGACGCGCTCTTCGAAATCGGCGCCGGTCGCGACCTGGTCGCGCGGAGCGACTACTGCGACTACCCGCCGGAGGTCGTGCGGTTGCCGCGCGCCGGCACGAGCCTGACTCCGAACTACGAGCTCATCGCTCGCCTCGTGCCGACGCTCATCCTCGGCGAGGCGGGCGCCAACGCCCGCAAGCGCGAGCTCGAAGCCATCGGGCCGACGCTGCTGTTGCCCTGGCTCACCCTCGACGAAATCGACGCGAGCATCCTCGAGCTCGGGCGCCGCACCGAAACGACGGCCGCCGCCGGCGCGCTCGCCGCGCGGCTCAAAGCGCGCCTCGACGTACCGCCGCCGCCGAACGGCCCGCGCGTCCTGCTCGTCATCGGCTACGAGCCGGGCAAAATCAGCGAGCTCTGGTTCATTCGTGAAAACTCCCTGCACGGCGCCGCGCTGCATGCCGCCGGCGCGCGCAATGCCGTGCCCGAAGCGATCACGGGGTTGCCGCGCCTGTCGCTCGAGCGGCTCCTCGCGATCGACCCCGACGCCATTTTCATTCTGACGCAGCCGGGTCACGTCGCGGGCGACTACCTCGCGCCGTTTCGCGCGCTCACGCCGCTCCGCGCCGTGAAAGCGGATCAAGTCGTGGTCGTCGAGGCCCCGGAGGCGTACGTGCACGGTCCACGTATCCTCGCGCTCGTCGACAGGCTCGCGGCGCTGGTCAAAAAGCTCCGGGTGCCGGCGTGAGCTCGCTCGTGCTCGAAGCCGTGAGCGTGCGGAGCGACGCGCGAACACTGGTCGACGGAGCGAGCTTCGAGCTCGAGACGGGCGGCTTCGTCGCGCTGGTCGGGCCGAACGGCGCGGGCAAAACGACGCTGCTCCGCGCCGCGCTCGGCCTGGCGCCGCTCGCGAGCGGTCACGTGCGAGTGAACGGCAGCGATTTGACGACGCTCGGTGCGCGCGCCCGCGCCGCCGAGCTCGCTTGGTTGCCGCAGCATTCGCTCCCCGCCGACGCGCTGCCCGCTCGCGAGGCCGTCATCGCCGCGCGCTACCGCTTTCAGGAAACGGCGGCGAGCGCTCGTACGGCCGCGGAACGCGCGCTCGAACGCGTGGGGCTCGCGCACCTCGCCGGAGCGCCGCTCGCTCGCCTCTCGGGCGGTGAACGGCAGCGCGTCGCGATCGCCTCGCTCCTCGCACAAGAGGCGCGCTTCCTCCTGCTCGACGAGCCGGCCAATCACCTCGATCCGGCGCAACAGGCCGAGACGTACGCGCTGCTCGGCACGCTCGTCAAAGACGGCGCGGGCATCCTGTGCGTCACCCACGACGTGAACCTGCTCGCGTACACGGCGACGGCGCCGCGCGTGCTCGGCCTCGGCGCGGGCAAGCTCCGTTTCGCGCTGGATTACGTGGCGCCCGAGCTCCCGGCCCGTCTCTCGGACCTCTTCGGCGTGCCCATGCTCGCTCTCGCAGCAGGCGGCGGGCGCGTCATCGTTCCGGCGCCGCCGGGCGCGACGGAGCCGAACGCATGACCCGGCGCGGGCTCGTGCTCGCCCTCGCGTCGCTCGTCGTCATGGCGGTGGCGGCGCTCGTGGGGCCGCCGCTCGTCGGCGCGCAGGGCGACTTCATTTTGTGGCAGCTGCGCGTGCCGCGGGTGCTCGTCGGCGCGCTCGTCGGCGGAACGCTCGGGCTCGTGGGCGCGTGCTTTCAGACGCTGTTCGCAAACCCGCTCGCGAGTGAAAGCACCGTCGGAACGACCGCCGGCGCGACGCTCGGAGCGCTCGCCGCGCTCGCGCTGTCGTTGCCGGGCGGCTTCCCGGTGATCTTCGCTTGTTCGTGCCTCGGTGCCGGCCTCGCCAGCGTGTCGGTCATGCTGGTCGCCGGCAGCGGCCGGGCGACGATGGGCGACGTGCTCCTCGCCGGCATTACCGTGACGGTCGCGACCGGCGCGCTCTCGGTCGGCCTCCAATACCTGTCCGACAGCCGCGCGCTCGTCGCGGCCGCGCGCTGGGCGCTCGGGCAACTCCCGCAGGTCGGCTACGACGGCGTGCTCGTGCTCGCGCCCGTCGTCGTGCCGTGCTGGCTCGTCCTGCTCGCGCTCGCGCGCGCGCTGCAAACGTTCGCGTTCGGCGAAGAGCTCGCGGAGTCGCGCGGCGTGAACGTCCCGTCGCTTCGGCGCTTGGTGCTCGCGGTCGGCTCGCTCGGCGTCGGCGCCTGCGTGGCTTGGTGCGGTCCCATCGCCTTCGTCGGCCTGATCGTGCCGCACATCGTCCGGCGCCTCGTCGGCGCCGAGCTTCGCCGCGTACTCCCGCTGTCGCTGCTCACGGGAGCCGCCTTCCTCGTCCTCTGCGACGCCCTGTCGCGCAGCCTCTCGCCCGGCCGTGAGCTCCCCGTCGGCGTCGTCACGGCGGCGCTCGGCGCCCCGGGCCTCGTCTTACTGCTCTTCCACGCAAGGCGGGGGACGGCGTGATCGTCGTCTCGCGCTACGAGCTTACGCTAGCGCAGTCCGCTCGCGGTCACTGAAGCTTGGACTCGATACGCCGATCCGGTACGAGCCAGATTAGCGCGACGAAGACGTAAATCGCGTCCGAGATGATCGGGGAGACGAACGCGAGGGGGATGGCCGCCGCGTAACAGATCGGCGAAAGCTTGCCCTTGAAATCGCGTCCGACCGCGGCGCGCAAGCGTGACGACGCGCCCTGCCGGCGGATGATCGTCAATTGGAGGATGTAGTAGGCGATCGCGGCAAGGAGGAGCAGCACACCGTAAAACGCGGTCGGCAGCGGAGCCGAGTGCGTCTCACCGAGCCATTCGGTGCCGAACGGCAAGAGTGAGAGCCAAAACAAGAGGTGCAGATTCGCCCACAGCACACCGCCGCTCACGTGGTCGGCTGCTTGGAGCATGTGATGGTGGTTGTTCCAATAGATCCCCGCCATGATGAAGCTCAGGATGTACGCGCAGAAGCGCGGGCCCGTCTCGAGCAGGGCGTGGAGGTCGTGCCCCGCGGGAACTTTGAGCTCGAGCACCATGATCGTGATGATGATCGCGATCACGCCGTCGCTGAAGGCTTCGAGGCGTCCTTTGTGCACTTCGGGCCGAGCATAGCCGAGACGCGCAGAGGCCCTAGCGGCCCGAAAGCTCCGGCTCTCTTTCCGCCGCCCGGCCCACGTGCGAAAGCAAACACATGCGTTTTTCGACCAAGTTGATTCACGCGGGTGGGCCCGATCCGCGCATCGAGGGCGCGCTGACGGTGCCCATCTTCCAATCCTCGACGTTCGAGCACGCCGGGCGCATGGGCTACCACGACGTGAAGTACGCGCGGCTCAGCAACACCCCGAACCACGACGTGCTCGCCGCCAGGCTCGCTGCACTGGAAGGGACGGAGGCGGGGCTCGTGACGGCGAGCGGCATGGCGGCCATCTCGGCTGCGTTGCTCTCACTCGTCGGCGCGGGTGACCACGTGCTCGCGCACGAGGCGCTCTACGGCGGCACGCACAGCCTGCTCACGGGCGACCTCGCGGCGCTCGGTGTCGAGGTCACGTTCGTCGATGCGAACCGCGCCGAGACGTTCGCGGCCGCGCTCCGGCCGAACACGCGCGCGTTCTACGTCGAGGCGATCACCAATCCGCTGCTGGAAGTGCTCGATCTCGACGCCGTGGTCGCCTTCGCTCGGAAGCACGGCCTGACGACGCTGATCGACTCCACGATGGCGACGCCGGTCAACTTCCGTCCCGCCGAGCGCGGCTTCGATCTCGTCTTGCACAGCGCGACCAAATACCTGAACGGCCACACCGACGTGATCGCGGGCGCCGTCGCGGGCTCGGCCGAGCGCGTCGCGGGCGTGAAGAAAAAGCTAGACCACTTCGGCGGTTCTCTCGATCCGCACGCGTGCTTCTTGCTCGAGCGCGGCATGAAGACGCTGGAGCTCCGAGTCGAGCGCCAGAATCGCACTTCGCTCGCCGTGGCCGAGCACTTGAGCCGGCACGCCGCCGTCGCGCACGTGTTCCACCCGGGCTTGCCGAGCCACGCGGGGTATGCGCGCGCCAAGGCCTGGTTTCGCGGAACCGGCGGCATGCTGAGCTTTCGTCCGGCCGGCGGTGTGCCAGCGGCCGAGCGCTTCCTCGGCTCCGTACGTCTCGCGACGAGCGCGCCGAGCCTCGGCGGCCCGGAGACGCTCGTCACGCGTCCTGCGACCACATCGCACCAGGGTGTCGCGGCGGCAGAGCGCGCGCGGCTCGGAATCGGCGACGACCTCGTGCGCGTCTCGATCGGACTCGAAGCCGTCGAGGACTTGATCGAGGACTTCGAGCACGCGCTCGGGTGAGCTCCGTCGGGCGTGCTAGGTTCGGAGCGGACCTTAGAGCTTCGTCGCGTCGAGCCGAGCGCCAAAGCTCGGGCTCGTTTTCGGTGTCGATCGCCCCCCGAGATGTCCGTCGAAAGTGCTGACCTGAGCGTCCGGCTCGAGCGTGGCCTCGCTCGTTTCCGCCGCGCCGCGCGCCGTGCGGAACGCCGGCGCAAGCTCGGGATCGCGCTCGCGGCCGCGGGACGCATCGCGCCAATCGCGGTCGTTCCGCTCGCTCCGCTCCTCGCCTACGCGAAGCTTCACCCCGGGCACGGCGTCGAGCGCTGGGTCCTCCTCGCGGCGGCGCTCGCGTTCGCGCTCGTGGCCGGGCGCGCGCTCTCGGTGGGGCTCACGCGCAGCGCTCCGCTCGCGGGCGCCATCGAGCTCGACCGCTTTCACGAGACGGGTGGACGCATCGCGAACGCGCTCGCCTTCGCGCGTATTCCGGCAGGGGAGCGCTCGCCGCTCATGGTGCTCGCGATCGAAGACGCTCTCGCGACCGTCGCTCGGCTCGAGCCGAGCCGCGCCGTGCGGGTGCACGTCCCACGTGAAACGCCGCTCGTCGCGCTGCTCGTGGCGGGCCTCGTCGGCCTCTCGTTGCTCGAAGTGCGCACGTTGAAGCCGTTGCCGCCGAAGGCCGCGCCGAAGCCCGCGCTGATGAGCGCGGACGACGTCGCATTCTTTCGCGATCAGGGCCGCGGGCTCGCGCGCATAACCGACGATCCGGCGCAGCGCGCCGCGGTCGCGCGTTACAATCGCTTGATCGAGGACATCGCGAACCACCGCGTCGACGAGCACGAGGTGTTCCGGCGCCTCGGGGACATCGAAGCCGACCTCGGCGAGCACCTCGAGTCCGATCGCGAGGCGCTCGAGGACGGCCTGCAGGGCGTCGCGCGCGAGCTCGAGAAAAATCCGCTCACGCGTAAGGCGGCGGAAGCGCTCTCCGACAAGCGACTCGACGACGCCGAAAAGGCGCTGCGGGAGCTCGCCGAGAAGCTCAAGGCGAAGAAGAACGCGCCGACGCAAGCCGAGCTCGAGCGGCTGCGCGGCGCGCTTCAAAAAGCGAGCGAGCAGAGCCACGAGCGTCTCGAGGCCGTGGAGCAACGCCGCAAGGAGCTCGCCGAGGAGCGCGCGAGCCTGCTCAAAAAAAAGAGCGACCCAGGGTCCAAAGAGGGAGCCCAAGCGCAAAAGAAGCTCGACGAGAACAAGCGCCAGCTCGAGCACCTCGAACGGCAGAGCAGCCGGGCGCAAAAGAGCGAAAGCCAACTCTCCGACCTCGACAAGGAGCTCGCGAAAGCCGCGCAAGACCTGCAGAACGCCCTCCGCGACAAGCAGAAGAACGCCGGCGAGCAGGCCGCCGAGAACATGAACCAGAGCGCGGAAGACGTGCACAAGCTCGGGCAGAAGCAGCTCGACGACACGCAAAAGCGCGAGCTCTTGCAGCGCCTGAAGGAGCTGCGCGAAGTGCTGAGGCAGCAGGGCCAAGGCGGCGAACAGCGCAAACAGCGCATGGAGCGCTTCGGGCAACAGGCGCGGGGGCAGCGACCCGGCGGTAGCGGCGAGGGCGAGTCCGGCAAGCCAGGCTCCGGTAACCTCGACGTGCGCCTCGGGCGGGGACAAGGCGACGGCATTCCGCTGCCCGGCACCGAATCGGGCAGTCAAGCAACGGCGCCGTCGGGAGGTCAGAAGGAGGGCGGGAGCGGCGACCAGAGTCAGCCGGGGCCGGGCTTCGGTAACGGCCACGACGCCGCGCTCGCGGGGGACCGCACGCACCTCGCCGGCAAGACGCACGACGTGAGCGCGGCCGGCATCGATACCGGCGAAGGCACGGCGAGCGCGGAGGTCATCTACGGAGCGGCCCAGCGCGGCTTCGTCGGCAAGGGTTACGAGCAGGTGTTCACCGAGTACCAGTCGGTCGCGGAACAGGTGCTCGACAAGGACGAAATTCCGCCCGGGTATCGTTTCTACGTGAGGCGCTATTTTCAGCTGATCCGTCCGCGAGAATGAGCGGCCGGAGCTCGAGGAAAAAAGGATGAGCGACATCGATCAGGCCAAGGAAGACATCGCGCATTTCGAGCAGAAGCTCGGCGCCGTGCGCGAAGAGATCGGCAAAGTCATCGTGGGACAGCGCGCGCTCGTCGACGGCGTGCTCACGTGTTTGCTCGCCGGCTCGCACGCGCTGCTCGAAGGCGTCCCCGGGCTCGGCAAGACGATGCTCGTGCGTACGCTGGCCCAAACGCTGACGCTCGACTTCTCACGCATCCAGTTCACGCCCGACCTCATGCCCGCCGACGTGATCGGCACCGTGGTGCTCGACGAAGGCGCGCAGGGCGGCAAGGTGTTCGAGTTTCGCAAGGGGCCGGTGTTCGCGAATCTCGTTCTGGCCGACGAGGTCAACCGCGCGACGCCGAAGACGCAGAGCGCGCTGCTCGAAGCCATGCAGGAGCAGCGCGTCACGGTCGGCCGCACCACGCACCAGCTCGAGGCACCTTATTGCGTCCTCGCCACCCAAAATCCCTTGGAAATGGAGGGAACCTACCCGCTGCCCGAGGCCCAGCTCGATCGCTTCTTCTACAAGCTCGAGGTGCCCTTCCCGAGCCGTGAAGACCTCCACGGCATTCTCGATCGCACGACGACCGGCAAGCAGCTCGAAGCCCGCGGCGTCGTGAGCCGCGCCGACATTCTCGCGATGCAGGCGCTCGTGCGGCGCGTGCCCGTCCCTCGTCACGTCCAGGACTACGCCATCCGCGTGCTCCAGGCGACGCACCCCGACGCCCAAGAAACGACGGGGCTCGTGAAGCGTTACGTTCGCACGGGCGCGTCGCCGCGCGGCGTCCAGGCGATGCTGCTCGGCGCGAAAATCGGCGCGCTGTTCGCCGGACGCTTCGCCGCGTCGATCGACGACGTGAAGGCCGCTGCGCCCCCCGCGCTGCGTCATCGCCTGCTCATGAGCTTCGAAGGCGAGGCCGAGGGCATTCGCCCCGATACCATCATCGCCGAAATCCTCACGAGCCTCGCACCCGCGAAATCCTGAGTTTTCGGCGTTTCGGCCATGGGCCTCCTCGATTTCCTCCGACCACGCAAGGCGGCGCCCGCGCCCGCCGCGAGCAGCGAGCTCTTCGACGACGAGTTCCAGCGCAAGCTCGAGATGCTCGCGCTCGTGAGCCGGCGCGTCTTCAGCGGGCGCTTGCGCGCCGAGCGCCGGAGCAAGAAAAAGGGCAGCGGCGTCGAGTTCGCCGATCACCGTGATTACGTCCCCGGCGACGACATCCGCTCCGTCGACTGGAACGTCTATCATCGCTTCGGGCGCCTGCTCGTGCGCCTGTACGAAGAAGAGGAGGACCTTTCGATTTACTTTTTGCTCGATTGCTCGGCGTCGATGGGCTTCGCCGGCAGTCAGAAGTTCGATCAGGCGCGAAGGCTCGTCGCGTCGCTCGCGTACGTCGGGCTCGCGAACCTCGACCGCGTGACCGTGCTCGCGATGACCGAAGGCACGCTCGAACGCCTGCCGACCACGCGCGGCAAGGGCCGCATTTTCACGGTATTTCGCTTCCTCTCGAGCCTCTTGCCCGGCGGCACGACCGATCTCGCCGAGTCGCTCCGCGAGTTCGCCGCGCAACACAAGCGCCGCGGCCTCGCGCTACTCGTGAGCGATTTTTACGATCCGGCCGGTTTCGAGCACGGCATCAACGTGCTGCGCTACGAAGGCTTCGAGCCGTACGTCATTCATCTGGTCGATCGGCGCGAGGCGAAGCCGGAGCTCGACGGTGACGTTCTGGTCGTCGATTGCGAGACCGGCGACGAGCGCGAGGTGACGGTCACGCCCGGTGTGCTCACTCGCCTCGGCAGCGCTTACGAGCAATACCTGGGTGACATCGAGCGCTACTGCACGCAGAAGCGCGTGCCGTATCTCGCCGCCGACGTGACGCTGCCGTTCGACGAAATCGTGTTGCGCGCGCTCCGGCGCGGAGGGTTTTTGCACTGATGACCTTCGCGGGGTTGCCGCTCGCATGGCTCGTCGGGATCGGGACGAGCGCCGCCGCCGCGACGGTTTTGCTCTATATTTTGAAGCTGCGACGCCGGCCCGTCGCGGTTGCGTTCGCACCGCTCTGGCACCGCGTGCTCGGCGACCGTGACGCGAGCCGGCTGTTCTCGAAGCTCCGCCGCTGGCTGTCGCTCGCGCTCCAGCTGCTCTTGCTCGCTCTCTTGGCGCTCGCGCTCGCCGACCCGCGTCCGACGCACGAGCTCGGCACGGGACGGAACCTCGTGCTGCTCATCGACGCGAGCGCTTCGATGCAGGCGACCGACGAAAAGCCGACGCGGCTCGACGCGGCGAAGAACGTCGCCAAAAGCCTCGTGCGCGGGCTCGGCGGCAGCGATCGCGCGCTCGTCGTCGCGATGGGCGCCGTGCCGGTGCCGCTCTCCACCATGAGCGACGAGGCCACGGATCTCGTTGCTGCCGTCGACCGCGTGCGAGCGGCCGATACGCGCGCGGACTTCGGACGTGCCCTCGAGCTCGCCGCCGACGCGCTGCACGGCCTGCCGAACGGCGAGATCGTCGTGCTCAGCGACGGCGTGCTCGCGCCCCCGGAACCGGCTCCCGACCTCGGCGGCGCCGCCCTTCGCTTCGCACCGGTCGGCAAATCCGGAAGAAATCTGGCGATCACCGCGTTTTCGGTGCGCCGCTACCCGCTCGACAAATCGCGCCTCGAGGTCATGGCCGAGCTCGCGAACCTCGACGGCGCGCGGGCCGAAGTCGAGCTCTCGCTCCTCGGCGACGGCGCGATCATCGACAGCGAACGGCTCGTCATCGAACCGGGCGCCAAGCTCTCGCGCTTCTTCCCGGACGTGGGCGGCGCGCGTCACGCGCTCGAGGCGCGCGTGCGTTACGCCGACGGTCACGCGGACGCGCTGCCGGCCGACGACCACGCGTACGCACTCGTACCGGAGCGGAGGCGCGCGAAGGTGCTCGTCGTGACGGCGGGCAACACGTACCTCGAAGCCGCGCTCCTGCTCGACGAGTACCTCGACGTGACGGACGTGAAGCCGTCGCAGTACCCGCCGACCGGCGCGTTCGACGCGACGATCTTCGACGGCGTTGCGCCACCGCCCGCCGACAAGAGCGGCGGCCTCGTCTATTTGAACCCCCCGGCCACGGGCGGCCCCGTCAAGCTCGGCAAGGCGATCGCGGGGTTCGGCTTCGACACCTGGGACAAAAAGAGCCCGCTTTTGCGCTTCACGGCGCCAGGCGACGTGCAGGTTGCGAGCGGTCACGCGCTCGAGCCCGGCCCGGGCGACAAAGTCGTCGGCGCGAGCGACGACGGGCCGATCCTCGTCGCCGGTAACCGCTCCGGACGTCCGTTCGTCGTGCTCGGCTTCGATCCGCGCCAGAGCGACTTCGTACTGCGCCCGGCGTGGCCGCTCTTCGTGCTCAACGCGATCGACTCGTTCAGCGAGTCGGACACGAGCTACGTCTCCGCCTACCGCACGGGCGAGGTCTGGCGCGTCCCCGTGCCGCCGGGAGCCCACGAGGCCGAGCTCGCGACGCCGGACGGCTCGACGCGCGCGGTGCCCGTCGAGGACGGCCGCGCAGTGACGTTCGGCGACCGGGCCGGCTTTTATCGTCTGACGAGCGGCACCGACGCGGCGCGTAGCGTCACCGAATTTGCCGCGAACCTCTCCGACCTCGACGAAAGCCGCATTTTGCCGCAGAAAAAGCTGACCGTGGCGAGCCACGAAGCGCCGCCGCCGGCCGTCGGCTCGGGCGGTGTGCGGCGCGAGCTCTGGCTCTGGCTTCTCGCGGCGGTGCTCGCCCTCTCGGTGCTCGAGTGGATCACCTATCACCGGCGGGTGACCGTATGAGGCGCCCGAACAAGCTCGCCTGGACGTTCGCCGCGCTGGCGACGGCGGTCGTCGCCGCCGTCGCGTACCGCAGGCTCCTCCGCGCCGCGGCGGGCGGCGAGCTCGCGTGGACGCATGGCGGGGTGCACTACGAGCTGCTCCATCCGGGCGTGCTGGGGCTGTTCTTCGTCGCGCCGCTCCTCGTCTGGGTGCTCGGGCGCTCCCTCGCCGATCTGCCGTTCGGCCAGCGGCTGCTCGCGCTCGCGTTTCGGCTCGGATTTCTCGGCCTCCTGGCGCTCGCTCTCGCGCGGCTCGTGCGCACCGAGGACGCCAAAAGCATCGCGCTCATCGCGCTCGTGGACGTGAGCGACTCCGTACCCGACGAAGCACTCGCGGACGCCAAAGTCGAGCTGCAGAAGCTCTACGCCGCGCGCGGGCGGGGCGACACGCTGCGCCTCGTCACCTTCGCGACGCGCCCCCGACTGGTCGAGCTCGAGCGCGAGCAAAAGCTCGCGCTCCCGGCCTCGTTGCGCCACGGCCCTCGCGGCAGTCCCGCGACTGCGACCACGAACATCGCGAGCGCGCTCGAGCTCGCCTACGGCCTGTTCCCGGCGGGGCAGCTCAAGCGCATGGTGCTGCTCACCGACGGCGTCGAGACCGAGGGCGATCTGCTGGCGGAAAGCGCCCGAGCGCGCTCGCTCGGCGTGCGGCTCTCGGTCGTGCCGTACCGGCATCCGCCGCCCGCCGAGGTCGCCGTCGTCGGCTTGCGGCTGCCCGACAAGGTCGACGTCGGCCAATCGTTCGAAGTCGCCGCCGACGTTTACGCGAGCCGCGAAACGCGTGCACGGGCGCGGCTCTACCAGGGCGAGACGCTGAACGGCCTCGACGGCGTGCGCGAGACGGCGCTCCACCCGGGCATGAACGAGCTCAAGTTCAAATCGGTCGTACGCGTCGGCGGCGACCTCACCTACGAGCTCAAGCTCGAGCCCGAGGGGCCCGACGAGTTCGCGGCGAACAACGCCTACACGGCGACGCTCGACGTACCCGGGCGCCCGTCGGTGCTCTACGTCGAAGGCCAGCCGAGCCGCGCGAACTACCTCGCGAGCGCGCTCGGGGCGCAGGAGTTCGACGTGGACGTGCGCGCGCCCGCGGCGTTTCCCGCGTCGCTCCGCGAGCTCGAGCGTTACGACTTCGTGATCGTCTCCGACACGCCGCGCGAGGCGTTCCCCGCCGCCGGTCAGGAGCTCGTCGAGCGCTACGTGCGCGACCTCGGCGGCGGCTTCTTGTTCGCGGGCGGGGACGCAGGGTTCGGCCTCGGCGGCTGGTCGCACACCACGTTCGAGCGCCTGCTGCCCGTGCGCATGGACGCCGAGCGCCGCAAGGAAATGCCCGACGTCGCGCTCGCGCTCGTGATCGATCGCTCGGGCTCGATGACCGGGCTGCCCATGGAAATGGCGAAGAGCGCGTGCGTCGCGACGCTCGGCGCGCTCCAGCCGGACGACATGCTCGAGGTGATCGCGTTCGATTCCTCGCCGACGCGCTACGTGAAGCTCGGTCCGGCGCGCTACCGGAGCCGCATCCAAGCCGACGTGGAGCGTATCCAGCCCGGCGGCGGCACGGAGATCTTCTCCGCGCTCGACATGGCGTATCAAGACTTGTCGGTCGTCCGTGCCCGCAGAAAGCACGTCATTTTGCTCACCGACGGCCAGGCCGCCGAGCAGGGCATTCGCGAGCTCGTGCAGTCGATGGTCTCGGCGTCCATTACCGTGACGACGGTGGGGCTCGGGGACGGCGTCAAGCAAGATCTCCTGCGCAGCGTCGCCGACGCGGGTGGCGGCCGTTTTCACTTCGTGCCCGATCCCAACAGCTTGCCGAAGATCTTCACGCGTGAGACCGAGATGGTGTCGCAGCAGGCGGGCGTCGAAGAATGGTTTCCCGTCGAGGAGGTCGCGCCCGCGGATTTCCTGAAGGGCATCGCCGTCGCGTCCGCGCCGCTCCTCCACGGTTACGTGGCGACCGAGCTCAAGCCCGCCCCGGCGCAGCTCGTCCTGCAGAGCGATCGCGGCGACCCCATCCTCGCGCGCTGGCGCGCCGGTCTCGGCTGGGCCCTCGCGTGGACGAGCGACGTCAAAAACCACTGGGCCGTCGAGTGGCTCCGCTGGTCCGGCTACCCCAAATTCTGGGGCCAACTCGTGCGCGAGCACATGCGGGTGAAGCGCCGCCACGAGCTCGAGATGAAAACGACCGTGACGGGCTCGCACGTTCGAGCGACGGTAGACGCCTTCACTCCGGACGAACGCTTCGACGACGGCCTCGAATCCAAGCTCTTCGTGAGCGCGGCGGGCAAACCTCAAGAGCGCGCCGAGCACCCCTTTCGCCAAGTCGCGCCCGGTCGCTACGAAGCCGACTTCGAGCTCGGCGGTTACGGCGCGTTCTTGCTGCGCGCCGAGCACGCCCATCGCGACGCTTCGGGGCAACTCAAGCCCTTCGCCACGAGCTCGGGGCACGTCTCGAACCCTTATCCCCGCGAGTACGCGAGCTTCGACCCCGATCTCCCGAAGCTCACGCGCGCGGCGACCGTCGGCGGCGGCGCGCTCGACCCCGCTCCCGCAGCGCTCTTCGACCCGGGCCACGAGAAGATCAGCACGCAGAAGGACCTGTGGGATCGCTTCGTTTTGGCCGCATTCGTGGCGTTCTTGCTGGATCTCTTGGTGCGCCGCGTGCGTCTCTGGGATCGCAAGCCCGCGCGCGCGCGGTCGCGCGGCTAGCGCCCGCGTCCGCTCTCGACCTCCGCGTCGCGGCTGGTGTACCGTCTCACGTCATGGACGGGTTGATTGGGAGCTCGCGATCCAAAGGGATTTTCTTCGGGTTCGCGCTCGCGCTCGCGGCCTGCGCGACGTCGGGCCGGCACGAGCACGAACACTCGGCGGCTGACGAAAGCGAAACGCCGCAGCCGGAAGAGGGCGGCGACGAGCAACCGCCGCCGAAGCCCGACAACAAGCCGCTCGACAACGTTCGTCAATCCGCCGGGGACCCCAAGGGCACCGAGGCGAGTCCGTCGAGCCAGGGCGACGACACGCACGCCATCCTGCAGCTCACGGTCGACGACACCGAGCTCGATCAATACTTGAAGCTCGGCGAGCCGGGCCGCTTCCCTCTCAAAATCGCCGGCAGCGCCGTCCCACAAAACATCGAGCTCGTCAAAGCGACCAAGCCCGTCGTCGTCACCTCGCCGCCCACGAGCAAGAAGGACCCGGTCCTCGTCGTCACCGACATCGACATCAAGGGCAATGAAGCGTCGGTGAGCTACCGCTACGACATCGAAGGCATTCGCGGCACGGCGTACCTCAAAAAGACTGCACACGGCTGGGAGCTCACGCGCAGCCGCATCGTCGAACACTGACCCGTCCAACGAAATTTTGGTGGGGTGCGGGGTCCGTCGCCGCGCTCGTAGTGCTGCGGGCGCCGAACGTCTCGGCGCAGACGCTCGGCGGGGTCAGCGTCGGCGGCACTTGCCCGACGCAGGCGCAAGTCGTCACGGCTCTCGCGGCGCGTGCGCTGCCAGACGCCGCGCGGGGCTATCGGCTGACCGTGCGCTCCGGGCACGGCTACGCCGAATTCGTTCTCGGCGACGGCGACGGCCGCGCGCTGCTCGATCGCTTCGTCGCGAGCGACGACTGCGCCGCGATCGCCGACGTCGTCGCGCTCGTCACCGAAGCGTTCTTCGTCGAGCTCATCGACAAAGGACATCCCCCCGACGACACCTCGGCGATCGTATCGGCGCGGCCGGCACCGGCTCCAGCGGCCGCCTCCGAGGCGCGCGCAGCGGCCGAAGAGCGCCGGACGCCGCCGCACGCCGCCGCGGAAAGCGCGCCGAACGCGCCCGACACCTCCGGCACCGCGCCGCCGCATGCAATCGCCGTCGAAAAGCCCGCCGCGGTCGTCGCTCCGCCGCACGCCGCTGCGGAGCGCTCCCGCCACAATCTCGTGCTCACGCTCGGCGTCGGCGCCGACGCCTACGCGGCGCCGACCGCTGTCGCCCCGTTCGGGCAGCTCGGCGCAGCGCTCTACTTCGGCGCGCCGCGCCTCTCGCTCGAGCTCCACGCCGTCGCCGAGGCCGCCGCCACGCTGCGGAGCGCTCCCGATCGCGTGCTCCGCTCCGAGGCGCGCGTCGCCATGCGTGTCGCGCGCTATTTCGGCGGAGCGGCGCAGCTGGTTCCGTGGCTCGGTTTCGGCGCGGCGCGGTCGCGCTCGCGCGCCCTCGATCTCGACGGCCCCGTGCGTCACCTCACGGCACCGCTCGTCGAAGGCGGCATCGTGGTGCGGGCCGCACGCACCGCGTGGCTGACCGTGGGCGCAGAGCTCGGCTGCCACGCGCTCCTCACGCGCGAGCGCTACGTGGTCGTTCCCGACGGGAATATCGGCGACGGGCCCGCCTTCGGCTGCCAGCTCGGCCCGAACCTCAGCTGGTCGAGCCCTGAATTCTGAGCATTTACGGCGGTTCGGGGCGCGCTTCCGCGGCGAGTGATCAAACCCGAGCGCTCGAGTCACCATGGAGTGGACACGCGTTGGTGGAAGGCTCATGCACCGAACCGTCGCTCGAGCGGCTCGCCGATCCCGAGGCGAAGCCCCGCGCCGGTGAGCGCGCGTTCGAGCGGCTCTACGCGCGTGAGTTCGCGCGCGTCCATGCGCTCGTCGCGCGCTTCGGCGTGGACCCCGCCGAAATCGAGGACCTCGCCCAGCAAGTCTTCGGCGTCGCGCTGCAGAAGCAAGCCGAGCTCGACACGCTGGAGAATCCGCGTGCGTGGCTCACGGCGGTCGTCGTGCGCGTGGTGCACGAGCACTACCGCTGGCGGCGGGTGCGGCGGCTCCGCGCCTGGCTCGTCGAGCGCTCGTGGGCGGGCCGCAGCATCGAGGAGCACACGCCCGAGACGGCGCTCTGTCGCGACGAAGCGGCCAAGCAAGTCCGCGGCGTGCTCGCGCGCATGAGCGCGAAGCTGCGTGACACGCTCGTCCTCACCGAGCTCGAAGGGCTCGAGCCACGCTCGGCGGCAGCGGTGCTCGAGATTCCGTACAACACGCTGCGCTCGCGCCAGCGCCTTGCGCGTGCCGAGTTCGAGCGGCTCTGGCGCGCGACGTTCAGCACCGGGGAGCCGAAGCCATGACCGAAGTGAATCAAGCGCTCGAAACCGCGCGAGCTCTGCTCACGACGGAGCCGTTGGCGGGTGCGTCGGAGCGCGTGCGCCGTGCGGTGCTCGCCGGCGCCGAGTGGAAGCGCCCGCGCCGAGCGCGACCTCTCGTACTCGCCATGGCCGTGGCCCTCACCACCAGCGCGGCCGCGCTCGCCGTCGTGGGAGCACCGCAGCTCGGAAAAACGCTCGCACTTTGGCGCCATACGAGCTCGAGTACCGCGCCGAGCGTACCCGCGCCGAGCGCGCAGAAGCCTCGGCCCACGGCGAAACCCGCGGCGCCGCTGCTGCGCTCCGCGCCGCCGGAAATGCGCGCCCCGAGCGTCGCGAGCGTGAACCCGGTTCCCGAATTGCCGCGCTCGCCTGCAGCTGAGCGCGCGAGCGCGACCCCGGCCCACGACTCGCCGTCGAGCTTGGCCGAAGAGGTCGCCGCGTATAGCGAGGCGGAAGCCCTCGTCGGCGAAAGTCCGGGCCTCGCGATCCCACGCCTGAACGCGTTCCGGCACCGCTATCCCGCGAGTCCCCTTGCCGAAGAAGCGAGCCTCGAATTGATTCAAGCCCTGCTCGCTCTCGGGCGTAAGGACGACGCGCGCAGGCAAGCGCGGCACTTCATCGTCCAATTTCCACGCAGCGCCAAACGAGCCGAGCTCGAAACCCTCGCGGGCGCCGGCACCGACCAGTGATCACGCGACCGTCTTCGCGCCACGGGTAAACATGAAACTCACGCAGCCTTCGGCACCCCACCTCCTCGTTCACTCGTTCTTCGCGCTGTGCCTCGCCGCGGCCGGTTGCTCGTCGGATGTCGACCTCGGCTCGCGGCCGCAACCCATGGGCCAAACCGGCGGTACCGGCGGGGACCAGGGCACGAACGCGACCGGCGGCTCGACCGACAACCACGACGAGGGGAGTGGCGGGATCACGAACGCGACCGGCGGCGGCCCGAGCGCGACCGGCGGCAACCCCGACATGACGGGCGGTGGCGGCCCGAGCGCGACCGGCGGCAGCCCCGACATGGCCGGCGGGTCCGGAGGCACCGGCAATCACGACGAAGGCAGCGGCGGCTTTCCCACGGCAACCGGCGGCGGTCCCGCGATGACCGGCGGCAGCGGGAACGCGGCGGGCGGAGGTCCGGCGATGACCGGCGGCAGCGCCAACGCGTCCGGCGGCGCTGCCGAGGCGGTGGGCGGCGGTCCTGCGATGGGCTTCTGCGGCGACGGCGTCGTCAACGCGGGCGAGGCTTGCGACGACGGCAACAGCGTGAGCGGCGACGGCTGCAACACCGAGTGCACGGTCGAAATCGGGTGGCGCTGCGCTCCGCCGGGCGCGCCGTGCATCAACTTCCCGAACTGCGGCGACGGCGTCGTCGACGAAGGCGAAGCCTGCGACGACGGCATGCAGAACGACGGGGCCTACGGCGGCTGCAACACGGATTGCACCTTCGCTCCGTATTGCGGCGACGGCATCATCCAGCTGGGCCACGAGCAATGCGACCCGGGCATGGACTTCGCGGGTAGCGGCTGCACCGCGGCTTGCCAGCTCGGTTGACGCTCGGCGCGCGAATAGCAGTGCGGTCGCGCTTTTTGGCTTCCCGCGCGGCCCGGGCTCGGGCAAAGCTTCGCGCACATCATGCTGAGGTCGAGTACGGCTCGCGCTTCCGTGGCCCTTGCGTTCGCTGGCGGCTTGCTCTGTTCGACGCTCGCCGGCGCCCAACCCGCGCCCTCGCCGCCACCGCCGCAGCCGGTCCCGCCCGCGCCCTCACCGCCCCCGCCCCCCGCACCGGTGCCGGCGCCGCTTCCCGCACGGCCGAACCCTCTGCAACCGGCGCCGGCTCCCGCAGAATCCGCGCCCGTCGAACCCGTCACGCCTGCGCCGGTGACGCCCGCGCCGGTCACGCCCGCGCCCGCGCCCGCAATCGACGTGATGCCCCCGGTGGACAACACGCCACCGTTGCAGCAAGCCGAGCCCGTGCTTCACGGAGTCGGACCCGACACGGAGTCGCTCCCCTGGTACGACGCGATCGAATTTCGCGCCTTCGTGGACGGCTACGCGGGCGTGAATTGGAATTTCCCGAAGCCGCACACGAGTCCGAGCGGCGTCACGGATTCCCCCGCGCTCGCCAACGGCATCACCCGCGCCTACGACACCGCGAACGGGTTCGCGCTCGGCTGGGCGGGCGTCGACGCGACCTACCCCGCCGAACCCGTCGGCGGCACCATTTCGCTGCGCCTCGGCCCTTCGGCGCAGCGCATCGCCGGCAGCTGCCTCGGCGGCACCTGCGACAGCGCCGTCGGCCTGAGCTTCGTGAAGCAAGCATTCGCTTCGTGGAAGCCGTGGACCGCGATCTCCTTCGACTTCGGCAAGTTCGACACCATCTACGGCGCGGAAGTCCCGGACAGCCAGGACAACATGAACTACACGCGCGGCCTCGTATACTGGTTCACCCAGCCGATCTTCCACACGGGTCTGCGCGTGAACGCGCAACTCACCGACGAGCTCTCCTTGCGCGGCTTGGTGGTGAACGGCTGGAACAACAGCATCGACAACAACGTCGGCAAGGACGTAGGCCTCCAGCTCGCGTTGAATCTCCCGCGTTCGGGTGACGGCGGGACGCTGCTCGCGACCTCGCTCGGCTACCTCGGCGGGCCCGAGCAAGACGACTCCGTCGTCGTCAATTGCGATGCCGCCACGCAGCACTTCGACCCGTCAGTGCCCTCCGGCTGCTCGAACGGCATGGGCCGCGCCAGCTCCGGGACCGTCGATCGCGGAAGCTCGAACGTGAAGGGCCTCCGGCACCTGGTCGACTTCGTCGCCACCCTGACCCCCACCGACGCGTTGACGCTAGAGCTCAATGCCACCATGGACAGCGAGCGTGCGCGTGACGCGGCCGATCCGACGCGCTTCGGTCAGCATTCGTGGTGGGGCGTGATGCTCGGCGCCAAGTACTCGTTCGTCGACGAGTTCGCGATCGCGGCGCGCGGCGAGTATCTGAACGATCCCGATGCTTACGGTACCGGCATCGCGAGGGCATTCGCGTCGCCCGACCCGTCCGTCCCGCCCGTGAAGGACGTAAAGCTCGTGTCCGGCACGCTGACGCTCGACTACCGGCCCGCGAACTATCTGATTCTGCGGCTCGACAATCGCCTCGACTGGTCGAATAAGCAGATCTTCCCGAAGTCCGTGCGTGACTACAGGGGCACGATGCCGACGACCACTCTCGGCGTCGTCGTGACCACGAACTAAGGGGACGCTTCGAGGTTGCAGCCGGCTCGAGGCGCTGACGGCGTGGGGCCGGGTGCTATAAAAGCGGAATGCCCACCGCACCCGACCGCATCCGGGAGCTCGAACAGACGATCGACGCCGTCGTCGGGAGCTACGACGGGCAGCTCGAGATCAACAATTTGGAAAGCGCGGCGCTGCCGAACAAGCGCGCGGTCGTCCAGGCGTTGAATCACCTGAAGCCCCTCGTCTACATGGGGTTTTACAGCTCACGCTCGCTCAACAAGGACAACCTCCGCTACGGCGTGAGCGAGCACATGTACCCGGCGTACGAGGCGCTGGTCGAACAAATCGCGCGCGCGGTCTCGTACGAGGCGACGTTCCGCGGCGGCCCGCAACACGCGCCCGGCTGGTCCGGGGACGTCGTGCTCCGCCTTCTCGGGCGGCTGCCGGAGCTCCGGCGCGTCCTCAACGCCGACGTGGTCGCCGCCTACGAAGGCGACCCCGCGGCGACGAGCATCGAAGAGATCGTGTTCAGCTATCCCGCGGTCGAGGCCATCACCACGCATCGCATCGCGCACGCGCTGCAGCGCGAAGGCGTGCCGATCATCCCGCGCATCATGGCGTACCACGCGCACGAGCGCACGGGCGTCGACATCCACCCCGGCGCCACGATCGGCCCCGGGTTTTTCATGGATCACGGCACCGGCGTCGTCATCGGCGAGACGGCGCACATCGGCAAGAACGTGAAGATCTACCAGGGCGTCACGCTCGGCGCGCTCAGCACGCGCCGAGCCCACAGCGTCCTACCGCTCCCCAAAAAGCGTCACCCGACGATCGAAGACGACGTCACCATCTACTCCGGCGCGACCATCCTGGGCGGCGACACGGTGATCGGCAAAGGCTCGATCATCGGCGGCAACGTCTGGATCACGAAATCGGTGGAGCCGGGCTCGAAAATCTTCGGGCGCGGTAAGGACGGCGATTGACGGGAGGCGAACCCGAGCGGGCGTGGCTCGTCGACCTCGACGGCACGCTGTACTTGCAGGCGCCCGTGCGCCTCGCGATGGCGGCCGAGCTTTCGCTGCTCGGCTGGCGTTCGGTGCGGCTGCTGCAGCGCTTCCGGCGCGAGCAGGAGCTCTTGCGGGAGCTCGAGCTCGAGGGCGATCCGTTTCGACTCCAGCTCGAGCGCACCGCGGCGGCGCTCGGTGAGTCACCCGGCGTGATCGAGGCGAGCGTGCGCGACTGGATGATCGAGCGCCCCGCGAAATGGCTGCCGCTCTTTCGGCGCCGCGCGCTGCTCGCCGAGATCGAAGCGTTTCGCGCGGGCGGCGGACGCACGGCGCTCGTCAGCGACTATCCGGCGCGACGAAAGCTCGAGGCCCTCGGCGCGAGCGGACTGTTCGACGTCGTCGTCGCGTCGGGCGAACCGAACGGCCCGACGCGGCTCAAGCCGCACCCGAGCGGCGTCCTGAACGCCGCGGCCGCTCTCGGGGTCGATCCCGCGCGCTGTCTCGTCATCGGGGATCGTCCGGATGCGGACGGCAGAGCCGCTGCGGCAGTCGGCATGGCTTTTCGTCACATCGCGTGACGCCGTGCGAGTCGTGCGCGAGGCCGATGCGATCGAAGCCGAGGCTCAAACGAGCTTTTTGTGCCAAGCCTTCGGCTGCAGGAACGTGCGGATACCGTAGGTCGAAAGCGTCGACCCCATGCCCGAATGCTTGCGCCCCGTCCACGGCAAGCGCGGGCTCACGCGGTCGCAGGCGTTCACGTAGACCGTACCGGCGTGCACCCGCCCGAGGACACGTTCGGCGCGCGAGCGGTCGCGCGAGTAGACGCCCGCGGTGAGGCCGTACTCGCTGTCGTTCATGAGCGTCACCGCCTCTTCGTCGCTTCCGACGCTCGCAATGCCGATGATGGGCCCGAAGCTCTCCTCGCGCATGACGCGCATGTCGTTGGTCGCGCCGGCTAGCACCGTCGGCTCGTAGTAGGAGCCCGGCCGAGCCGCGCGTCGCCCGCCCGTGAGCAGCCGCGCTCCCTTGCTCGTGGCGTCCTTCACCTGCTCGTCGAGCACGTCGAGCTGCTCGCGCCGCGCGAGGGGCCCGATATACGTGCTTTTGTCCTCGGGATCGCCGATTTTGAAGCCCTTCACGGTATCGACGAACGCGCGCACGAACGCGTCTTCGACCGCGCGATGAACGTAAATGCGCTCGACCGAGCAGCAGCTCTGTCCGCCGTTGTACATGGCGCCGTCGGCGAGCCCCGCCGCCGCTGCTGCCGCGTCGACGTCGTCGGTGACGTACGTCGGGTCCTTCCCGCCGAGCTCGAGCTGCAGGCGGATCATCCGGGGTGCCACGCGCTCGGCGATGCGGCGACCCGTCGCGTAGCTGCCCGTGAAGAAGACGCCGTCGACGGGTTGTTCCACCACCGCGGCGCCGACGTCGCCGCCGCCGACGAGCGTCACGAACACGTCTTTCGGCACGCCCGCTTCGTGGAACAGCTCGCCGATGCGCTGGCCCGTCATGGTCGCGTGCTCGGAGGGCTTGTAGAGCACGGCGTTTCCGGTGAGGAGCGCGGGCACGAACACGTTCGACCCCACGAACCAGGGGTAATTCCAGGCCGAAACGTTGGCGACCACCCCGAGCGGCTCTTGACTGATGACCTCGTCGAGCGCGCCGTCCGGCTGTGTGAACACCGTCTCTTCGGCCAGCACGTCGGCCGTGTGCGCGAGAAAAAAGTCGAGCCGGCCCGGGAGCGCGTTGAGCTCGTTGTACGCCTGCTCGATGGGCTTACCCATCTCGCGTGTGAGGGTGAGCGCCAGATCGGCGCGCCGCGCGACGACGAGCGCACGAAAGCGCTTCACGGCCGCGAGGCGCTCGGAGAGCGGGGTGCGAGCCCAGGCAGCCTGCGCCGCGCGTGCTCGCTCGTACGCGGACGCGACGCTCGAGCTCGTGTCTGCCTCGACCTCGGCGACGACGGATCCATTGGCGGGGTTGAGAATTTTCATGCCGACCTCGCTTCCAAGACGTTTCAGCTCGGCCCGAGCGCTTGGCGGAACAGCGCGCGAAAATCCGCCTCGGTGACGGGCCGCGGGTTGTTCGCGTGGCAAGCGTCCGCGAGGGCGATGCTCACGAGCCGGTCGACGTGTTCGTCCTTCACGCCGGCAGCGCGCAAATCACCGGGGATGCCGAGCTGATGCCGCAGCTCCTCGAGCCAGACTACGAAGCCGCGCGCGCTCTGCTCGCGCGCTCCCACCATCCGCGCGAGATCCGTGAGGCGCTCGGACGAGACGGTTGCGTTGAAGCTCATCGCGTACGGAATGGCGATGCCGTTCGCGAGCCCATGGTGCAAGTCGCAGACGGTCGAGAGCGCGTGAGCGAGGGAGTGCGTCACGCCGAGACCCTTCTGGAAGGCGACCCCGCCCATGGTCGCGGCGTTCAGCATCTGCCCGCGCGCCTCGACGTGCTCGGAGTCGTGCAGGAGCGCCTGCTCACCGTGATCGATGCGGCGCGCGAATTCGACCGCGCGCTTCAACCCTTGCGCGACGAGCCGCACGCCCGCGAGCGCGATGCCGTCGCAGAGCGGCTGAAATCCCTTGGCCAGATACGCTTCGACGAGGTGAGTCAGGGCGTCCATACCCGTGGCGGCCGTGACCGCCGCCGGCAACCCGAGCGTGAGCTCGGGGTCGAGAAAGACACGCTGCGCGAGCAGGCGCGGGGAGAAGACGATCTTCTTCACGTGCGTCTGATCGTCGGAAATCACGGTACTGCGGCCGACCTCACTGCCGGTACCGGCGGTGGTCGGGACCGATACCCAGTACGGAATCTCCCGATCGATGGGCAGCGCGCCCGGCTTCTCGTCTTCGTAATCGAAGAGGTCGCCAGGATGATTGCTCATGAGGAGCACGGCTTTGGCGACGTCGATGGCCGCCCCGCCACCGAGCCCGACGATGCAGTCGGCACCGTGCGCTCGAAACGCTTCCACACCGGCGGTGACCTGGCTCTTCACCGGATTGCCCCACACGCCCGAAAAGAGCGCGACTTCGAGCCCCGCACGTGTGAGCGACTCGCGCGTCGCCGTCACGGGCGCGAGCGTAGCGAGCCCGCGGTCGGTGACGATGAGCGCGCGCTTCTTGCCTGCCTCTTTGAGCGCCGCCCCCACGAGCGTAACGGCGCCCGCCCCGAACTGGATCCGCGTCGGAAAGCTGTATTGGAAAATCGGCATTTGCTGCGCCTCAGATGATTTCGAAATATCTCGCGAGCTCCCAATCCGTAACCGCGCGGCCGTATTGCCGCCACTCCCAGCGCCGAGTGGCGCTGAAGTGAGCGACGAAGTCCTCGCCGAAGAGCTCGCGAGCGAGCTCGCTGCGCTCGAAGCGTTCGGTGGCTTCGTCGAGGTTCACCGGTAGCTTGACGGCGTCGCGATCCCCGTAGCCGTTGCCCGCCACCGGCGCGCCGAGCTCGAGCGCATGCTCGATGCCGTAAAGACCGCTCGCGAGCGCGGCAGCGAGCGCTAGATAGGGATTCGAATCCGAGCCGTTCACGCGCGTCTCGAGCCGCGAGCTCTTCTTGCCGCCGAGGATCGCGCGGAGCGCCGTCGTGCGGTTGTCGACGCCCCAGTTCGCCCTCGTCGGAGCCCAGGCGCCCTCGACCAATCGCTTGTAGCTGTTGATGGTGGGCGCGAAGAGCGGAAGAATCTCTGGCAAGCAGTGGAGCTGTCCCGCGATGTAATGCTCGAACGTGCGGCTCAAGTCGTGCTTACCGCCGCTGCCGAAGAATACGTTCTTCTTCCCGCCCGCCCACAAGCTCTGGTGAATGTGGCCGCTGCAGCCGGGCAAGTCCGCCCTCCACTTCGCCATGAAGGACGGCATGATGCCGAAGCGATGCGCGATCTCCTTGGCCGACGCCTTGAACAAGACCGCTCGGTCGGCGGCCTCGAGCGCGTCCGAATACAAAAGCGCCGCTTCGAGCACACCCGGTCCGGTCTCGGTGTGAAGTCCCTCGATCGGTACGCCGAAGGCGGCGCACTCGTCTTGCAGAGCGTTCACGTACTCGCGATGCTGGTTCAACCTGAGGAGTGAGTAACCGAACATGCCCGGGGTCATCGGCTCCGGACGGACGTGGCCGGACTCCGCGAGCGTCTGGGACGTCTCGCGGAAGTGGAAAAACTCGTATTCGAAGGCGGCCATGGCCTCGAAGCCCGCTTTTTCCAGGCGCCGGAGCACGCTCTTCAGGAGCTGGCGCGGGCAAATCGAGAGCGGATGGCCGTGCGCGTCGACGAAGTCGCCGATCAGAAAGGGCACGCCGCCGTCCCACGGGACCTCGCGATACGTGCGGACGTCCAGCCGGACTTGAGCGTCGGGATAGCCCGTGTGCCAGCCGGTGTAGCGCGCGTTGTCGTAGCAAACGTCCGCCGCGTCCCAGCCGAATACGACGTTACAAAACCCGAGACCCGATTCGAGCGCGGACTCGAGTTTGTTCTTGTGGATGTATTTTCCCCGGAGCACCCCGTCGATATCCGTGATCGCGACCTTGAACTTGGTCGCGGTCGACTTGCGGAGCTTTTCGAGACCGAGCACATCGGGCGACGACTTGGCCATGGCACGTCGAGTATCGAGCCACTCCCGATCGCCTGGGAAGCCCGGCTAGCGAGACCGCGCCGGATCCGCTACTGTCGCGTGATTGTGCCTGCTCGGGCGCCGTGGGGCGCCCTAGGCTTGCTTTTGGTCCCATAGGACGAGGTTTCGATGCGCTTTCTAGTGGCCTGGACGAGCTTGGGGGTTTGCGCGCTGGCGCTGAACGGTTGCTTCACTGTCGGTGACGACGACAGCGGGGGCCAAGGCGGGCAGAAAGACGAAACCGGGGGCAGCACTTCCGGCGGCTCGTCCGATACCGGCGGCTCGTCCGCGACGGGTGGCTCGTCCGCCGGCAGCGGAACGGGTGCGAACGGCGGGGCAGGAGCCGGCGGGCGGCCGGGCGTCTTCAATCGCGGTGGCCGCGCCGGCTCCGGCGGCACCAAGCCGACGAGCTCGGGCGGCAGCTCCGGTCAATCCGAAATCGGCGGCAACGCTGGCGAAGGCGAGACGAGCGGCAAGGGGGGCTCGACCTCGAGCGGAGGAACGGGCGGCACCGGCGGGACCGGCGGCACCGCGGGCTCGACCTCGAGCGGAGGAACGGGCGGCACCGGCGGCAACATGCCGACGGCCACGTGCACGGAAGTCTCCGACAAGGTCCAGAGCTGTTCGCTCTTCGACGGACCGTTCGATTGTTCGGCCGCGTCCACCACGCCCGAGCAAGAGTGCATCAACGGCTGCTTCGAGGGGGCCGACTGCAACACGCTCACTGGCTGGTATTGCGGCCTGTCGTCGAACTCGCTCGACGACTGCGTGAGCCTCTGTCAGCGCTTTCGCTGCGACGATGGGACTTACATCCCCTCCGACTACGTCTGCGACGGCGCCAACGATTGCAACACCTCCGAGGACGAGAAGGACTGCACGACGTGTGACGGCGGCTACATCGTCCCGACCTCGTACATTTGTGACGGCGTCGCCGACTGCAGCGACGGCACCGACGAGAAGAATTGCCC
Source organism: Polyangiaceae bacterium (assembly GCA_025936045.1). GTDB lineage: Bacteria > Myxococcota_A > Polyangia > Polyangiales > Polyangiaceae > PMG-095. The sequence goes on along the minus strand of JAICUB010000047.1, from coordinate 11,210 downwards.
GAGCTTCAAGTGTGCGAGCGGCACCAGCGTCGCGGCCATTCAGCGCTGCGACGGCACCTCCGACTGCGCCGACGGCTCGGACGAGCAAGGCTGCGCAGCGCGCACTTGCCCGCAACCGAAGCCCGGCGCGGCTTGCGGAGACGCGACGAAGAACCTGAAGACGTGCGGCATCTTGCCGGGCGGCGTCATGACGAGCTGCACCGACCGCACGCCGTACCGCGCTTGTGAGAAGGAGTGCTACGCGACCGCCTCGTGCACCGACGTCGTGGGCTTCTTTTGCGGCAGTACGGCCGACCGCGCCGCGGTCAATGCGTGCCTGGGCGAGTGCGGCAATCTGCCCGACGACTTCGCGTGCAAGAGCGGCGAGCTCGTGTCGGGAAGCTGGGTGTGTGACGGCGCGCCCGACTGCACCGACGGCAGCGACGAGGACGGCTGCACCTTCACCTGCGCGAACGGCACGCAGACCATCCCCGAATCCGCCACGTGCAACAGCACGCAGGACTGCAGCGACGGCAGCGACGAAATGGGCTGCCAGGCGACCTGCGCCACGAAGTAAGCGAGCGCCCCGGTGCGGCCAACCGCTCGGCTACGCCGCGCCCTGCAAGCGCGGACTCCAAACGGTCACGCGATCGCGCCCGCCGCGCTTCGACGCGTAGAGCGCGTCGTCCGTCGACTTGAACAGGGTTTCCCACGTCTTGCCGGCGGCAGGGAACGACGCCACGCCCACCGAGCAGGTCACGGTGAGCGGCCCGAGCTCGGTCGGAAAGCTCACGGCAGAGAGCTCCTGGCGCACTCGCTCGGCGAGTAGGCTCGCGCCGCGCTCGTCGGTCTCCTCGCACACGACGACGAACTCTTCGCCGCCGAAGCGGCCCACGGCGTCCGTGTCGCGCTTGGCGCGGCGGAGCACGTCGGCGAGGCCCTTGATCACGACGTCGCCCACGTCGTGGCCGTGCGTGTCGTTGACGCGCTTGAAGTGGTCGATGTCGCACACCAACACGCTGAGCGGCCGTGAGAAGCGCAACGCGCTCCGGAGCTTCTGCCCGGCCACGTCGATGAGGGCGCGCTTGTTCAAGAGACCGGTGAGTCCGTCGGTGGTGGCGAGCTCCTCGAGCCGCTTGAGCATGCGGGCGTTCGCGAGCGACACGGCGACGTGGCTCGTGAGCACCTCGAGCGTCGGGCGTACCGCGTCCCCGAACGCGCCGCGCCTCCGCGAACCGAGGATCAGCGTGCCGAGCGGCCGTTCGTGGACGAGCAGCGGCAGCACGAGCAGGGACGGCATCGGCGGCGGCGCGATTTGACGCGTGAACACCACCTGACGCGACGGATCGTAGTCACCCCGGTACGGCAGCGCGTGCCGGTTCGCGACGACCATCGAGACCAGGCCGGAATTGTGCCGATAACGCTGACCGATGAGCTCGGCGGTGCCTTCGCCGCTCGCGGCGCAGATCTCGTGCAGCTGCGTCTGCCGGTCGAACAGCGTGACCACGGCGCAGTCGAAGAGCGCGAATTCGCGCGCGCCGTTCACGCCCGCCTCGATCACCTGCGCTTCGGTCGTCGCGGCGGCGAGGGCGTTTGCGGCGCGGTAGAGCTTGCCTTGCTCGACCTTTGCACGGTCGAGCTGGACGAAGACGCGCTCGTTGTCGATCGCGCGCAACACGAAACGCGCAGCGGCCTTGAGCGTCTCCTCCTCGCTCGGCGTGAAAGCCTCGCGCGCTTCGCGATCGACGACGAGTAGGCCGCGCACGCGGCCGTGATCCTCGAGCGGCGTCGCGCAGGCGGCCCCGACGGCAGGCCGCGGCAGCGCGTAGTACGGCAGGTGTACGGCCGCGCGCGGCCCGCTGATGCTCACTTGCGTCACGCGCTCGAGGCTCGCCCCGAAAATGCCGTCGCGGATGCCGAACGGGCCGGGCAAAATCGCCTCTTCGCCGCTCGAAAGCTCGAGAATCGTGAGGTGGTTTCCGTTTGCGTCCGTGCCGAGCAAGAGCGCGGTCCGCAAACCGAGCGTGCGACGGAGCAGCGACAAAGCGAACTCGACGGCCTGATGGATCTCGTCGACGCCCGAGCGGATCAGGCGTTCGGCGTCGTCCGGCGCGGGCGTCAGCGCGTGATCGCGCGGGCTCGCGGGCGCCCCGAGCAGCCGGTAGGAGCGCGCGGCATCGCGCATGCGCGTCAGCTCGCTCTCGATACGCTGCCGCGACAGGCGCTTGATGCGCGCGAGCTCCGCCCGCAAGACGATCAGATTCAGCGACGCGAAGAGCGCAATCAGCGCGGTGTGTTGAACCAGTCGATCGGCTTCGAGTTGCCCGAGCGCCCACACGCCGAGCGAGCCCTCGAGCAGCACGGCGAAGGCGACGGAGCAGGCAATCGTGAGCGGCCCCGTGAAGCTCCCACCGAGCAGCGCGACCGCGTACACGAGCGCATAGCAAGGGCCGTCGAGCCCCCCGGGCATCGCGAGCACGAGGGCGTACGCGCCGACGATCAGATGCAGCAAAATCTCGAGGTCGAGCCGGCGCGGACCGCCCTCGGTGAGGCCGCCCCGCAGACGTTTGACGACGCGCGTCGCGAGCGACAGCGCGTAGAGCGCCAGCACCCCCGCACTCACGAGCTCCGGCGGCCGGCTCGCGACCTCGGCGACCAGGTAGAGCCCGAGGCCGACCGCCAGGAGCGACCCCATGACCTTCGCGACGGCGCGCTGCAGCCAGAGGGCGGCTCGGACGACTGGATCCATCGTAGACTCGCGGTATCAGCTCGGCGGGTCCCGGGCCCAGTTTTGAGGGACCGCGGGCTCGCTCCGCGAAATCGGCGGGATCGCCGTGATACCGTCACCGCGTGCGAGCCGGTCTGAGGCTTCGGCTCCTGCTCTTGCTGGGCAGCCTCTTGCTCGTGGCGTTCGTGCCGCTGTTCTTCGCGGTCGCCACCTACACGAGCCTCACGTTGCAGAAGCTGCGCGAGTCGCACGCTCGGTCACTCGGCCGTACCATCGCCGGTCACGTCGCGACGGTCGGGCTCGGGCGCTCGAGCGAGGAGTTGATGCCGCTCGTTCGGTCGCAGCTCGGCGCCGAGGGTCTCGAGGCCATCGGCGTGTACGGGACGGACGGGGCGGCGCTCGTACGCGTGGGCGAGCCGAGCGCGGTCGACGCGCTCCCGCGCTCGGCGCGCCCGAACAAGGAAGGCATCGCCGACGTGACCACGTCGCACGGCCGCGCGCTCGCGGTGCTCGTGCCGCGCGGGCCCGGCGCCGTCGTCGCGATCGTGCGCACGGACGACGACGCGTCGCACACGGCGCCGCTCTTGCGCTTGCTCGCGCTCTACACGGCGCTCGTCGCGCTCGCGCTGCTCACCGCGACCTACTTCGCGCTCACGCGCCTCATCGTGCGACCCCTCGACGGCCTCGCTCACTCGGCGGAACGCGTCGCGAGCGGCGCGCGCCACCTGGCGGTACCGAAGACGGCCGTTCGCGAGCTCAGCGAGCTCGGACAGAGCCTGAATACGATGACCGCGCGTCTGCTTTCCGAAGAAGACAAGCTGCGCGCGAAGGTGGACGAGGTGGAGCACGCAACGCAAAAGCTGCGTGAAACCCAGGAACAGCTCGTGCGCTCCGAGCGGCTCGCTTCCGTGGGCCGGCTCGCGGCCGGCCTCGCCCACGAGATCGGCAACCCCATCGCGGCGCTGATGGGACTCGAGGATCTGCTGCTCGCCGGCGGCCTCGAGCCGGACATGGAGCGCGATTTTCTCCAGCGCATGCGTCGCGAAACCGAGCGTATCCACCGCATCTTGCGCGATCTACTCGCCTTCGCGCGGCCCTCCACGGCCGGCGTCGATTCGCGGCAGCCCGGCGACGTCGAGGCCGCGGTGCACGACACCGCCGCGCTCGTGATGCCGCACCCCGCGCTGCATGGCGTCGACCTCGCGCTCGACGTGCACGGCGACTTGCCGCGCGTGACGCTCAGTCGCGAGCAGCTCGTGCAGGTGCTCTTGAACCTCGTGCTCAACGCCGCGGACGCCGCCGGCTCCGGTGGTCACATCCGGATCGAGGCGTCCCGGTCCGCGCAAGGCGTCGAGCTCTGCGTCAGCGACGACGGCCCGGGCGTGGCCGAAATCGTGCGGGAACGCTTGTTCGAGCCGTTCGTCACGACCAAAGAAACCGGCAAAGGCACGGGGCTCGGACTCGCCGTGTGCCGCGGGCTCGTCGAAGCAGCGGGCGGCACGATCGAGCTCGACCTCGAACACTCACGCGGCGCGCGCTTCGTCGTCGAGCTGCCGGACGCTCGCGTCACGGCGAGCGACGCGCCGCTCGGTTAGACGCGGGAGCCGCCGCGAACGCGCACTCGTCGCGCTACGGTGCTCCGCTCAAGACCACTGAAACGTGGCAAAAAAGAGTAGGCCCTCCGGCCAATCGTCCGCTGTATAGTGACCGCGAGCCCAGCGAGGGCCGACGCGCGCACACATGCGGATCGGTATCGACTTCGGAACGACGCGGACAGTCGTGGCAGCGGCGGTCGATGGGCGATACCCCGTGGCTGTCTTCGAAACGCCGCGGGGTTTCGCGGAGTTCGTGCCGGGCCTCGCTGTGCGCGGGCGCGGCGAGCTCGCGCTCGGCTGGGAAGCAGCCGCGGGCATCAGCGCGGAAAGCCAGACCATCATTCGCTCGATCAAGCGCGAGGCCGGCGGGCGTTTACCCGACGAACGACTGCGCGATCTCGGCATCGATCGAACGGCGCTCGAGCTGACGACCGAGTACCTCGTGTTTCTGAGGCGTATGCTGCTCGAGCGCTCGAATCTCGAGCTCGACGAGCTCGAGCCGCTCGAGACGATGGTAGCGGTGCCGGCGAACGCGTCGACGAGCCAGCGCTACCTTACCGTCGAAGCCTTCAGGCGTGCCGGCTTTCAGGTGCTCGGGCTCATCAACGAGCCGACCGCGGCGGCGATCGAGTACGCCCACAACCACCTGTCGACGCTCGGTAAGCGTTCGCCGAAGCGCTACGTCGTCGTTTACGATCTCGGCGGCGGGACGTTCGATACGTCGGCCGTCTCGCTCGTCGATCGGCGTTTCGACCTCATCGCGAGCGAAGGCATCGGCCGGCTCGGCGGCGAGGATTTCGACGCCGTCATCCTCGACCTGGCGCTCGACTCAGCGGGCATCGACGCGCGTTCGCTCACCCCGGTACGGCGCGCGCACCTGCTCGAGATTTGCCGCGAGGCCAAAGAGGCGCTCGGCCCGTCGAACCGTAAGCTGTCGCTCGACTTCGGAGCGGCCATCGAAGGGCTCGATCTCGTCACGCTCGAGATGGCCGCCGTCAACGAAGCGTGCATGCCGCTCGTGACGCGGACGCTCGAGCTGCTCGAGCGCATCCTCGCGGGCGTGGCCGAGCACGGTCATGATCCGACCAACACGCGCGAGCTCGGCGGCGTTTACCTCGTCGGCGGCGGCACGGCCTTTCCGCTCGTCGGCAAGGTGCTGCGCGAGCGCTACAAGCGCAAGGTGCTGATTGCGCCGCAACCCCATGCCGCGACCGCGGTCGGCCTCGCCATCGCGGCGGACCCGGAGGCGCACATTTTCGTGCGCGAGGCCGTTACTCGCCACTTCGGCGTGTGGCGTGAGGGCGAAGCCGGACGTAACAAGATCTTCGATCCCATCATCAGCAAAGGTTCGTTGCCGGAAGAGGACGGGCTCAGCGTCGAGCGCCGCTACCGGCCCGTGCACGCCGTCGGCCATCTTCGCTTCCTCGAATGCAGCGAGATCGACGCCACGGGCCAACCCCGCGGCGACATGACGCCATGGGGCGACATCTTGTTCCCTTACGACGCGGCGCTCGTCGAGCGCGCGGACCTCGCGAGCATTCCGCTCGACCAGCGCCTCGGCGACGGCGAAGTCGAGATCGTCGAACGCTACGGGTACGGACGTGACGGCGCGATCTGGGTCTCGATCGAGAACGCGACGCGCGGCTATTCGCGACGTTACGTGCTCGGCCAGCCCGGCTCGGTTGCGGCCGCCTGAGCGAGCGTCAGGCTCTGGCCATGACGACCCCGGTGCGGCCGGAGAAGATCCCGGCAAACGCGACGTTCAACGGCGACATGGCGCTGTGGGAAATCGTCGAGCGCGACGCGGCCGGTCGATTGCACGGCGCGTTCACCGCATTTCGCGACGACGGCTCGGTCGTCGCCCGTGGCTCCTACGCGCACGGCGAGCTCGACGGGCTGCTTTCGCGCTACAGCCACGGGACGCCCGGGGCCGCGGCTCTGCGCCCCTGTTGCGTGCCGCCCGGCGCCCGTGAGATCCGCGCGCGCTACAGCGTCGGCCGCCTGATCGAAGAGATTTTCTACGACGCCGAGGGGCGACCGCTCTGCGAGGACGGCACGCCCTGGCCCGAGCGTCGGGGCGCCGTGCCGCCCGAAGCGCGCTTCGACGAGACGAACCGCCGTTACGTCCTGCGTATCGAGCAGGCGAACGGTTCGGCGACGCTCCGGTACTACGACGCCGACGGCGTGGTCGCCGACGAGCTCGACGCGACGGCGGGGCAGGCGCGCGCGCACCGGCGCTTTTTCCCTGACGGCACGCTCGCGGAACGCACGGGCATCGACGAGAACGGCCAGCGGCACGGCGATTACCTCGCGCGCTTCTCGCCGAGCACGAGCCCGTACGAAGACGCGCGCATCGCCGAGGTGCGCGGGCAACACGAGCACGGCGAGCCGGTCGGCAGCTGGGAGCACTTGGACGCGACGGGCGGCCTCGTGAAGCGGGTGGACTTCGGAGGGCTGCTCGACCCCCGCGGCGCGGCACTCGTCGCGGGACGCGACCTCGACGCGGACTCGAACGCCGCTCCTCTGTCCGAGCTCGAGCGAGCGGGCGCGTCCTCCCCGCGAGCGGCCGCGGCGTTCGTCGCTCGCAGCGTTGCCAAGTGCGGCGACCTCACCGCTTACGTCCGCTTCGCGGAGACGCGAACCGCAGCGCTCCGCTCCGACGTCGCGACCGCACGAGCGAACGAAGTCGCGCTCGCGAAGAGCGCCACGCTGAGCTCGTTGCTCGGAGCGGTCATCGGCGGTGCGGCGCCGGCTGTCTTGTTCCGCGCGCTCGCCTCGAGCCTCGAGGGCAATGCCCCGGCTGCCCTCGATTATTTCGACATTTCGCTGCTTCTCGCGCCGGACCAGGCGCTGGCGGCGATGGGGCGCGCGCTCCTCTGCGTCGAGCACGGCGAGCCGGAAGGCGCGCTCGCGGCCGCCGAGCGCGCCGAAAGGGAGGCCCCCGACGCCGCTCGATCCTTACGCGACTTCGTGCGCGTGACGTACGACGCGTTCCCGTTCCGTCCCGCCGTGGACGGCGTTGCGGCGCCGGACGAAGAGCTCGTCGAAGTCGAGGCGCAGCAACCGCTCGATGTCGTGCTGCGTACGCTCGAACTTTACGCAACGCGGCTCCTCTTGGTGCGACGCGAGCTCGCCCGGCGCGGCGGTCAGGTGCCGAGCTGGGCCCCGCCGGACACCGCGGCGCTCTTGCCGCGCGGTCCGCTCGTGCTCGGTCGCCGCAGCGCACGCATCGAGGATGAGGGCGAAAACGGCCCGGAAATCACGGAAGTCGAGCTCGACGAAAGGGTGCCGCTCGTGGGCTCCACGCGCCGGTTGCTCGGCGTCGCGCGCGCGGATTGGGCGGCCCTCTGTTGGCTCTGCTGGGCTGCGGGCCTCGACGGGGTCGCGCGTCCCGAACGCCTCGTCGCGCGGCCCGAGTTCGCCGCGGCAGCGCATCAGGCGACGGTCCGCTGCTGGCGCGCCCACGATCGCCTGCGGCTATCGGGGCTCGTCGCACTCGCGCGGCAGGTCGCAAGCTTCGAGTGGGAGGGGATGCCGATCGACGCCGTGCCCCCGCACCTGATCGAGCTCGCCGCCGCGGAGTACCTCGAAGTGCGCGCTCTGTTTTTTTGGTTGTTGTTCCCGCAAAACGAGTCGCCGTTTCAGAGCGATTTGCGCCGCGCGTAGGCTCGCAAGGGCGCCCGCGCTCGTTTCGAGGGGCGCGTCAGTGGAAGAATTCGGGCGTACAGCCGTCGCCGCGGCAGCCTTCTACTTTGACGCGGCGGAGCGCCTGCTTGTCCTTGACCCAGCAGCCCTCGGCGCTCGAGTCGAAGTGGTTCTCGTACATGCGCGCGCCGGGCGCGCGGTTCGCGAAGACGGGCAGCGTCGCGACCTTGTCGCTCGCGAACTCGATCCGCGCGCGAAAGAGATACACGTTGCGGGTCGGCGCGCCGCTCGCGTAGCCGTCGGCGGGCGCGTCGAAGTAGAGCTTGTAGTTCAACACGCAATCCGAACTCTCCACCTCGACGCGCTTGAATGCATGGCCGTGCACGGTCGCCGAAATCTCGGCGCCCTGCGACCAGGCGGCGAGCGCGACGGACGCGACCGAAAGCACGGCGGCGGCGAAACCGAAGACAGCCGAGGGACGCATGAAATCAGGCTAAAGCGGCCGCCGGAGCGCGTCCACGGTAACCGCCGCGAGACCCCGATCTTTCATGCGCGTGAGGAGCTCGCCGAGAATCGCGAGGCAGGCGGGCTCGTGGTCGTCGCGCTCGGCGGCGTCGTGCAAGAGCAGGATCGCGCCATTTTCGAGCGCTCGCGTCGCACGCGCGAGCACGCGGGCCGGCGTTGCGTTCGCGAGGCCGTCGAGGCTCCGCGCGCTCCAGCCGACGAGCGTGAGCCCTGCGCGCTCGACGGAGACGGCGACGGCGCCGCTGACGAAGCCGACGGGCGGGCGAAATAGCGTGGGCGCGACACCGAGTGTGGTCTCGACCGCCGCGACCGCGCGCGCGACATCGCGCTCGACGAACCGGGCCGAGCGCAGCGCGTAGAGCCGATCGTGAACGTGGCCGTGGATGCCGACGCCGTGCCCCGCCCGGGCCAGCTCACGCACGAGCTCCGGATGCGCGAGGGCTTTCTCGCCGACGACGAAGAACGTCGCCTTGACCCCGTGCTCGGCGAGCATCGCGAGCACGCGCGGCGTCGACGCCGGGTTCGGGCCGTCGTCGAAGGTGAGCGCGAGCTCGCGACGTTCGGCCGGGCCGCGCGTATATACCGCGCCGAACAGGCCGAGCCCCGGGAGAAGCGTGCCGAGCGTGCCGAGCGTGCCGAGCGCGACGAAAGCCGCCGTGACCAGGCCGAGCGGCGCCGGCGACCCCGTGAGGGCCCGCACCGCGAAAAAAATTCCGGCGGCGCTCGCGATCCAAAACGCCGCACGCAGGGGCGAGAACAACGGCTGCACCCCGATGTAGTAGCCTCGCCCGCGCTCCGCCGTCAGCCCGCCCGGAGCGTCTCGCTTCCGTGCTCTTCAATACGCTCGCCTACGCGGAGTTCTTCGCCGTCGTCTGGGTCGTCTCCTGGCTCTTGGCCAGGCAACGCAAGCTCCGACTGCTCTTCTTGCTCGGCGCGAGCTACTTCTTCTACGCGAAGTGGAACTGGCGTTTCGTTCCGCTGATCTGGGGCTCTTCGACCGTCGATTGGTGGCTCGGCAACACCATCGCGCGCGCGCGCGACCCCCGCACCAAGAGGCGCTGGCTCATCGTGACGGCGAGCGTGAACCTCGGCCTGCTCGCCGTCTTCAAGTACTTCGACTTCGGCGTGGAGTCGGCGCGAGCGCTGCTCGGCGCGCTCGGCTTCCACCCGCCCGAGGTCGCGTTGCACGTGGCGCTGCCGATCGGCATCAGCTTCTTCACGTTCGAATCGATGAGCTACGTCATCGACGTCTATCGCGGCGACGTTCCCGCGCACCGGAGCTACCTCGAATACCTCACGTTCGTGGCGTTCTTTCCGCACCTCGTCGCGGGACCCATCGTGCGACCGCGCGACCTCTTGCCCCAGCTCGCCGGACCCGCGCGCTTCGACTCGAGCGCCGGCAGCGAGGCGCTCTTTCTGATCGCGATCGGGCTCTTGAAGAAGGTCGCGATCGGCGATTACCTCGCGCTGAACCTGGTGGACCGCACGTTCGACGCCCCGCTGCAGCATTCGGCGCTCGAGTGCTACGCCGCGGCCGTCGGCTACGCCGTGCAGATCTACTGCGATTTTTCCGGTTACACCGACATCGCGATCGGCTCCGCGGCGCTGCTCGGCGTGCGTTTCCCCAAGAACTTCGACGCGCCGTACAAGGCGCACAACCTCGTCGACTTCTGGCGCCGCTGGCACATCTCGCTCTCCACGTGGCTGCGCGACTACCTCTACATCAGCCTCGGAGGTAACCGCGCCGGTCGCGCGCACACGTACGTCAACCTGATGCTCACCATGCTGCTCGGCGGGCTCTGGCACGGCGCGAATTGGACCTTCGTCGCGTGGGGCGGCCTGCACGGCGCGGGCCTCGCCCTCACGCGCTTCGTGCGCGGCGATCGCAAGCCGGGCGAAGCGCGCAGCCTCCTGACACGCAGTGTCGGCGTCGTCCTCACCTTTCACTTCGTCACCGCGGCGTGGATCCTCTTCCGCGCCGACAGCTTCGCCGCCGCGCGCGTCTTCTTCGGGGAGCTCGCGACGCTCACGACCTACCATCCGAACCTCGACGGGCGGCTCCTCGGCGTTCTCGCCGTGGGGCTCGCGAGCCACTACGTGCCGGAGCGCTGGTACGACCGCTCGCGCTCGCACTTTGCGACGTTGCCCGCGGCGGTTCAGGGTGTCGCGCTCTTCGGGGCCGCGCTCGGGGTCCGGGCGATGGCGAGCGCCGAGGCCGTCCCCTTCGTTTACTTTCAGTTCTGAATCCGGGTTTTTCGGGTTCTGACCGCAGCATCCTCGGTGCTAGTTTCGAGCTCGGGACCATGCCGGACGAAGCAGCGGAGAAGCCAGCGGCCGAAGCCGAGGCCGCAGACGCCACGTCGGCGCCCCGGCGCAAGCGCAAGCGCAAAAAGCGCGCGGCGGAAGCCCCGCCCGAGCCGGCACCCCCCGCGCTCACGGCGGACGGACGCGAACGGCCGATCTTCGTACTCGGGTTTCCTACTGACCCGGAGCTCGATCGACTGGTTCGTGCGTTCGAGCTCGGCAATTACGCGTACGTGCGCGAGCACGCTCCCAAGCTCGCGGAGCGCGGCGAAAGCGAGGAAATCCGCGCGGCCGCGCGCGAGCTCGCGCGCCGCATCGAGCCCGATCCGCTGATCAAAATTTTGCTGGCCCTGTCGATCGCGCTGCTTTTCGCGCTCGCGTTCTGGGCCTACAAGACGCATGGGGCGTAGCGCCGGGCTCGGCGCCCTCGCGAT
>JAICUB010000065.1 GCA_025936045.1 Polyangiaceae bacterium | reverse complement strand
GGCGGGTTACTCGGTCCGGACCCGGTGAAAAAGCTGATTCGCAGGCTGGTTTTGCCCGCGAGCGGCACGCCGTCGAAAGCGCGAAAGCCGAACGCCTCGTCGTTGTCGGCGATCGGCAGCTCGACGGTGTAGAGCGCGTGCGGCTGAAGCGTGAAGCCCGGCGGAAGCACGAAGCGGACGCTCCGCTCCATCAGGTCGTAGCGAGGCGTGACCTCGGGGCGCGTCGCGCTGACGGGCGGCGCCGGGTTCGACGGGCTGCCCGTGTAGAACGCAATCGACTGGCGGATCGCCGTGTCGGGACGCAGGAAGCGGTTGAAGCTCAGCGTCACGCTGACGTCGGTCGGCACGCCGCAGTCGGGATCCGCGGTTTCGCAGCCCACGCCCGCGCCGTCCGGCGGCTCGGAAGCGACGAGCTCGAGCGGCGGACCCTTGTTCGACTGGTCCGCCCTCGGCCCGAGGTCACAAGCGGGGAGAAGCAGCGCGCCGAGGCAACACGCGCAAACTGCCGGACTCAGCTGTCCGAGTAGGTCGAGAGCTGGTCGCGGATGATCTGCTCGCTCACACCCGTCCGGATATATTCCTTGAGGCAATCGGCCAAGGTGATCAGGAGATCGTCCACCCCGTTCTCCTCGATGATCTTGGACAGGAGCTGTCGCGCCTCCCGGCTGTCGTCTTCCCTCAGGAATTCGCGCACTTGCTCGACTGTGACTTCGCCTTGAAAGTCGAAGTACAAGTTTCCGAACAGGTACTTTACCAGTTCCTTCACTGAGGGGCTCCTTCGCGCACGAGGGGCAGTCATACCCACGCGGTGCAACGCCGCGCAAGCGGATTCCCTCAGCGGGCCTGGATTCGCCGGTGGTTGCCCGCACCGCGCGGTCTAGCGGCATGACGAAAGCTCGGGATCGTTCGGATCGTGGCAAACGAGGCACGGTCGCGCATTTTGGCGCAGGGCGCGCCCGCAACGCGTCACGAAGCCCGGAGGATGAGGATCGGTATGCCGGCCGGACGTCGAGCCGCTTCCATAACCTCCGACCTTTGCCGTTGCGTGGCAGGTCACGCAATCGCGTTCGGTATGACAGCTCACGCAGGCGTTCAGGTTCCGTTCGGCCTCCCAGGCGTGGTGCCCGGGACCTCGCGGGCCCTCCGTCCAGATGGCCGGAGGCGGATGGAAGCGGCCCTGATGCGTGAGGTTCCCGACCGGGCCCGACATCGTCACGCCCGCGCGCTGATGGCAGCTCAAGCAAAACGACTGCTGCTGATGGCAGCTCGTGCACCGGGGGCTGTCTTGCCGTGCGGCGGTCGCGTGCATGGCGAGAAAGTCGTTCGGATGGACCTGGCGGGGTCGCACGCGACCGTCGTGACAGTTCGTACAGAAGCGCTCGGCGTGGCAGCTCGAGCAGAAGCGGCTGTCGTCGCCCGCGATGCGTTTGTGGCGCTCGAGCCAATCGGGGCCGTGCTCGGCGTCGTGGAGCCACGCCGGGGGCTCGAGCTTGCCTTCGGGAAAGCTCGTGACGAGCAGCGTGTCGTGTTCGGTAAGGTGGCAGGTGGGGCACGCGCGCGACGGTTTGCCCGTGTTCGACGCCTCGCTCGTGTGGCAGCCGAAGCAGCCGCGCATGCGCGGGAGTTGGTCGACGGTCGCGAGCTCGAGCGCACCGACCGCGCCGTGACACGCCGTACACGCAATGCCGCGCTCGGCGTGGACCGCGTGATCGAAGCGCAAATGAGGCGGCGGTAACGAGGTGCGGAGCACGCGCTGTCCGTCTTCGGCGCGATAGCCGAGGTGACACGTGGCGCAGGCAGAGAGCGGCTCGGCACTCGCGGTGACGACAGCGCCGCGGTGGTTCGTACCGTGGCAGCCGTCGCAGCGCGTACCGGCCGGCAGGAGCGAGTCAGCGCTCGTGTGGCTCGTGCGCGCGCGGTCGTGGCACGTCGCGCAGGTGGCGCCGAGCCCGACGTGGCGCGCGTGATCGAAGCGGATGCCGATGCTCTGGACAGGAAAGATGACGGAGCTCGGTCCACCGTCGTCGGCGGCGGCGCCGGGTGGTCGCAGCCGTTCGGGAACCGCGGCGCCGTTCGGCAACGGCAGAAGACCGTGTTCGACGGAGAGCGCGCTCGGGTCGGGTGCCGGCGCGGCACCGGCCGAAACCGGCGCTCTGAGGGCGCACAGGAGCGCGAGCACGCAGGCGCAAAACAGGAGCCAGGGGCCGAAATCGCGGTGGGTTCTCATCGAAACACCGATAGGTCGAGGGTCGCGAGCAGGCGGTAACGCTGCCCGACGAGACGGTTCACGGCGTGCTCCCATTCGAGCCCGACGCGCGCGCGATCGCCGAGGCCGCCCGGCTTCAGCCCGAAGCCGAGCACGTACGAGAAGCTCGTCGCATAGCGATCGGGGCGGAGCTCGTCCTTGAAGTCGTAGAGCGAGAGCACGACGAGGGAGTCGTAGTAGCCCTGCGCGTACTCCTGGCGCTGCGTCACGTCGGCGCCCAAGCGATGACCGCGCGCGCCGTAATCCGCCGGGCTGCGCAGCGAGACGGACCCGTCGTTATAGCGATAACGTCCGAACAACATCACGAACGGATCGAGCTCGCGCTTCACGACCGTTTGATCGAGCGTCGCCGCGTAAGTCGAGGGGTCGCCGCGCGTCTCGAAGGCGCGCGCGCCGAAGTTGACCGCAGCGTCGAGACGGCGCGAAAAACGCACGTCCGCGCGGCCGGTCAGGCTCGTGACCGCGGAGTGCGAAAACCAGTTGAAAATCGAGTCCGCATCGAAGGTCGGCACGATCCGCTCGTAATCCGCCCCGAGCGTCAGGCGGCTCGACGCGTACGCCTCGAGCGCGAGGGACTGCTCGCTCACGAGGTTCGCGTAAAAATCGTATACGACGCTGCCCGAAAGCGCCGCGAAGGAGACGGGCGACAAGCGCAGCGACCCGCCCAAGCGCTCGGTCGAAATGCGGTCTTCGGAGTAGGTGCGGAGCACGCCGTCAGCGGGTAGAAATGGCGAGACCACGACGCTGTCGCGATTCGTGACGCGCCGGAACGTGAGCCGCGCGTGGAGCCACCAGAGGTCGCTCGTCTCCGCCGCGACCCCGAAGGCCGGCGCGACTTGAGCTTGGTCGAGGTAGCTCGTCCATTGGTCGGCGCGGAGGTCGTCGCGCGAACCACGCGCGACGCCGTCCGCCTGAAAGCGCGGCGTCGTGAGCAGCGGCAGGCCGGAGCGCTGTTCGAGCCCGCCGTAAGCCTCGAATTTGACGTAGGCGGGCGTGCGCAGCAGAACCTCGGCGCCGTCGAACGACCACCAACCGAGCACGTCCGCGACGTACTGCCGCCCGAGGCGAAAACCGAAGGCACCGCCGAAATAGCGGTCACCTTCGAGGTAGGCGTACATGAGATCGAACGGGGCTTGTTCGAGCCCGGGCACGAAGCGCGACGAGGTCGCGTCGCGCTCGGCCGGATCTTGTCCGAGATCGGCGTCCAGGCGCACCCGCGAGCGGAACGAGAGCACGGGGCCGTTGGCGCTGCGGTCGCCTTGGAGATCGTAGAGCGCGATACCGAGCGTGTTCGTGTAGCGACGGCGGCGCAGCAGCGGCTCGCCGTACGGACTTTCGAATGTGTAAAACTGCGCGGCCACGGACGCGTCGACTTCGGACTCGTACGCGGCGGCTCGGCGCTCCCCCGCTCCAAAACCCACGACGCACGCGACGCACGCGACGCACGTCAGCGCGAGCGGCACCGGACGTCGCATGCCGGCGAGCATCGCCGCGCGAGCCGCGGCGCGTCAACCGGAGTGCGCGGCGTCACGGCTCGGTGCCGAACAGAACGGCGGCGCCGAGCCGAGTGGCCGCGACCACACCGACCGGCAAGAGCACGACCGCGCAGCACGGCAGCCAGAACGAAAGCGCGAATACGGCGCCGAAGCCGGCCACGCAGGCGAAGTGGTCGCGGACGAGGCGGAGTCGCTGCCGGAAGCCGACGCCGCGCAACGTGAGCGGATAGTCGAAGAGACCCCAAGCCACGAACAAGGCAAAGACGAGCGAGCCGAGCGGCAGCGTGACTGGAGTCGCCCCAGGCACGAGCACGCCGGCGAGCCAGAGGAGCGCGCTCGCGGGCAGCGCCATGCATGCCGCGCCCGCGAGTGAACGAAAGCCGCAGCCGAGCTCGCGCCAAAAGCCGAGCCGCACGCGCGCGGGAGCTCCGACCCGCCGCTCGACGACGTCGACGATCCGTTCGAGCGCAGGCGCGCTCAACGCCGGCGCGAGCGCGAGCGCCAAGTAAAAGCCGGCGACGACGCACACCGCCGCAAAGCCCCAACCGGCGATGCCGACACCCGCGCGACCGAGCGGGCCCGCCGCCCGAGGCAACCGCACGACGAGCCACGGTCGCGCGACCAACACGGCCAGCGCACCGAAACCGCTCGTGAGCACGGCGAACACGAGCGTGGGCACGAACGAGAGAAGCCAGAGCTCCGGCGTGCGCCAAATCTCGCCGAAGGCGCGCGGCAAAGATGCCACGCCGGCCCAAACACCAGGCCCTGGTACGCTCGGATGTGGTCCGGCAACCCCGCGAAGATCCGCCACTCCGGCGAGCGTACTGCGCGCGCCGTAAGCTGTGGTATCTTTCCTTACACTTGGTTACAGAGCCTATTCGGAGGGCCTGCGCGTGAGGCGAGCACGCGAGCGAGGCGTGATGAAGCACGGCACGAAGCGCCGGGCTCCGAGCGAGATTTCGCTCGGCGCGGTCTTGGGTGCCCTCTTCGCGCTCTTCGCGTTCGGCTGTCAGCTCGTCACGGGCGACTTCAAAATCGAGCCGCCCGCGCAGACGGGCTCGGGCGCCGCGCAGTGCAAGACGGGTGATTACCGGTGCAACGGCGAGTACCTGCTCGCGTGCGGCGCGGGTGACGCCGGCTGGGTGCTCAAGCAGACGTGCGGCAACACCGACCTCTGCGATTCGAAGAACAAGCAATGCGAGGTCTGCAAGCCCGGTGACGGGCGCTGCGACGGCGTCGTGCGCGAGCAATGCCGCAACGACGGGAAGACCTGGCAGCAGATCCAGTCGTGCAGCTCCGCCGACATGTGCAACCCGACGTTCTGCGGCAACTGCATGCCGGGGGAATACTCGTGTCGCGGCGAGAACGCGGACGCGAGCAGCGAGCTCTGGCAGTGCGGCACGGACGGCACTTGGTCGCTTCACCTCGACGACTGCGCGACGCCCGGACTGTGTAGCTCCACGCTCGACGCCGCGCGGGCGAACCCGAATTTCGCCGGCAAGTGCATGATGGGCCTCTGCGACGCGGGAACCTACCGCTGCGACGGACCGACGCTCGAGCATTGCCGGCAGGACGAGACGGCATGGGACACGGTCGACACCTGCGCGACCGCGGCGCTCTGCGCGACCGCGGTCGCGAGCGACGCGGCGACGATGGGTTCGCTCGACATGTGCCCGGTGGGGTGCAGCGCGGCTGGCGCGTACCTCTGCACGGGCATGACGCTCACGAAGTGTCGCGACGATCTCACGGGGTTCGACAGCGTGACGACGTGCACCGACCCGAACACCGAGTGCAACCCCGTCGTCGGCGCATGCACGGATCTCTGCACGCCGGGGCAATACCAGTGCAACGACAAGAGCCTGCGCCGATGTACCAGCACACGGCACTGGGAAAACGTTTCCGATTGCGCGTCCGCGGCGCTGTGCACGACGGCGGCCGACGCCTCGAGCGGCCAATGCCTGCCGCCCGGCTGTCCACACGCCGGTGACTACGCGTGCAGCGGCGCGACGTTGTCGAAATGCGCCGAGGATTTGTCCGGCTTCGTCGCCGTCACGACGTGTGCGTCCGCAGAACTCTGCGACGCGACGGACAAGCGCTGCAACGACCCGGTTTGTACGCCGGCAAACTCGTATCAATGCTTCGACGTTTCCGTCGACGGCAACGTGGAAAGCCAGCTCCGGCAGTGCAACGCGGGCCAGACCGCGTGGGTCGACGTGGGCGACGCGTGCCCGGCCGGTCAATTCTGCAGCAATGACGGGGCGGACCCCGGCTGTAAGACGAGCTGCCCGAGCTCGACCCGCTGCAACGGCAGCGAGCTTCAGACGTGTACTGCCGACAGCGGCTGGGTCCACCAAGCGACGTGCGCCACGACGAATTTGTGCAGCTGCACGCTCGACGACAGTTGCGCCGGCGGCAACGGAGCGGACGGGTGCGGCGTCGCGATCTGCGGCGGCAGTTTGCCGACGGCGCAGTGCAACGGCGCCGAGCTTCAGTCGTGCGACGCCGGTCGCAATGGCTGGGACGATCAGTCGGACTGCGGCGCCCTCGGCTGCATGGACGCGGGGGCCACCGCGTATTGCGCGGCATGCCACGCGGGCGACGCGTCGTGCATCGGCTCGACGTTGCAAGTCTGCCCGCCGGATCAGCGAGCCGTCACGACGCGGCAGTGCGGCGTCGCGAGCCTCTGCGATGCCGCCAACAAGGAGTGTGACGTCTGCACGCCTCCGGACTCGAGCGTGTGCAGCAACGGCAACGTGCTCCAGCACTGCAGCGACGACGGCCAGATGCTCCAGTCGACGACCTGCCCGAAGCTCTGTAACGCAGCTGCCAATCGCTGCGACACCTGCATGCCGGGCACGTCCCGCTGCAGCAACAACGTCCTTTACACGTGTGGAACCGACGGCAAGACGGAGACGCCTACCACGTGTGATTCGAACGCTCATTGCGACGCGGCGAACAACCGCTGCGTGACCTGTCTGCCCACGGAATACCACTGCAACGGCGCCGAGCTCCAGACGTGCAACGCTTCGCAAACCGGCTGGAGCGACAAGACGGCGTGCGGGTCGAGCGCGCTTTGCAGCGCTTCGGCGGGCAAGTGCCTCACGTGTCTGCCCACCGACTACCACTGCAACGGCGCCGAGCTTCAGACCTGCAATTCGTCGCAGACCGGGTGGAGCGACAAGACGGCGTGCTCGTCCTCCGCTCTCTGCAGCGCCTCGGCGGGCAAGTGCCTCACGTGCCTGCCCACCGACTTCAACTGTAACGGCGCGGAGCTCCAGACCTGCAATTCGATGCAGACGGGCTGGACGGACAAGACCGCGTGTGCCTCCGCTCCGCTCTGCGACAAGGCCGGCGGCAAGTGCATACCCCCTGCGTGCCAGCCGACGGATTTCCATTGCGCCGGCGCCGAGCTCCAGACCTGCAACTCGACGCAGACGGATTGGGCCGACAAGACACTGTGCGCCTCCGCCGCGCTCTGCGACGAGGCGAGCGGCGTATGTAAGCCCGTCGTATGCCAACCCGGCGACTACAACTGCACGACGACCGGCGAGCTCCAGAAGTGCAGCGGCATGCAGGACGGTTGGGACGATAAGATGGCGTGCGGGTCGGCCGCGCTCTGCGACGAAGCGGACGGCAAGTGCCTCACGTGCACCCCGACCGACTACAACTGCACGGCGGCGGGCGAGCTCCAGAAGTGCAACGCCATGCAGTCGGGTTGGGATGACGTCATGGCGTGCGGGTCGGCCGCGCTCTGCGACAAGGCGAACGGCGCGTGTAAGCCCGTCGTATGCCAGCCCGGCGATTACAACTGCACGGCGACGGGCGAGCTCCAGAAGTGCAACGCCATGCAAGACGGCTGGGACGATCAGATGGCGTGCGGAGACCCGTCGCTTTGCGACAAGGCGAACGGCGCGTGCCTGCCCGAATGCACGGCGGGCACCTTCGAGTGCACCAACAACGTGCTCTACACGTGCGACATGACCGGCCACTTCCCGCCGACGGGTACGGATTGCGGTACGGGAAGCTGCGACGCAACGGCGGGCATGTGCAATCCGTCGATGCCGTGACCGAATAGCACCTCCCCATGGACCCCAATGGATTGGGGTCCATCCGAGCGACTGTCGGAGGGAAAGGGGTCGAGCGCGCGGTGATGGACAAGCGCGCGTTTTTGCGGAAACTCCGGAGTCCAGCTCTTGGACGGATCGTCTCGCACAACGGAAAAAGCGCTCGCGTTCACGCCGTGCCTGCACCTGCACACCGAACGCATGTGGGTGAGCTCGGGTGAAGGGCTGTTCGACGAGGGACGCGAAGAGCTCGTCCCCGTCATCACGCTGACCTTCGATTATGCGGGTGTGAAGGTGCGTGCCGCCGACCGGCGCACCCGTTTTTTCGTGGCCGAGGGCGACAGCGTGGGCGTCGTCGGACGCGATTTGACGGGGGAGGCACGCGCGCAGTGTTTGCTCGAGAGCTTCGGGGCGCTCGAGCTCGACTGCTCGGAGCGCGTGAGCGCCGGGCCCGATCCCGACGCCGACTACCTCGTCCAGTTCGACGGCGACGTGCACGCCTATTGCTCGTTCGGCGCGGTAGCGCTGCCGCAGCTCCGAGCACTCGGTTGGGTCGTGACCGTCGACGCGAGCTACCCGTACCAAGTCGTCGAAAGCGATTCGCCCTGGTACGCCGCCGTCGAGCCGGACGCGGAGCGCACCGATTGGTTCGGTCTCGAGCTCGGCATCGAAATCGAGGGCCGGCGCGTGAATCTCTTGCCCGCGCTGCTCGAGATGCTCGAGACACGCGGCGACACCGAGAGCCTCGAGACGTTGCTCGACGTGACGACCAAGCTGCGCGCGGTCGCCGTCGGCGAAAACCGCTACGTCACGATTCCGCCTGCGCGCCTGCGTTTCGTGCTCAAGGTCTTGCTCGAGCTCTATCGCGGCGAGGAGCTCGCGGACGGCACGCTGCGCTTTCCGCGCACCGGCGCCGCGAGCGTCGCCAAGCTCGACCAGGCGCTCGGCGAGTCGGCGCGGCTCTTGTGGTCCGGCATGACGGACGCCATCGAGCGAGCGCGCGGCTTCGCCAAAGAGACCCGCGAAAAGCCGCCCGCTCGGAGCGTGCCGCTCGGCTTGTGCGCCACGCTCCGGCCGTATCAGGAGGAGGGCGTGGCGTGGCTCGCCGGGCTCGTCGAGCACGAGGCGGGCGGTGTGCTCGCGGACGACATGGGTCTCGGCAAGACGCTGCAGACGATCACGCACGTCTTGCGGGAAAAGCAGTCGGGCCGCGCGACCCACCCGACGCTCATCGTCATGCCGACGAGCCTCGTCGGCAATTGGCGGCGCGAGTTCAAGAAGTTCGCGCCCGCGCTCGAGGTCGTCGCGTTCCACGGACCGAAGCGCGAGAGCGCGACGATCGCGAAGGCCGACGTCGTGCTCACGAGCTACCCGCTGCTCGTACGCGACCTCGAGCTGCTGAAGAGCCAGCCGTATCACCTCGTGATCCTCGACGAGGCGCAAGCCGTGAAAAACCCGCGGAGCCTCGCCGCGCGCGCCGCGCGCGAGCTCAACGCGCGACACCGCCTGTGCTTGAGCGGCACGCCCATCGAGAACAACCTCGAGGAGCTGTGGTCGCTCTTCGATTTTCTGATGCCCGGCTTCCTCGGCGACGCAGACGGGTTTCGCACGCAATTTCGCGTACCGATCGAGCGCATGGGCAATCAGCTGCGCTTGGAGGCGCTCCGGGGCGCGGTCGCGCCGTTCGTGCTCCGGCGCATGAAAGAGTCGGTCGCGCGCGACCTACCGCCGAAGACGGAAATCGTGCGACCCGTGGATCTCGGCGGCGAGCAGCGCGAGCTCTACGAGAGCATCCGCGTGGCGGCCCACGGGGACGTGCGGCGCGCGATCCGCGAGAAGGGCGTGCAGGGCGCGACGATCGCCATCCTCGACGCGCTCATGAAGCTGCGGCAGGTCTGCTGTGATCCGAGGCTCGTGACGGTCCCGTCCGCGCGGCGCGTCAAGGAGTCCGCCAAGTTCGACCTGTTCTTCGAGCTCTTGGCGACGCAGCTCGGCCAGGGCCGGCGCGTGCTCGTCTTTTCGCAGTTCACGCGCATGCTCGACCTCCTCGCCGCGGGCCTCGAACAGCGGAAGATCGCGTTCGTCGAGCTCACGGGGGCGACCCAGGATCGGCAGCGCGCCGTCGACCGCTTCGAGGGCCGGGAGGTGGACGTTTTTCTCATCAGCCTCAAGGCGGGCGGCACCGGCCTCAACCTCACGAGCGCCGATACCGTCGTCCATTACGACCCCTGGTGGAACGCGGCCTCACAGGCGCAGGCGACCGATCGCGCGTACCGCATCGGCCAAACCCGTCCGGTCTTCGTTTACAACCTGATCGCAACCGGCAGCGTCGAGGAGCGGATGCTCCAGCTTCAGCAGAAAAAGTCCGAACTCGCGCGCTCGCTGCTCGGCGGCGGTTCGCCCATCAAAGCACCCCTCTCCGAGCTCGAAGTGGACGACCTCTTCGCCCCGCTCGGCGAGTAGCGGCGGCCGGACGAGCCCGCCTCAACAAATCGCTAGGCTCGCGAGCGATCCGCTCCGCCGCGGACGTCGTATGCCTTAGGGGTAACTGCGCCGTCACGCGGGCGCCGAAAATCCGTCGAAACATCGAGCGCCGGGGGGTGGCGCGCCTGGGTCCACGCGCTAATGCGACCGTGAAAGAACCAACTTGAGGATGAACGAGCACGTTCCCGAAGTCGTAGGCACGCTGGGGAACACCCCTTTCGGACAGCTGCTGGTCCACGCTCTCGATCAACGGCTCACGGGGACGCTGGTGCTCGAAGAGACGGGCGGCGCCCGGCACGGCATCTATCTCGAAGCAGGCGCGCCCACGAAAGCGAAGGTGTCGGCGCCCGTCGGCTACCTCGGCGACGTGCTGCTCGATGCCGGCGCGATCACGCCGGCGATGCACGCGCGCGCCATCGAGCGTTCGCAGCGGGAGCACGTGCTCTTCGGCCAACTCTTGCTCGACGAGGGCTTCATCAGCGAACGCACGCTGGGCATCGGTCTGCGCGAGCACCTGTCGCGCAAGCTCGTGTGGTTGTTCGCTCAGCCGCTCGACACGCAGTACGGCTACTTCGACGGCGAGAATTTTCTCGCGAGCTGGGGCGCGGCGGAAGGCTCGGAGGCGAGCACGCTCGAAGTGCTCTGGCGCGGGTTGCGCGAGCACGCGCGTCCCGCGGAGCTCGCAGCCGCCCTCGGGCGCGTGGCGGGGCTCGAGCTCGCGCTCAGACCGGGGCTGCCGTCGCACCACTTCGCGTTCATGGGCGATGATCGCCGCATCCTCGGCCTGCTCGCCCAAGGGCCGCGCCGGGTGAGCGAGCTCATCGACGCTTCTCCGGCCCTCACGGACGCCATCCAGCGTGTCCTCTACTTCCTCGTGCTCACGCGCTCGGTGGATCTCGGCTCGCCGAGCGCTCCTCCGGTCGGACTCGGCGTAGAGCCGGCGGTCACGGTCCCGGCGGCGCGCGTCCCGAGCTTCACGAACGAGGTCTCACGGGCTCGGCTCGCCGAGCCCGGAGCCGTCCCGCCGCGACGGGATTCACCGCCGTCGATTCCACCGGCCGTGGTCCACGGCGTCACGCTGCGCGAGGAGCTCAGAAAGCGCTCCGAAAACGAGCCGCGCACACATTACGCGGTGCTCGGCATTCCACCGAACGCGCCCGCCCGGCAGATTCAGTCGGCGTTTTTTCTGCTGTCGAAGCGCTGGCACCCCGATCGGCTCGGCTCCGAAGCGGAGGAGCTGCGCGAGAGCGCCACGCGCGTATTCGAGAGCATCTCGCACGCGTACCACGTGCTCACCGATCCCGCTCGGCGCGCGCTCTACGACGCCGAGCTCCGCAGCGGCACGACGGAAGACGCCACCGACGGGATCGAGCGCGCGCTGAGCGCCGATCTAGCGTTTCAGAAGGCCGAATCCCACCTCGCGCGCGGCAGTCTCGACGCGGCCGAACGCGAGGTAAAGCTCGCGCTCGACTTCGATCCGAAGCGCGCCGAATGCATTGCGCTCGCCGCCTGGCTCGCCGCGCTCAAGCCCGACGCGGATCAGCGCCGGATTACCGCCGACTTCACGCGCGCCGTCCGCGGCGCCGAACAAAACGTCAAGGTGCACTGGTACCGCGGGCTCTTTCTCAAGCGCGTCGGCCGGCACGCGTCCGCGCTGCAAGAGTTTCGTTTCATCGCCGAAACGGATCCGCGTCACATCGACGCGGCGCGCGAGGTGCGGCTCTACGAGCAGCGCCTCAAAAACAGCCCGAAGGATCGTCTCACGCTCGCGCCCGAGTCGGAGTCGCCCCCGAGCTCGGCGTGGAGCCGCTTGTTCAAGCGGCGGAGCTGAGCGAAGCCGGGCTCAACCCGTGCCGGCGCCGTTTGCCCACGCGAACGTCAGCGCCCGAGCGCCTCGGCCCGATTCACGATGCGCGGCGTGAGGAAAATCACGAGCTCGCTCCGTTGATCGCTCGCGCGACGGCGCTGGAAGAGTAGGCCCAAGAGCGGGATGTCCCCGAAGAACGGCACCTGATCGAGGTTGCGACCGGTGTTGCGCGTGTAAATGCCGCCGATGACCGCCGTGTGGCCGTCCATCACCAAGAGCTCGGTTTCCGCCTCGCGCTTCAGGATGGTGGGGTCGCCGCGCGCGGACGTCTGGTTGAAGTCGGGCTCGTCGCGGTTGATTTTGACGTGCATGCTCACGCTGCCGTCGGCCGTGACGTGCGGCTTCACGAGCAGCTGGAGCTTCGCTTCCTGGAACGTCGTCTGCACGCCCTGCGCGCTCACCTGGGAGAACGGGATCAACGTGCCCTGAGCGATGCGCGCTTCGTGATTGTCGAGCGTGAGGATGCGCGGGCTCGAGAGGATCCGCAGTAAGCCGCTCGCTTCGGCGGCCGACAAGCGCACGGCGAGGTTGATGTTGTTGTCGACCGAGCCGAGCGAAAGGCCGATGGCGCCGCCGGATCCGGTGCCGACGGCGGCCGGCAGATTGACGGCGAAATTCGGACTCGCGACCGTGTTCGAGAACGGGCTCAAACCGGCGGTCGGGGTGTTCGCGTCGCTCGCGCCGCCGACGACGCCGACCGAGTTCGGGAACGCGAGGCCCGTCGGGTTACCGGTCGCGGCCGAAAACGTGCTGTCTCCGCCCCACTGAATGCCCACGTCGCGCAGGTAGCGGCTCGTCGCTTCCACGATGCGCGCCTCGACGAGCACCTGCGGCGTCTGCGTATCGAGCGAGCGGATGAGCTCCTCGATCTGATTCAGATTGCCGGCGATGTCGCGCGCGATGAGCACGTTCGTGCGGTCGTCCACGGCGATCGTTCCGCGCTCGCTGAGCAGCGGGCGTGCCCGCTCTTGGATGTCCTTCGCCGAGGCGTAGCTCACGGGGATGAGCCGCGTCTCGAGCGGCGCGAGCTTCACTTCCTGGGCACGGCGCGCAAGCTGCATCTCGCGCTCTTTCTCGAGATCGGCGAGCGGCGCGACGCGGATCATGTTGCCGGCCCGCACCATGCCGAGGCCCTTACTCTGCAAAACCACGTCGAGCGCTTGATCCCACGGCACGTTGCGCATGCGAATCGTGACGCTGCCCTGCACGTTGTCCGCCGTGACGACGTTCACCTGCCCCACGTCCGCGAGCAGACGGAGCACGTTGTGGATGTCGGCGTCCTTGAGATCGAGATCGATGCGCCGCCCGTTGAAATTCTTCTGCTGCGCGAGCGGCGTCGGCGCGAAACCCGCGGCGTCGGCGGGCGCCGCCGTCTTCTCGGTCAACGCGGGACCGGCCGAATACCCGTCGTACACCTCGGGCACGCCGCGCACGGCTTCTTCCACCGTCACGGTGCGGGTCTTGCGCGCAATACCGCCGTCACGCGCGATGCCGCTCTGAGACGGCATTTGCTTCGCCGGATCGAAGAAGCTCCAGACGAGCGAGTTGCCGCGCCGCTGCACGCGGCTCGAGACGCCCGTCGCGACGTCGGCTTCGAGCACGACCGTGTTCGGCTCGCCCGGGTTCGCGAAGCTCGAGACGCTGCTCACCCCCCCGCCGAAGGCGGAGACGTCGAGCTC
Organism: Polyangiaceae bacterium; assembly: GCA_025936045.1. Classification (GTDB taxonomy): domain Bacteria; phylum Myxococcota_A; class Polyangia; order Polyangiales; family Polyangiaceae; genus PMG-095. The sequence goes on along the minus strand of JAICUB010000065.1, from coordinate 6,725 downwards.
GCGCACGAGCGCTTCGGGCAAGCGCGCAGCCTCGAGCACGAGACGCGCGTGGCCGCGGGCGAGCTTCGGCTCGCGGAAATTGACGTCGTCGGCGAGCTCGATGACGACGCGGTCTTCGTCGCTCGCGTGCTCGAAGCGCACGTCTCGCACCTCGGCCGGGCCGTCGGCGTGGGGGCGCGCCGGCGTCGGCGGAGCGGCCGGTGCGCTCGCGGAGAGCCCGGCTTTCTTGGGGGCGAGCCGGATCACCAGCGAATTGCCCTCGACCGCGACCGCGTAGGCGGCCTCCTCGAGCAACGTGACGAGCAAACGCGTCGTGTGCCCACCTGGCACGGCGAACGACTGCGCCATCACGCCGCCGACGACGCCGACGCGGTCGGTGAGCGCGCCCGGCACGCCTTCGAGCGCCGACTGCGGCACATCGACGATGAGTCGGTTCTTTTGGCGCTCGAGCCGCGCGCTGAACGTCGGCGGCGCGCTGAACGTCACCTCGATGCGCGTCTCGGTGGCGCCGGCCTTGGCAACGGCCACGTGCGTCGCCTTGCTTTCCGGCGTCGCCGCGAGCGCGGCCGGCGCGAGGCTGAGCCCCAAAAGCAAAGCGAAAGGCGCCGCCACGAGGGCGGGACACATCAGGGGTTGGCGGTGAGAAAGCCGCATTAGTTCGCTCCGAAGGCGCCCACCCGGGACCGCCGAGCGCGGCGGGGGCAAGCCGCTCGGAGCGTACTAAGGCGAAGAGAAGGTGAACAAATTACACGCTTAAGCGGCGGGCACGGCGCCCGCAGCAGAGGGAGGTCGCAAGCGCACGGAACCCGAGCACGAAGAAACCCGTACTCGAGGTTCGAGTCCAACCCGGCCGCAGGCCGGAGGGCGCTAACCGCCGCCCTTTTGGTCCTGCGCTGCCGGCCGCAACGTGATCACCTTGGTGGCGGCGGGCACGTCCGGGTTATTCGGATCCTCGCGCACGAGCACGACATCGCCGTCGCGGATGCGGTCGAGGCGCCAGTTGAGCTGATAGGTGGCGCCGGATTGGCCACCCAGCTGAACCACGTCGGCCCGGCCCACGAAGTCGCCGCGGTGCACGACGTGACCTTTCCCCGTCGGATCGACCAGCATTGCCCGCGCGGGGTCGATGCGCGTCACGATCCCGACGAGCTTCAGGTCGTCGACCGCGTAGTCGGAAAGAATGACCTCGCGCTGCGAGCGCACCTGCGCCTTGTTCTCTTGCACGAACGTGTTCGTGTACGCGCGGAACGGGTCGCGGCTGCGCTCCGTCTCCGTAAACTCGGCTTCCGGGAACTCGCGGTGGCCCGCCGAAGCGTCCGGAGCCGGCGACCCGGCGACACCCGGCGCGGCCGGAGCGGGCGCCGCCGCGCTCGGCTTCGGGGCCAGGTGCTCCTGCACGGGCTTGTCGTCGCCGCAGCCGCAAAGCAGCGCGGCCGCGCACAGTGCTCCGGCGACGGTCGCGTGACGCATCAGGGCTGCCCTTTCATCGCGCCGCCGCGTTTGTCGGCTCCCACGTCCTTCGCGTCTTCGGCCGCGCGGAACGCCGTCGCCAGCACTTCCGTGTGGATGATCACGTCCTCGCCGCGCACCTCGGGCTTACCGAGGCTCACGTTCTCGAGGTTGATGATGCGATCGAGCTGACTCACGCCGTAGAAAAACTTCGCAATCTGGTGATAGCGCCCGCTGAGCTCGAGCTTCATCGGCACGCGCACGTAAAACTGCTCGGGCACCTCCGCGCTCGGCGTCCAGCCGACGAGATCGACGCCCGCCACGTTCGCGACGTTCTGGATCGCGCTCAAGAACGCCGGGTACTCGCTCGAGACGGGCAGCACCTTGTTGAGCTCGCGCTGCCGCTGCTGGCGGTCGTTGAGCTCGGCGAGGTCCTTCTGGTACGCGAACTCCGCCTTGCGCGCCTCGCCGAGGTCGCTCGTGAGCTGGTGTTCGCGGCTCTGCGCGGCTTCGATGGCGCTCGCGAGATCGCCGTAGAACACGACGTAGTAGGCGACGCCCGTGAGCGCGAGCACGGCGACGCCGACGCCGACGCGCGCGGCGACCGGAAGCTTGGCGAGTTGGTCGGCGAGAGCCATCAGTACTTCACCTGCGCTTCCAGCGAAAAACGCACCACGTCGAGGCCCGTCTTCTGGTCCTTCTCCTGCTTGCCGGGCAAGAGCACGACGTTCGCGAAATAGTCGGACAGATTCATGCGCCGCGCGAGCTCGCTCACGTCCTCGCCGTCGAGCGCGACGCCTTCGAGCTTCACCTTGCGCGCCTGCTCGTTGAAAGCGGTCACGTTGAGGCGCCGCGGATCCCAGTTGCCGTTGAACGCCTCGAGCGGGTTGTCGCGGCGGATCTGCCCGAGCTTGTCGGGCGCCACGCTCGGGCCCCGCCCGGGCGTCAGAATGTGGCTGAGCTCGAGCAGCACGGCGGTCGGCCCCGAGCGCGCGGTCTGGAGCTTGGTGATGGCGGCTTCGCGCGCGCGGAGTTGCTCGAGCTTCTGCTTGACCTCGGCGTGGTTCGCGACCGCCTGCTTCGCCTGCGCGATTTGCTTCTCGAGGCCGCTATTTTTGCGCTGCTGATCGGCGAGCTCTTCGCTCTTCACGCTGTGGAACACGAAGAGCCCGGCGATTTCGGCCAAAAAGGCGACCATGACGGCGACGAGCCAGAGCTGGTTGCCCTCGGCGCGCGCCTCGGTCCGCCGCTTCTGCGGCAGCAGGTTGACGCGAATCACGAGCGCGTCTCCTTCTCCTTACGGAGCGCGAGCCCGAGCGCGACGGCGAGCTGCGCCGCGCGCGTCTGCAGCACCGACGGGTTCACCTCGCGCGCCTCGATCACGACCTTTTCGGTGGGAGCCCACGCCTCCACCGGCACGCGCGAACGGCGCTGAATGGCGGTGCCGAGCGCCGCGAGATTCGCGGTGCCACCCGTCACGTAAATCCGCGAGATCTCCGCCTCACCGCTCGTGGCCACGTAAAAGTCGAGGCTCCGCTGGATTTCCGCGGCGATCGAGTCCGACACGGCTTCGACGATTTGAATCACCTGCTGCGGCACCATGCCCGCGCGGTTCGGATCGTCCGGATCCGCGGAGCCGCCGCATTTGTACGCCTCGGCCTGATCGAACGGGACGCTCAGCTGCCGCTGAATTTCCTCGGTGATGACGTTGCCGCCGTTGGCGATCTCGCGCGTGAACGCGCTCACGCCGTTCGAGATGATGTTGAGCGACGACAGGCTCGCGCCGACGTTGATGAGCGCGATCGTCTGATCGGCGGGGAGCCCACGCGAGTACTCGAACAGGTTTTGCACGGTGAAGGCGTCGATGTCGCACACCACCGGCTTGAGCTTCGCGCTGCGGGCGAGCTGCGCGTAGTCCTCGATTTGGTCGCGCTTCGCGGCCACGAGCAAGAGATCCATCTGGCTCGTCTCGGGACGCTTGCGCAAAACCTGGTAATCGACCTGCACGTCCTTGATGTCGAAGGGGATGTGCTGCTCGGCCTCCCACTGGATCTGCTCCTCGAGCTGGGCATCCGACATCATCGGAATCGTGATCTTCCGGATGATGACGCTCTGGCCGGAGACGCTGACGGCGCATTCCTTCTGGCGAATCTTCGCCTCGGAGAAGGCGCGCTGGAGCGCCTCGATGACGGCCGCCTGGTCCATCACCTGGCCGTCAACGATGGCCTGAGCACCGAGCGGCACGAAGCCGAGACGGAGCAGCCCGAGCCCCTTTCGGGACTCCTTGACCTGGCAGACCTTGACCCCGGACGCGCCGATATCGACGCCAACCAGGTTCCTTCCTTCGCCCATGCTCCGCTACCGGTGAGATTTCGCGGAAAAACCGCGCGTTACAAACTCTGGCATCCCCCCAGCCCTAGAGCCAAGAAACGCGCGGCACGTATCGCACCCAACCCGACACCGTCACGGGTCCGACTCGACCTACGGGGTCAACGCTGACCCTCTTAACTCTCGATCGTCTCAGATCGACGCTTTTTCCGAGGGTTCCGAGCGTCTTTCGGTGGGGCGCTTTGAGAAATCGATTCGGGAGCCGGGTCACGCGCGACCTCAACCCAAAACTGGTGCCTGGGTAACCAATTGAAATCATTCATTTAAGGATCCTGGTACGGAACCTGCTCTTGAGTCCGCCCGAGGAGAACAGCGATGACTGACGGGAACATCGAAGCGGGTTGGGCACCTGAGGCGCAGACGAACTCTTGGCACTCGTCATTGAGTGGCCAGACCTGGCGCACCAGCGTCCCACCGGAGGGTCGCCGCCGTTCGGTTGCTCCCGTGGTGCGTGGCGCTCGTCGCCCGCACGTGTCGCAGCCGGCGACGCCGGTGAAGCGCACGGTCAACGCGCCTGCGAAGAAGGAGCGCACGGACCCCGCGGTCGCGCGCCTCATCGCGGAGTACACGCCCCTCGTTCACAAGATCGTCGGTGGCTTCCAGCGCCGGCTGCCGCGCAACGTGCTGCGCGAGGACCTCATCGCCGCCGGCATGGCGGGTCTCTGGGATGCGATTCGCCGCCATGGCGAGAAGCGCGACGACGGCTTCGAGTGGTACGTCCGCGTCCGCGTTCGCGGCGCGATCCTCGACGAGCTGCGCGCCCAGGATTGGCTCTCGCGTCGCGCGCGCCGCGCCGCGGCCGCCACGGGCGACAGCATGCCGCCGCGCGTCGTGCGTCTCGACGACGTGGGCGAGTGGGAGCAGAACCGCTGCCTCGCCACCTCTCCGGAAGCCGAGTCCGAGTACAACGAGCAGCTCGTGCGCGATCACCTCGCCAAGGCCGTCGAAACCCTACCCGAGCGCGAGCGCCTGATCGTTTCGGAGCACTACTTCAACCACGTCAAGTTCAAGAGCCTGGGCGAGCGCCTCGGCGTGAGCGAGCCGCGCATCTCGCAGCTGCACTCCCGCGCGATGCAGCGCCTGCGCACCGCGGTGGCCGAGCAGGACATCTGAGTCCTACCGCTAAACTCAGGGGGGCGGGTCCCCATCCTCAGACCGCCCCCCTCCCTTTCCACACGGGGCGGCAGAAGCCGCCCCTTTTCTTTTCAGCGCGGCCGAAGCGCCCCGTTCCTTCGGGCCGGTTCCGTACGGGAGAGACCGCCCCTCTCCTTTTGTAGTCCCGTGTCCGACTCTTTCTCGAGCGCGTGACCTTTACAGTTAGCTTCCTTATCCCCATTCTGTCACCCTAGAGCTGCGATGATCGACGAACTACGCCAAGTCATCGACCGCGCCCTCGAGACGCTGCGCGACTTCCTCGATCGCGCACTCCCCCCCGAGCCGGTGCTGCGTCCCATCCCGGTGCCTGCGGTCCGCCCGCAGGTACGACGCACGCGCTAGCTCGAGCGGAAGGGTCAGCGACCACCGCCGCCCACCGCGCGGCACAGGCTGAAAAGCGTTTCCGTGCCGGCCGCGACACGCACGTGACGCAGCCACGAACGCCGAGGCGCTGAACGCCACGCACGATCCGCGCGTCGTCGCTCGCGTCCGTCCGGCACCGAATCCGTCCTTACGCTGCGGACCACTCGCATCGATCGTGAATTTTGGGGCCCCACTTGGGGTGAGGCCCGCAAAATTCACTAGTTTTTGGCGTGGTCTGTCCCGTCGGTGCTTTCTTGTTTCGATACACCTGCCCGGCACCCAGCGGCGAAGCGCGCCGGGCGAGCGAATTTCGCTCCGGCGGCGGTAGGACCACGGCATGCCGGCACGCCACGAGCGGCCCCTCCGCGCTCGTCTTCGGCTCGGATTCCGGGCCACCGAAGGCGAACCTCCTTGTCGCGCCGATCAGCGATGCGGCGCTTGTCGGGCATGAAGCCGCACCGACGGCGATTCGACCGAGCGACAGCGGGCCGAAAACGCCGCGCCGACGTTGCCGATTCCGTCGGACGTAGCCGGCACCCTCAACGCGACAGCCCTGACTCCATGGGGGCGTCCTTCGCCAAGCGTAAGAAAGGACGAGGTAACGGGAAGAGAGCAAAGACACTCATTCCGTTCCGTCCGAGTGCTTCATGCGGTCGCTCCTCGTCGTACTCCCTGCGAACACCTTCGAAGGCGCGCTGCTGAGCGCGCGCGCGCTCGCGACGTCACGCGCCTCTTCATCGAATCCGTTTCCTTCCAGGGCGTGCACGTCCACTACCAGGGCTGTCCGCGGCCTACACGAACCGGACGCCGGGCATGCCCTCGGTTCAATCTGTCAGGACCGTACCGACATCTCATATCTGCTAAATTCAACTTCGTATCACCGCTTGTCCTCGCCCCGCGCAAAGGCCGCCCTCGCGCCAAGAGCGCTGCATCCCGACCGCCGCTCGCAAACACCGCCCGCAGCTCAGGCTTCACCGCCCCGCGGCCGCTCCTCCCGCCGCCGGCCCCCGGTTACCCGCCGCGTTCCGCTCCACATCAACGCGCACGCGGGGCGCGAACGGGCGACATGTAAACGGTGCGTGACGCGCGGCGCGTACCGGGGCGCGACGCGCGAGGCGGGCGACGCGTAGATGGGGCGCGACGGGCGGACACGTAGATGGGGCGCGACGTACGACATGTAGACGGGACGTGACGCCGGCGCGTACCAGGGCGTGACGGGCGGACACGTAGAGGGGGCGCGACGCCGGCGCGTACCGGGCCGTGACGGGCGAGGTGGGCGACGCGTAGATGGGGCGCGACGGGCGAGGTGGGCGACGCGTAGATGGGGCGCGACGGGCGGACACGTAGATGGGGCGCGACGCGCGAGGCGG
>JAICUB010000073.1 GCA_025936045.1 Polyangiaceae bacterium | reverse complement strand
TTGCGCGCGGCCCTTGGATACGAGGCCGCGCGCAACGCTCGATTCAGCGGCCGCTCACGGGCACTTGGTGACGGTTTGGCAACTCGCGAGCGAGCTCGAATTGTTGCCGCTCGTGCTCGCCTGGCAGCTGTTGGTGCCGGCTCCGCCGTTCAGCGTGTTGTGATTCGTGCAATCGGCGAGCGTGTCGTCGCCGTCGCCGCCTTGCAGCTGATCGTCGCCGACGTCTCCGTTCAGCGTGTCGTTGCCGGCATCGCCGAACAGCCGATCCTGGCCGCCGCCGCCCGAAAGCACGTCGTCGCCGTCGCCGCCGTGGAGCTGATCGTCGCCTTCTTCGCCGTTCAGCTGGTCGTTGCCGGCGTTGCCCTGGAGGTTGTCCTGCCCGCCGCCGCCGAAGAGCTGGTCGTTGCCGTCGCCGCCGCTCACGACGTCGTCACCTTCGCCCGCGAAGATGATGTCGTCGCCGCCGAGGCCGTTGATGGTGTCCTGGCCGCCCAGGCCGACGATGCAATCAGCGGCCGCGGTGCCGTTGATCACGTCGTTACGCTGCGTACCGATGATCACGTTGAGACCCGACGCCTTGCAGAACGCCACCGGATCCGCCGGCGAGGACAGCGCCGCGGCGCTCGTCCCGAGGCCGCCCTCGCCGCTCGTTTCCGCGGCACATGCCGCGAGCGCGACAGGCAACGTCAATGCCGCAGCACAACGCAACAAAACATGCGTATTCATGACCCACTCCTTGTATTGAGTTGACGATCCCTTTTACGGGATGTTCCCGACCCGACCCGAACGCGCCGCGACCCACGTTGTCGGCGCGGCACGACTCGTAGCGCCCTCAATTGCGACCGTCAACGAGCTTCGAAGTAATGATACCGAATCTTGGCGGACAAACCATCGCCCCCGCGCTGCGCTTCGGTAGGCGGCGCGGTGTTTCTCGTCCGTCGGTTCGTCGAGCGCCGGACGCTCGCGCTTGCACGGGCCGCGCGCGAGCGAGCGAACCTCGAGTACGGGTTTCTCTGCGCGGCGGCGACGTGCGGCTGCGAAAGCCCGATCGTCCGCCGTCTGCCGGCGACCGTTCACCGGTAAGCCCGGCTCGTTCGCCGATAACCCCGGGCTCGAATCGGCGGCGCCACCTAGTTTGAACTTCACGAAGACGCCACACGGCGCTTCATGGAGGACAGCATGGAAGCTCGAGAATTGGACCGCGACGAACGAAACGCGACGGCTGCAGCTTGGTTCGAGGAAGACGAGTTCGAGGAGCTCAGTGAGCCGGTCATCACGGACGAGGACTCCTTCGAGCACGGCGCCGCCTTCGACGGGCTCAAAATCCTGGTTCGCTCGCAGCAGTTTCGCAGCGGCTCCGTGACGGCGGTGCTCTCCGGCGTGACGCTCGACTTGCGCGACGCCTCATTGAGCGCCGACGGTGCGACCATCAGCGTGCAATCGGCGCTGAGCGGCATCGACATTCTGGTCCCGAGCGATTGGGACGTGACTTGCGACGTCGAAGCGGTGTGCGGCGGCATCGACGGCGACCGGCCCTCGACCTCGGCGGGGCGCGGGCCACGGCTGCGGGTCACCGGCACGGTCGTAGCCGGCGGGCTCTGTGTACGTTAGGAGGTGCGTCGTGATGCGAACGAGATGTGGTCCGGGCATTTGGCCGGGGTTCATTCTGGTGCTGGTCGGCGCGGGGCTGCTCGCCCGTGAGTTCGGGTATGTGCCGCACCACGTGCGGGTCGTGGATTTCTGGCCGCTCTTCGTGGTGTTCATGGGCGTGTCGAGTCTCGCGCGGGGGCGCGGCTTCGTGGCCGGGCTCTTTGCGCTCGCCTTCGTCGCGCTCGGCGGCCTCCTGCTCGCGGGCAACCTCGGGATGATCGCGTTCCCCGCGGCGCGCTTGTGGCCCGGGCTCTTGGTTCTGCTCGGGCTCTCCTTCATCGTGCGCGGGCGCTACCGGCATCGCTTTCGCCGCGGCTGGCGGCCACCCCCGGACGACGGTCCCCCCGCTGGCGACATGGACGGCGACGGTCAAGTCGACGACGGCGCCACGCCGGACGTGCACATTCACCAGCGACATTCGCAGTCGACCGACGCCGATCGCCTGAACAAGCAGTATACGTTTTCGGGGGCTCAACTTCGAATCGAGTCCCAGCGTTGGCAAGGCGGCGAGCTCGGCGTCACCGCGGGCGGCGTCGAGATCGACCTCCGCAACGCCGCGCTCGCCCCCGAGGGGGCGGTGCTGGATCTCCGCGTGGTGATGGGCGGCGTGGACATCCGGGTTCCGGACACCTGGCGCGTGCATCTGGAGGTGACGCCGCTCTTCGGCGGAGCGGACGACACGACGCGCACGACGCAGGGGACGGCCGACGCCCCGCGCCTGCGCATCCTCGGCACGGTGACGCTCGGCGGCGTCACCGTGCGGAACTGAAATCCGAACTCTCGAGCTCATCCCGGTTTTAGCGTGCATCCCCTGCTCTCCCAGCGCCGCTCCCTTTCGGCGTATCTACTGTTCTGGGCGTGCTTGTCGGTCGTGCCGTACCTGCTCTTGCAGGCGGCGACTCCCGCCGGTGGACTCCTCCTCTCCGAGATTTGCACGGTCGCCTTCGCGCTCGTCACGCTGCCTTCGTACTACCTGTGTCGCGCACTGCCGCTCGGCCCCGGCCGACTCGCCCGCGTCGCTTCTGCGCAGTCGGCGGCGGCAGTCATCTGGAGTCTGGTTTTTTTGGTTTGTTGGAAGGCGTTCGTCGAAGTGTTCGCCTACGTGCCGGCGTGGCGCGGGCTGCCGAGCGAGGTCGATCGCGCCGAACCGGCGCTGCTCGGCGTCGGCGTGCTCTTCTACCTGCTCGTCGCGACGTTTCACTACATGCTGGCCGAGCTCGATCTGAGGCGCGAAGCCATCGAGCGCGAAGGGGCGCTCGCGCTCACCGCGCAGCGCGCCGAGCTCCAGGCGCTGCGCGCGCAAGTGCACCCGCATTTCTTGTTCAACGCCTTGAACACCGTCAACGCGCTCATCGGCTACGACACGGCGAAGGCGCGCGAGGCGTGCGTGCTCCTCGCCGATTACCTGCGCGGGACGCTGGGCGCGCAAGAGCAAGCGCTCGTGCCGCTCGCCGAAGAATGGGCGCTCTGTGAGCGCTACCTGGCAGTCGAGAAGCTCCGCCTCGGCGACCGGCTCGTGCTCGACATAGCGCTCGACGCCGCGGCGCGCGCCTGCCTCGTCCCGTCGCTCTTGCTGCAGCCGCTGGTCGAAAACGCGATGACGCACGGCATCTCGCGCGTCGAGGAGCCGGCTCCGCTCCTCGTGCGAGCGTTCCTGCGCGGCGAGCGTCTCGTCGTCGTGCTCGAGAACGGCATCGATCCCGAGCCGCGCCGGCGCCCCGGGGGCGTCGGGCTCGCGAACATCCGCGCGCGCCTCGCGGCGCACTACGGTGCGGAAGCGCTGCTCCACGTGGAGCGCAACGAGACGAAGTTCCGCGTCGTGGTCAAGGTGCCGGCGCGGCCGGCGACGACGGAGGCACGATGACGAAACCGACCGCTCCCGAACGCCGTGTGCTCATCGCCGACGACGAAGAGCCGGCGCGCCGCCTGCTCAGCGAATACCTGGGCGGAGCGCCGGGCTTCACGCTCGTCGGCCAAGCCAAGAACGGATTCGAAGCCGTGCAGCTCGCGAGCTCGGAAAAGCCCGACGTGCTCCTGCTCGACGTGCAGATGCCCAAACTCGACGGCTTCGAGGTGCTCGGCCTGATTGCGCCCGAAATCGCCGTCGTCTTCACGACCGCGTTCGACGAATACGCCGTGCGCGCCTTCGAGGTGCACGCGGTCGACTACCTGCTCAAACCGTTTTCAGCCGAACGCTTCACGCAGGCGCTCGCGCGCGCCGAAAAGCGCCTCGGCGGGGGGCGGGCGCTGCCCGCACCCGCGCTCGCGCAAGCCGCGCGCCCTCCCGGCACCTATCTCGATCGTCTGGTCATCCGCGACGGCGCCGAGATCCTCATCATCCCCGTCTCCGACATCGATTTCGTGAAGGGCCAGGACGACTACGTCGAGGTCTTCCACGCGGCGCGTTCGACGCTCACGCAGCAGACGCTCGCGAGCCTCGAGACGAGCCTCGAGCCGCGCCAGTTCGTGCGCGTGCACCGCTCGTACTTGCTCAACGTGACGCGCGTTGCGCGGCTCGAACCCTGGGGACAGGGCAGCAAAGTCGCGGTGCTCACCGACGGCCGGACGGTGCCGGTGAGTCGTTCGGGCGAAGCACGCTTGAAGTCCGTGCTCGGCGTGTAGGCGTGAGCGCGCCTCCGCAAGCTCGCGTCAGCCGCGCCAGAACCCTTTGAGCGTCCGTGCGCGCGCGCGCAGGAGCCCGGGCAGCCGCCACGCGTCGCGTAAGCGGCCGAGCTGAAGCTCGGAGAGCACCTCCCCGAGCCGCCCGAGCTCACCGTCGAACGGCATCCAATACGGATCGGGCCGGCCGCTGCGATCGACGGCGATCGTCTTTGGACGGCAAAACGTGAGCAGGGACCAGCGGCTGTTCGCGACGCCGTAACCCGTCGCGCGCGTGCCGGACCAGGCGAGCCCCGGAACGGCACCGGTGAACGCGTGGCTATTGATGGTGACCACGCCTACGTCGAGCCGTTCGGCGAGGCGGCGCGCGCGCGCCTCGTCACGCGTCCAGATCGAGGCGCCGAGGCCGTAGGCGGACGTGTTGACGAGGCGCTCGGCCTCCGACGCGCCGCGCACGCGCACCACCGCGAGGACGGGGCCGAACGTCTCGTCGCGCACGACTTTCATCGCGCTCGTGCAGTGGTCGAGGAGCGTTGGGGGATAGGCGAAGCCGTCGCCCGTGCGCTTGCCGCCGCAAACCAGACGCGCGCCGCGCGCGAGCGCGTCGGCGACGTGCTCTTCGACGACGGCGAGTTGCTCGGCGCGCGCGAGCGGGTGGATCTCGACGTCCGGCGCGCCGGGCCCCGTGCGCAAGCGGGCCCAAGCGCGCGCGAGGCCGGCGACGAAGGCGTCCGCAATCTCTTCCTGGACGTACGCGACCTCGATCGCGCCGCAGGCTTGCCCCGAATTCGAGAGCGCCCATTGCGTGACGCCAGCGAGCGTCTGGGGGAGCTCGCAATCGGCGAGGACGATGGCCGCGTCTTTGCCGCCCATTTCCACGCTCGCCGGGATGCCGAGCTCGGCGCAGCGGCGACGCACGCCGTTGCCCGTGCGGACGGAGCCGGTGAACACGCAGGCGTCGATGCCGCTCTCGAGCAGCGCTTGACCGGCCGCGGGGCCACCCTGCACGACCTGCGCGACGCCGAGCGGCAGCACCTCCGTGAGATGCTCGATGAACCAGCCGCTCGTGCGCGGCGTCTGCTCCGAGGGCTTCACGATGAGGGCGTTGCCCGTGAGCAACGCCGGAAAGACGGAGCGGTAAAGCCCCGCGACCGGGTAGTTCCACGGCGCGATGACGCCGATGAGTCCCCGCGGCACGAGCTCGATGTGCGCGCGCTTTTTCGGAAACCCGAGCGGATTCAAACGCACCTCTTCGACCGCGGCGCGGGCGATGAGGCGGCGCCACGCGCGCACCGTATCGAGGGGACCGAGCGCCTCCGTGAACGCTCCCTCGACCTCGTGCTTGCCCATCTCGGCCTTGGCGAGACTCAGAACGGTCGCCCGGTCGCGGAGCATCGCTCGCGCCGCCTTCGCGATCAGGCGATAGCGCTCGTCCAAAGACCGGGCGGCCCACTCCGGTTGAGCGAGGCGAGCCCATTCGACCGCGGACTCGAGCCCGTTGACGGCACTTCCCGAGACCGGAGAAGCCGGGTCGAGCTCACGCGACTCAGAGTCAGCCCCCCGGCCGGTCAGCGGGGTATCGAGTGTGCCAAGCATCGGCCGGGCTGTGTAACAGAGCCCCGGCCGAACGTCAGCACCCAGCGAAATGAGCGAGATTTAGGAAACATTTTTGTGTAACCGGCACAGCGGCCGGAGAACCTCGAGCCGGAACCCCTCGTCTTAACTTCAAGACTCCTCGCTTTTGACATAGTGAATCGCCAGTGCCCGCGAACCGCACCGAACATCCAGCAACGGCTTCGCTCGGCTCGCGCGTGGCACGCTCGGCCCTCGCGCTGAGCGAGGCAATCATGCCGAGCTCGCGACAGACCTTCGGTGCCGATGAAGTGAGCATCGGCCGGCTGTCGCAAATCCTAGCGGACCTTCCCGCGCCCCTGGCCCGGGGCGTCGGCGCTGCGTTCGTCGCCCTCGACGAGATGGCGCGATTCCGAACCGGCAAGCCCTTCCGCGCGCTCACCCGCGCCGAGCAAGACGCGGTGCTCGGCAAGTGGGAAAGAAATCCGATCGTGCGGCCGGCTCTGTATGGGCTCGGTTTGCTGGCTAAATCAGCGCATTTCGACGCGCTGCATGCGGGCAAGCGGGCCCACGGGCTCGCAGTCGTGAGCGATTCGAACGCGTCGCCCGCCGAGGAAGCCATCGTGCGCGCCGACGACTGGGCCCACGGGCCCGACATCGAATGCGACGTCGTGGTCGTCGGTACGGGAGCCGGCGGTGCAGTCGTCGGCAGAGAGCTCGCTGACCGCGGCTTCGTCGTCTGTTTCGTGGAGGAAGGCGCTCACTACCGGCGTGACGCGTTCGGACGCGGCCTCGTTCAGGCCCAAACGAAGCTCTATCGCACCACCTTCGCCTGGGGCTCGCCGCCCATCCCGCTGATGATGGGCCGGCTCGTCGGTGGTTCAACCGCCGTCAACGGGGGCACCTGCCTGCGCACGCCGGACTTCATTCTCGACGAATGGTGCGAGCGGCTCGGGACGGACGATCTGTCGCCCGCGAGCATGGCGCCGCGCTTCGCTCACGTGGAGGAGCGGCTCGTCGTCGCGGAGCCCGAACGGCGGCACATCGGACCCATCGCCGATATCATGGACCGCGGCGCGGCCGCGTTCGGCTGGCACTCGGGCCCGATTCCACGGAACGCGGTCGGCTGCGAGGGCTCGGGGTTCTGCGGGCTCGGTTGCGCGACGGGCGCGCGACGCAGCACCGAGCTCTCGTTCCTTCCCGGTGCGCTCGCGCAGGGCAGCATGGTGCTGTGTGAAGCGCGCGCGGTGGCGTTGCTGCGCGAGCGCGGGCGCGCGGTCGGCGTGGAGGTGGAATCGCCCGCGGGGCGCACGCTCAACGTGCGCGGCAAGGCCGTGATCTTCGCGGGTGGCGCGATTCCGACGCCGCTCTTCCTCTTGCGCCAAGGCCTCGCGAATTCGAGCGGCGAGCTCGGCAAGAACCTGAGCCTGCATCCGAGCGCGGGCGTCGGCGGTTACTTCGACGAGCGCGTCGACCCGGAGGATCACATCCCTCAGGGTTACATGGTCGATCACTTCCTGCGCGAGAACATCCTGTTGCTCGCGGCGCAACCCACGCGCGAGGTCGCGCACACCCTGTTCCCCGTCACGGGGCGGCGCCTCACGCAGGCCCTCGACGCCGTGCCGCACCTCGGCATGCTCGGCGTGATGATCCGGGACCGGACGCGCGGCCGCGTATGGCGTGATTTCGGCGGCCAGCCGGTCGTCACGTACGACTTGTGTCGCGAGGACGTGGCGCTCATGAAGCGCGCGATCGTCCACGGCAGCGAGCTCTTGCGCGCTGCGGGCGCGCGCCGTCTCCACTTCGCGCTCGTCGGACAGCCCGCGATCGACTCGGACGCCGAGTTCGAGCGCTTCAAGGAGCGGTCGCTCAAGGCCGCCGAGCTCGCGCTCATCAGCTATCACCCGTTAGGGACGTGCAAGCTCGGGCGCGATCCGAAAACCAGCGTGGTGAACCTCGATCACGAGGCGCACGACCTGCCGGGCCTCTTCGTCGTCGACGGCAGCAGCGTTCCGGGCCCGCCGGGTGTAAACCCGCAGCTTACGATCATGGCGCTCGCCGCTCGCGCGGCCGAGCGCATCGCAGCGAGGCTCAGCTGATGGACGCCGTGATGGATTTCGCCGAAACGAGGCGGCTCGTGGGCTCGCCGTTTCCAGGCGCCGTGGGCAAAGCCATGCTGCTCGCCGCGGACGTCCGCACGCGCCGCTGGGACTCCGCGCTCACGCGCCTGCGCGCCGAGCAGGAGAAAACGCTGCTCGCGATCACGCGCCACGCCGCGCGCACCGCCCTCGGCACGCGGCTCGATTTCGCGGGCATCCGCGGTTACGAGAGCTACCGCGTGCGCGTGCCGGTCGGCGACTACGACAGCTTCTCGCCCTACATCGAGCGCATGCGCCAAGGGGAGAAGAACCTCCTCGTGCCCGAGTTCGTTCGTTACTACGGCAACTCCTCGGGCAGCTCGACGCAGGGCAAGCCGAAGTTTTTGCCGATCTCCGAGCGGCAGATCGCCGATCAGCGCCAGAGCGGCGCGGACGCGCTCATGCGCACGCTCGCGTGGCTCCGCGACGACACGTTCGTGCGGGGCTTCACGCTCGGGCTCTTCCCGCCGACCACGATGAAGGCGGAGGGGCCGGTGTTCGTCACCTCGAACCCGGCGTTGATGGTGACGCGGTTGCCGCTCGTCGCGCGCCCGGCGTACCTCCCGGACGAGGAGATCAAGCAGCTCGGCGACTACGACGAGAAGCTCACGCGCATCGCGAAAAAGTATCTCGACCACGACGTGCGCGCGCTCGCGGGGACGACGTGTTGGTTCGGCGCGCTGTTCGAGCGCGTGCTCGAGGAAGCGCGCAAGGCGGGCCGCCGCGCGACCACGGTCGCGGAAATCTGGCCGAACCTCAAGATCCTGATGGGCGGCGGCGTCTCGGCGACGCCGTACCTGCCCGTGCTGCGCACGCTGCTCGGCCGTCCCGACTTCTTGCTGGTCGACAGCTACAATGCGACCGAGGGCGGCCTCTACGCCGTGACCGACCACCGCGAAGAGCCCGGGATGCTGATGCTCCCGCACCGCGGCACGTTCTTCGAGTTCGTGCCGCTCGCCGAGCACGAAAAGCCGAACCCCACCCGCGTGCCGCTCTGGGAAGTGGAGCTCGACGTACCGTACGCGATCGTCGTCACGACGCTGTCCGGCCTCTACTCCTACAAGCTCGGCGACATCGTGCGTTTTCCGCGCAAAAACCGCATCGAGTTCGTCGGCAGGCTCTCCGGCTGCCTCTCGGTGACGCAGGAGCTCACGACGCACGTCGAGGTCGAGCGCGCGGTCGCCTACGCCGTCGAGCAGGTGCCCTGCACGACGCTCGACTTCGGCGCGAGCGCCGACGTGGGCGCAAAGAGCCGCTACGTCTTGTTCGTCGAGTTCGCGCCCGGTAAAGCCCCGAGCGACATGACGGCGTTCGCGCGGGCGTTCGACGAGGGCCTTTGCCGCGAAAACCGCGTCTACCGCGAGCACCGCAAGGACGACGTCGCGATCATGCCCGCCGGCGTGCGGAAGCTCCGGCAAGGCGGCGCGCAAAGCTACCTCTCACTCATCACGCGCGGGAACGTCCAGGGCAAGTTCCCACGTATCATCGATCCACTACGAAAGGACCGGATCGACGAGTTCGTAGAGCCCCAGTAGTCCGTTTTCACGGGAAACCGGACGGAGAGAGTTCGAGAAAACGAATGAAACGACGATTAGGCGTATTGGTGATCGGAGCTCACGGTGCGGTCGCGACCACCCTCTTTGCGGGCGTGCACCTGATGTTGGAAGGGCTCGCTCCGAGGGTCGGAATGATCACGGAGAAGAGCGGAGAGAGCACCGACGAAGCGCTCGCCGAGATGCTGGACTTCGCGCGGCTCGAGGACCTCGTGTTCGGCGGCTGGGATCCGGGACACTCGAACGCCTACGAGGGCGCGTTGAAGCACGGCGTCCTCCCGCCGCACCGCCTCGAGGGCATCCGGCAAAAGCTCGAAGGCATCGTCGCGTGGCCGGCGATCCCGTCGAACAACGGCGGGACGGGCAAGGGACGCTTCGTGAGCGTGCAGGGCCACCGCGCGCAGATCGCGGAGATCAAGAAGAACGTCGAGGAGTTCCGGCAGAAGCACGCGCTCGACAACGTCGTGCTCGTGAACCTCGCGTCCACCGAGCGCTACCTCGCCGAATGCGACGCGCACCGGACGCTCGACGCGTTCGAGCAGGCGCTCGACAAGAACGACGAGCGCATCTCCGCGGCGATGCGCTACTTCTACGCGGCGAACCTGCTCGGCGCGCCCTACGTCAACTTCACGCCGAGCATGAACAACGTCCCCGCCCTCTGCGAGCACGCGGAGAAGCACGGCAACCCCTTCGGCGGCATGGACGGCAAGACCGGCCAGACGCTGATCAAGACGGCGCTCGCGTCGATCTTCCGCCTGCGCCGCCTGCACATCGAAGGCTGGTACTCGACGAACATCCTCGGCAACAACGACGGCCTCGTGCTCGCGGACCCGGAATCGAACAAGACCAAGGTGGTATCGAAGTCGAGCGTGCTCGACTCGATCGTCGGCTACAAGGTGGAAAACCACCAGGTTCACATCCACTACTACAAGCCGCGCGGCGACTCGAAGGAAGCGTGGGACAACATCGACCTCGTCGGCTTCGCCGGCGTGCCGATGCAGATGAAGGTGGATTTCCTCGCGCAGGATTCGATCCTGGCGGCGCCGCTCGTCGTGGACCTCGTGCGTCTGCTCGACGTGGCGAAGGTTCACGGTGAAAAGGGCATCCAGCGGCAGCTTTCGGTGTTCTTCAAGTCGCCGCACGCGGCGCCGGGGGAGACGCCGGTTCACGATCCCTTCGCGCAAGAGCAGCTCTTGCTCGCCTGGGCGAGGAAGCTCAGCCGAAAGACCCGGCTGTGAACGCGGATCTGCCCGCGGCGCTCGGCGGACGGCCGGCGCTCGGGCGGGATTCGCACCGGCTCTGGCCGATCCTCGGCGACGAGGATCGGCGGGGCGTGCTCGCCGTCCTCGAGCGCGGCATCCTCTCTGGCTCCTACGCGCCGGCGGCGCGGGCGTTCGAGGCGCGTTTCGCCGAGTTCGTGGGCGCGCGCTTCGCGCTCTTGACCCACTGCGGCACGAGCGCGTTGGAGCTCGCGCTCGCCGCGGCCGGGGTGCGCGAGGGCGACGAGGTGATCGTCCCGGCGTACAGCTTCGTCGCGACGCCGCTCTCGGTCGTCTTGCAGGGCGCGACGCCCGTCTTCGTCGACGTGGACGAGGCGAGCGGGCACCTCGACCTCGCCGCGGTCGAAGCCGCCGTCACCCCGCGCACGCGCGCCGTGATGCCCGTGCACATCCACGGCGCGGCGGCGGACATGGACGCGATCCTGGCCCTCGCCGGCCGGCTCCGCATCGCGGTGGTCGAGGACGCGGCCCAGGCGCACGGCGCCCGGGTCACCGGACGCCCCGTCGGCGCGCTCGGCGCCGCCGGCGCCTTCTCCCTTCAATCGAGCAAGAATCTCTCGGCCGGCGAAGGCGGCGTGTTCGTCACGAACGATCACGAAGCCGCCGAACGCGCGAACCGCGTGCGAAACTTCGGGCAAGACCTGCGGCTCGACGAGGCGGCCGGCTTCGACGCCTCACGGCCGCTCGACGGCAACCGCTCGCTCGATTCGGGCATGCTCGGCTCGATGTTCCGGGGCAACGAGCTGATGGCTGCGGTCGCGAGCGCGCAGCTCGCGCGGCTCCCGACGCTCACCGAGCGAGCTCAGGCGAACGCCGCACGGCTCACGTCACGCCTCCGCGAGCTTCCCGGCGTGGAGCCACCGGCGGCGCCCGCCGGACGCACGAGCGTCCACCACAAGTACCGCGTGCACCTGCATCCGGAAAAAGCCGGCCTCGCATGCAGCCCGCGCCAACTTCGGGACGCGATGCTCGCGGCTCTGCGTGCCGAGGGGCTCGAGGCCGTCCTCTGGCAGACGGAGCCGCTGCCCGCGCAAGCGATTTTCCGGGAGCGGACGCTGCGCGCGCTCACGTCACAGCCGAACGGGACCAATTTGGCCGAAAACTACCAGCCCGAGCGCTACCCGCGCACGACGCGCCTGCTCGACGGCTCGTTGCTGCTCTTCTCGCAATCCTGCCCCCTCATCGCGCAGGACGCGGCGCTCGTCGATCGCTACGCCGAGGCCTTTGCGCGCGTGTGGCACCATCGTGAAGCGGTGGTGAGTGCGCACCGCGGATCGTAGACTAGGCTCATGCCCGATTGTGAAGACCGCGCCCGCGCGCCGAGGGCAAGGCGCGAGTGAGGAGCGCGCGGAGCGTACTCGAGTACGTGAGCACGCACCGCAGCGAGCACCGCAGCCATCGGCGATGCGCTCGTAGCAAGCGGGGATGAGCATGCATTGGGCGCGGATAGGCCCGTGGCTGCGCTGGGGCTTGGTTGCGGTCGGGCTCGGGGCCGTCGTGTATTTCGTGGTCGCGACGGGGCCCGCTCACGTGTTCGCGGCGCTCGCTTCCGCGGGGCCGTACGCGCCGCTCGTCGCCGGGCTCGAGCTCGCGGCGATCGCGACGGACGTGGGTGCTTTCGCGTCGCTGCTCGGCGCCGAAGCGTCGCGCGTCGAGTGGCGCGCGTGGTTGCGCTCGTCGGCCGCCGCATACGGCTGCTTCGCGCTCATGCCGGCGGGGCGCACGGCGAGCGAAGTCGCGCGCGCGTCGATGCTCGCCGCCCACGTGGGCACGCTGCGGGCAGCGACGGCCGGCGCGCAGCTGCAGGCCGCGGCGCTCGTCGCGGACGGGCTCATCTCCTTCGCGTGCATGCTCGTCGTGCGGCTCACGGGTGACGCCCATCACCTCGCCGCCATGCTGGACGGAAACGCCGCGCTGACGGCGACGAGCGGCATCGCGCTGCTCTTCTTGATCCGGCACCGGCGCGTGGCGCGGCGACTCGCGGCACGCTTTCCGCGCCTGTTCTCGGGCTTCGCGACCGGTGAGACGCGCCCGCAGGCGTTCGGCGTCGCCGCGTGCGCCTGGAGCATGTTCGGACGCCTGCTCTTGTGCCTCCAGTACGGCATCGCCCTTTACGCACTCGGCGGCGGGTTTTCGGCGCGCGGCGCGGCGGTCGCTTACGGCGTGCACGCCGTTGCCGCCACCGTCGGCGTGGGCCTGCCGGGCCAGGTCGGCGTCGCCGACGGCGCCTATTTGCTGTTCGCCGACACGCTCGGCTTCGCGCACGAGCCCGCGCACGCGCTCGCCGTCATGCTCGCCATCCGCGCGACGCAGGTGACGATCGCGCTCGTCTGCTTGATTCTCCCGTTCGTCGTGCGCCGTGAGCCGATCGACACGGCCGTGTGAGTCGGTCACGAGTCTGCCCGGGCCTCACCCAGCTCGGGCACGACGAAATCCCGAGCTGGACCTGAACGCCGTTAGGCGCGGTCTTCGGCCGTGAAATTCGCGAGCAACACGGGATGCAGCGTCCGCGTTGCCGCGAGCACGTCGCCGCTCTCGAGCAGGGCGTCGCCGCCCGCGAGGTCCGTGACGATGCCGCCGGCTTCCCGCACGAGCACGAGGCCGGCGGCGAGATCCCAGGCGCCGAGGCCTGGCTCGAAG
>JAICUB010000031.1 GCA_025936045.1 Polyangiaceae bacterium | reverse complement strand
GCGCGCCGCTGGCTCAAGCTGACGCGTTCGCGCGCGCCGACCGTCGTCGTGTTCGGCAACGACGCGATGGCGCTCGGCTTCATGCGCACCGTGCAGTCGCAGAACGTGCGCATCCCCGACGACGTCTCCGTCGTCGGCTTCGACGACATTCCCTCGGCGAGCCTTTTGTGGCCCGGCCTCACGACCGTGCGCCAGGAAATGAGCAAGATGGGGGAGACGGCATGTCAGCTCGTGCGGCGCGCGCTCGAGCGCAAATCGCCGGGCGGCAGCGTGCATCAGTTCCCGGTGTCGCTCGTCGTGCGCGAGAGCACGGGGCGCGCGCCCGCGGAGTGACCGAGCGCCACCGCGCGCGCCCCAACCGTCAGGTTCAGACAAGGGGAGTGGCCGTGATGTGTGACCCGCGCCGAGCCCGTCCATTGCCTGGTTCGCGTGAATTCGGTTGGAAAATTTCTCGCGACGACGTGCAGAGCGGGGCGCGCACGCTAAGAGCAGTGCGTAGCCGCGTCGTGCTCCGCTACGCAGACGTTATTGCGCGGCGTCGGTAGCTGATCTTTGGGACATTTAAGCTCAGGAGCAGTGAGGCTCTCCAGGCACGAGAAGTACTCTTCAGTCGGTGTCCGGCAGCTCGTCAGACGATAGTTGTTGTCTGCCACCAGGACGCAGTCGCAGATGTCGAAGTAGTCGACACCGATGGCGTGACACGCGTCCCAGGTGTTCGTGCAGACGGTGCCGAAGAGGACCTCTGCGTCGGTGGGAGGAGTCACAAAACAATCGCGGTAATCGGGACCACCTTGGTCGCCGCCGGCACCCCCCGCCCCGGCTTCGCCTGCGTCGCCATGAACGGTCGCGGCGCCCGCGACCGATCCACCCACGTTCAAGCCCGAGCCTCCTGCGCCGGCAGCGGGCGTTCCGCCTGCGGCGGTACCGCCGTGCCCAGCGCCATCTGCCGATGACGATTGGGTTCCACCATTGCTCGCATCCACGGTTTCGCCCCGACCCGCTACGCCAACAGCCCCGGCCCGGCCGGTGGAGCCTGCACTACCAGCACTGGCAGATGCGCCCGCGCCGGACGCGCCGCCCGTGCCGCGGGACGCTTGCCCACCGCGCTCACCAACGCTGCACGCGGTGATGACCAAAAAAGTTGCAATCCCAACGAAAGAGCTCGACAGCGCGCTCGCTGAGCATGCCCACGAGGATCTGTCCGACGACTTCATGACGCTCGCCTTGTACTGCATCGGCCGCTGTGATTCACCTGGGCAGCCGTCACTCGAGCGAAAGATTTTGCGTGAGTGAGCTCGAGGCGTCATCGCGGGAACGCGCGACATACGGCGCTGACGTCTGAGGGCGACAGCTCGAGCGCTTCACTGGCGTGCATGACCCCGTCCGTTGCCTGCTCGTCATGAAACCCAACAGCGTGACCGATCTCGTGCAAGAGGACGGCCTCCAGCGCGGCCTGGTAGGTGTGCGTGCCGCGATCGACGCCCGATCTTCCAGCCGATTTCCAGCCATAATTGACGGCGTTGAGCTCAATATCCGCCTCAGTCGTGTGGCCCGGTCCGGCAGCCTGAGGATATGCGCTGGTCATCGCGGCGGCAGCGACGGGGAAGGTATCGCGCGCGCCGCAGCGTTCATCGTGACACCAGCGCGCAGCGCGAAACACCACGACGCTGCGCCCGTCCTCCACCGTCCGCCGAATTCGATCCGGGCGAGCGACTTCGATGCGGAGTGAACTGCAGGTGATCAACGGGTAGCTCCATTTGCTCGCGGCGCGGCGGAGCACGCGCTCGAACTCGGCCACGCCGAGCGCCGGAGGCACGTCGACGATTGACGGAACGAGGACCATCACGTGGGTGTGCGGCTGCTCGTGCCGCGCGCACCCGAGCGCGCCCGAAAACAACAAAATACCCATAGTCAGGGCGAGCAACGATCTGCTAGGCTGCGGTCGTCGCTCGGTCGCGGGATCGATCGAGGGCGACCTGGTGGAGGCGTAAATGTACATTCTGACTGGAGGGGGTAGACGTCAGGTGGGCGCGGTGGGTGGACTTTTGGGGCTGTGTTTGGCCCTCATCGTCGGTTGCGGTGACGCGGGCGAAGGCGACGACGGGGGTCAGCTCAGTGTGGAGCACACGGCTACGAGTAACCAAGCCGTCACGTCTACTCCAACTTCCTTCACCATCTCGCTGCCAAGTCAAATGGTGCCACAGGCGGTGACGGTCGACGCGACGCGCACTCTGGCCATCAAGGACCGCGCAACACTGCGTGAGACGGCGAGCGGTTATGGTGTCGCCGTCAACACGGGCGCCACGCAGACCAGCCTCGGCGTGAAGGCTAAGACCGGCGACGTGATCAGCAAGGCCGCGGTCACTTTGGCGTCGCTCGCGGACGTCGAGGGCTTGGTGAAGAGCTCGGGCACCGTGACCAAGCCGCTCGATGGGACGGCGACCGTACGCGATGGCGTGCAGGAAAAGGTGGCTCTGGGGGCGTTCCGGTCGTCGACCTTCACGGCCACGATTCCTCCGAAAACGCTGCCCAGCTACGACATGCAGCCAGGCCAGACCATGTCGCTTGCGCCTGGCGGCTACGGACCTTTATCTATCAAGCAGTACGCCTCGGTCACAATTCGCTCCGGCAATTACTCGTTCGATTCGCTGGACGTCGAGGCCGGCGGCAAGCTGATTGTTGACGACGGTACAGCGCCGGTCATCGTTTACGACCGCGGTACCCTGATTCATCGTGGCGCCATCGTGAAAAAAGCGGATGCGACGTCGTCGGACGTGTCGCTGCTCCTCGTCGCGTACGGCACCGCGCCGATCTCGATCGAGGCGCCCTTTAAGGGCACGTTGGTCGCCCCGAACGCGTCACTCACGTTGCAGCCGCTCAACGGCGCCGAGCACGACGGATCGTTCTTCGCGCTCGACTTGTCGGTCGAAGCGGGCGTCAACGTTCGGCACCACCCGTTTCCTTGGAGCACGGTGCTGCCTCCAACCACGGTCAACATGATCGACCCGCCGGTCAAGCTTCACTCCGGTCTTACGTCTGGTGGTGGTGGCTCCTCTGGGACAGGCGGCTCCTCTGGGACAGGCGGCTCGAGCGGAAGCAGCGCGAGTGGGGGGAGCGGCGGCTCGAGCGGAAGCGCAGGCGGCACTGGCGGCACCAGCAGCGGTGGTTCGAGCGGCACTGGCGGCACTGGCGGCAGCATCGCCAGCGTCACCTTGCCCAGTCCGATCACCTTTACCATTCCAAAGGAGCTCTGGGTTTCGCGCGGCAACGCGGGTCACGGCACAGCGACACTCAGCTTTGGCGTCCCTGGTAAGACGACCATTGTCTGCACGTACACCGGCGGCAGCCCTACGAACACGCCGGTCGTAGATTTGGATCTCGCCAAAGGACGCCGGTACCTGTTCCCGACGTGCACCGGGGGCATGACGGCTGGGGCAAGCGCCACCGGCACTATCTTCACTCTCACCATTGTGAGTGCAGCGACGAACCAGGGCGAAACGGACCTGGCACTCAACCTGGGCGGCGGCTGCGACGGCAGCATTCCCGCAGAAATGTCACCGGAGGAGGTCGTCGTGCTGCGCGACAACTTCAACTGGCTGACGACTGGCGCGCTGAAGGAGACGGATCCGGACGGCAATCCCGCGCTCTGGCACGGCCTCATCTACGTTGACCGCCAGCAGCAGCTCGACGCACTTGATCAGTGGAATGTTTACTGGAGCTCGATGCCGCTCTCACAGTCCTACGCGTCCCAGTTCCAGGGGCAGTGCGGACGTGTTGAGCACTCGTCGGACGGCAAGGGGGTCATCGTTTACGCGGTCTTCACGGCTAAGCTCTTCAACCTCTTGCGCACGTTTGCGATCGAAGCTGTGCTCAAGAACGCCGCGCCACCGTTCAAGCTGATCATCCCCAGCACCCCGGACGACCCTTCGTTTGTGAACACTGACGGGTCCATTCGTTACAGCGCCCTGGCGTCCTCCGGTTTCGCAGATTGGTTGGCCGCTAAGACCAGCGCCATGCCGTGGTTCGGTTCGGATCTCGTCAACGACGTGGGTCATGCGTTCAAAGACGCCGGTGATTGGATTGACGACAACATCATCGATCCCGCTACCGACGTGACTTCTACCGGCTTCTCTTACGTCGCGAGTGGCTGGGACAAGATGGTCACGTTCGTCGCGGTTGCGATCGACGACGGTTGGATGGACATCCAAAAGGGTCTCGGCGACGTCGTCGCGACCTTCAGCGGCCGCGCGGACGTTCAGCTTACCTTCCACATGCTGAACCGGGACACGTTCATGAACCTTCCTGACGGCTCGCGCACTGACATGGTGCGCGGCTGGGGGCCGGTGGATTCTGCGGGGAGAGCGGTCAAAATCTTCCCGCGCGACACCGCCGTGAACATTCGCCAGTGGGGCGTCGGGTTCTTGCCGATACTCAGCAGCTCGAAAATGGCGAACGACGGCACGGTCAAGGTCCGCACGGTACAGGGTCAGGGCGAACGCGGCGGCGACGGCCTGTGCGTCGAGCTTCAGAACGACGCCGCCACGATTTCGACCGACTTGCTGGTGAGCGAGGCGTGCGACTTCTTCGCGCCGGACTACCAGGACTTCAGCCACGACGCCAAGGTTGATGTCTACACCGACCAGCCCGATCTCCATGCGCTCACGTTGCTCACGGACGCCTCCGACTTCACGGTCAACAGCGCTGCGTGGGCGCCGTCTCGCATCACGGTTCTCACGGGGTTTTTCGCCAACAGCCTGACCGGCCTCGTCAACAGCGGCGCGGCCATGACGCTGTGCCTCGACTTCCCGGGGGTCGCGGGAGGTGCCATCGACATCATCGGCGCGGGCCTGACGAATTTCGTGTCGCTCGGGCTCGCCGGTCCGATCGTGGCGAAGGATCTGTGGTGGCCAGACAATAGTTACAAGATCGACGACTCGCGCGGCGTCATCCAGCACGAATATGGTCACTTCTTCATGTGTGACCTACTCTTCAATAACGGCTCCGGCTTCGACTACGGGCCCGCCAACCTCAACGCACTGATTCCGCGTATCTTCGAGGGGTCGGCGGACTCGCGCGACGACGAGATCGCGCTCGTGACCGAGAGCTTCGCGGACACCTTCGTCTCCCAGGTAGCTGGCGGGTATGACTACATTCACTCCAACAACGCCACGGACGGCCTCGACAGCGACCGAATGTCGTACTGCACCGGTCCCTACTGCATGGAGGCGAACTATCAGGGAATCAACGACTACACCAACAAGAATGAATTTAACGACGAGCTTGCCAAGGTGATGAGCACCATTCACGATTTCTGGGACACGGCCGACGGTGCCCAGCGCTTGACGTTGGATCCTTCGAACGGCGACGTTTGGAAGTGGTACGACTCGACCAACCGAACGCTCGCGTTCTCACCAACGGGCTATCTCAAAGTGGCGGATGAACCGGTGAGCCTGAACCGGTACGGATGGGTCGACTGGGCGCAGCATTGGCTCGAGCGCGGTGGAAGCGCGAACATCGAGCAGTACCTCGGCGGTCTGTCTGACACGGCAACACTATTCGGCTACAATTGGTGCCAGCGCTGTGAAACCTTCGCCGTGCATGCCTACGTGCCCCCGGGCAAGACTGGCTCCGATGTCGCCTCGTACGTTCCGGCCTCTTTCGCCGATTACCTCAGCCGCTGGCGTACCTGCAGCAACAGCGGCGACATCAAGAAGTGGCTCGGCTCCGATCCGCCGGAGGCTTTCTTGAACATCGACAGCTCGTGCCACGCATGTCCGGCACTCTCGTACTCGAATCAGGGCGTCTGCACCGCGTGTCCGGCCGGCCAGGTGCCGCGGGCGGATCACTGCGACGTGTGCCCCGCGGGCTCCATCGTGGTCGCCGCCACCAATAGCTGCTCGAGTTGCGCGCCGAACCAGATCGTCACGAACAACGCGTGCGTCACTTGCGCGCTCGGCGAAACGGCGGATCGCAGCACGAACACCTGCGTGCCGTGCGCCGCCGATCTCGTGGTGGACGTCGCGAGCTACTCGGGTTGCGTGATCAAGAGCTTCCCGACGAACCTGACCAGCACCGCCGGCGACAACTGCCCGAACGAGTACTGGATCGACGTGATCAACCTGGCCAACCAGCAGAACTGCAAGAGTATGGTCACTAACGCCTTGGTGGACGCGGCGGATCCCGTGCAGTGCGTGGAGGACCAGGCCAGCATCGACGTGGTGAGCCCGACGTTCACCCCGCTCTTCAGCGGCAACGCTACCGGCATTTGGGACCTCGTTCCGACCCAACCAATCGGGCAGTGCGACTTTACGGGCTCCTCCCACGCGTACAGCACGCAGCTCATCAAGGACGGCCTGAACGAAATCCGCGTCCGAGGTTCGGCTACGTCGAACGGGGCGCCGACCTCCGCCGACGTGCTCATCGGATTCATCGATTCCGTGACCAAGTAGCGATGCTGAGGCTGCCGCCACCGTGCCAACAGCAGCTCTACGCTGGACGGAGCGCACGGTGGCGCGCCCTGCTCGCCG
Source organism: Polyangiaceae bacterium (assembly GCA_025936045.1). GTDB lineage: Bacteria > Myxococcota_A > Polyangia > Polyangiales > Polyangiaceae > PMG-095. Next base: position 69,021 of record JAICUB010000031.1, on the reverse strand, counting down.
TCCTGTTGCCGCTCGCTCAGGTGAGCTGCGGCCCTTCTTGCGAGCAGAAGTACGCTGCCGGAACCGTGTTCAAGGTCACGGTGCCGAACGACTACAGCGGGTGTCACGTCTCGTTCGCCGCGGGCACCTCCTACTCGTTGGTCGCTGGGCCATTGATCGATCAGGGCGCGGGGGACGGCGCGAGCTGTGACGTCAACTCAGGTTCGACGCAGCCGGCCTTCACGACCTCGGAATACACCTTGAATCGCTGCGTCAACGCGAGCTCCGACGGCGCGATGGCCCTGCAATGCCAAGCCACCTCGCCGGATTGCAGCACGCCCTCGGCGCTTCGAATCTACTACGGCCCGCTGCCGAAATCGCGCGGCGACACCGTGCGCTCGGTGCTTTCCCTGCGCTACGACGGGGTCCACCCGGAGTGCCCGGACATCATTTGCGCCGCCGACGTGCCCCTGACGATCACTTGGTGATGCTGCCCGAGAGACGGGCAAGCTCATCGTGGAGCGCGCCCAGTCCTCCGGACGCCCCGACCGACCTTTGTGCAATTGACACTGAAAGCGCGGGGGGAGGAGGATGGCTCCCGGCGCGCCCGAGCCGGCTTCGAACCGGCGGGCTTTGCGTCGAGAGGTCGGCAGGGTGAGCGCAAACCGCAGGGTTTTTTCAGGGCCGTTCGGCTTTGCCGTCGCGAGCACGGCTTCCGCGTGGTTGCTTTCGGCCGCTCCGGCGCACGCCGGCGACGACGGCGCCGTTGAGGAGCTCTTCCGCCAGGGCCAGGCCCTGATGCAGACAGGGAAATACGAGGAAGCGTGTCCGAAGCTCGCCGAGAGCGAGCGTCTCGACCCCGGTACAGGCACGCTCCTGAACCTCGCGGCCTGTTACGAGAAGGAAGGCAAGCTCAACGTCGGCGCCGGTCGCGCCGTCGGCCAGTACCTCTTCGATCTCGGCCACCGCCGCATCGCGTATGTCGGCGGCCAAGCCCGCGTGAACGCGACCACCTTTCGCGAATCAGTCGACAGCCGGCACCGTCTCGACGGTTTGAGTCAGGTGCTCGCCGAGCACGGCGTGAAAATCCCCGAGAGCAGCATCGTTTTCCTGCGGTACCACGTCGATTCCGGCGTCGAGTACGCGCGCCGCTGGCTCAAGCTGACGCGTTCGCGCGCGCCGACCGTCGTCGTGTTCGGCAACGACGCGATGGCGCTCGGCTTCATGCGCACCGTGCAGTCGCAGAACGTGCGCATCCCCGATGACGTCTCCGTCGTCGGCTTCGACGACATTCCCTCGGCGAGCCTTTTGTGGCCCGGACTCACGACCGTGCGCCAGGAGATGAGCAAGATGGGGGAGACGGCCTGTCAGCTCGTGCGGCGCGCGCTCGAGCGCAAATCGCCGGGCGGCAGCGTGCACCAGTTCCCGGTGTCGCTCGTCGTGCGCGAGAGCACGGGGCGCGCGCCCGCAGGAGAGTGAAGAGCATGAAACACGTCATCCGCATCGCGCTCGGCGTTCTCGCTCTGAGTTCCGCGGCGACCGCCGCCACGACGGACTCGCACACGTTGTTCCTCAACGACTGTCAACCCGACGGTTGCGCCGTCCACGTCGGAACCTCGAATGCTACGACCGACACCTCGGATATTCCGACGCACGGCTCGACCGTGCAGGCGTTCAGCCTCGGCGACGCTGCCTGGGCGGAAGTGCTTTCCTGCGTCCGAAGCGTCATGTCCCCGTTCGATTTGAAGGTGACGGACGAGCGTCCCACGAGCGGCAACTACTTCGAGGTGATGGTCGCCGGCCTCCCGAGCGACGTCGGCGTCGACGCGTCGACCCTGGCCGTAGGGGACGTTTGCCCCGGGGACAGCAGCTGTCCGGAGTTCCGCTCGAACGCGCTGGCCTTCGCCTTTGCGAACGCGTCGTATTACGCCGACCACCCGAACGATCTTTGCGCCTCCGCGCTGCAGGCGCTCGCGGCGAGCTGGCGGCTCGATCACGTGGTCGAAGCCGACGACGTGATGTCGTACAACGCTTACTCCGGGGTTCGGACGTTTCACGACGGGGTGGCCTGCGGCAGCGATTGCCAGGACGGACGCTCGCCGTTCGGTTTCGCCTGCACCGGGTCCGGAGGCCAGGCGACGCACGAGTGCTTCGGTACCGGGACGGCCACGCAGGATGAAGTAGAGCTCTTGCTCGCGCTCTTTGGTCCGGCTCCCAGCTCGAGCGGAGAAGGCGGTCAGGGCGGCGCGGAGAATGCCGGTCAAGGCGAGGCCGCAGGCGAAACCCAAGCGAACGGCGGCGTCGGCCAAGGTGGACACGGTGTCGGCGGGAATGAACAGGGCGGTGAGGGCAACGCAATCCCGAGCGCTGCAGGCGAAGCAGGAGCGGGAAGTGGCGGCGTCTCCGGCAGCGCCGAGGGCGGTGCGTCAGGGGCCGGAGCCGGAGGCGAGGCCGGGTCGCGAGAAGGCGGTGTGGCCGCGCACGGCAACGGCCCGCCCGCGAAGTCTTCCGGTTGCGGCTGCCGGCTTGCTCCCGAGCGCTCGCCGAGCACGGCGTGGCTCGGCCTCGGGTTCCCTCTCGCGATCGCGCTCCGACGGCGGTCGCGGCGCCGCGTTCGCACGGTGCGCGCGCCCGCGGGAGAGTGAGACGCCCGGCCGCCCCATACCATTCGACCCACTGAGCTTCGACTGAGCGGGCGGCGGAGAACGAAGACATCGAACCGGTGCGCGCGCGACGATTCGCCGCCGTGCGGCACACTTTTGTGCAATTGACACTGAAAGCGCGGGGGGAGGAGGATGGCTCCCGGCGCGCCCGAGCCGGCTTCGAGCCGGCGGGCCATGCGTCGAGAGGCCGGCAGGGTGAGCGCAACGCGCAGGGTTTTTTCAGGGTCGCACGGCTTTGCTTTGGCGAGCACCGCGCTCGCGTGGCTGTTTGCAGCCGCGCCCGCGCGCGCGGCCAACAACGGCGCCGCCGAGGAGCTCTTCCGCCAGGGCCAAGCCCTGATGCAGGCAGGAAAATACGAGCAGGCCTGTCCGAAGCTCGCGGAGAGCCAAAGGCTCGATCCCGGCACCGGCACGCTCCTGAACCTCGCGGCGTGCCACGAAAAGGAAGGGAAGCTCGCGAGCGCGTGGGCCGAATACAACGACGCGGCCGCGCTCGCCCAGCGCGACGGCCGCGATGATCGCGTGCAGTACTGCAAGGACCACCTCGCCGCGATCGAACCCAAGCTCGCGCGGCTCACGATCAACGTCGCGGCCGGCGCGGAGGTCCCCGGCTTCGAGGTGAAGCTCGACGACGCCGTCGTCGGCGGCCCCTCGCTCGGCGTCGCGCTCCCCGTCGATCCCGGTCCCCACCAGATTTCGGCGAGCGCCCCCGGTAAGCGGCCGTGGCAGGCGTCGCTCACCATCCGCGTGGGTCCCTCGCAAGAAGCGGTGACCATCCAACAGCTGGCGGACGCGGACGGCGCGAGTGAGCCGGTGAACGCCGGCGCTCCGCCTCCGCCCCCGCGCGCGGAAGCCGGCTCCTCGGGCAGCACGCAGCGTGTCGTTGCGTACGGGCTCGGCGGCCTCGGCATCGTCGCGGCCGGCGTGGGCACCGCGTTCGGCCTCACCGCGATTTCGAAGAACAACGAATCGAACGACAAAGGCTGCTTCGGCAACGAGTGCACGGCGCCGGCGGCGAGCTTGCGCAAGGACGCGCGTTCCGCCGGGACGATTTCGACGGTCGCGTTCGCGCTCGGCGGCGTCGCGCTCGCGGGCGGCGTGGCTCTTTTCCTGACCGCACCGAGCTCGAAGCACGACTATCGCGCGAGCGCGCGCGTCGTGCTCGGGCCCGGCGGTGGCGCCGTGGCGATTGGGTCGGTATGGTGACGCGCGGGCGGCGGCGAGCGTCGGGTTGGGCGCGCCTCTGGGCGCTCGTGTTCGTGGGCGGTGCCGCTTGCAACGCCCTCGTCGGCATCGACGAACCGAGCGTCGTCGAGCAGGAGCACTGCGCCGCGAGCAGCGACTGCTCGAACCAGGGCTACGTCTGCGTGCTCGGCTTGTGCGCGCCCTCCTGTTCCGCGGACGGTGACTGCGGGCCGGCGTTACGCTGCCTGAAGTCGAACGACGGGAGCACCGGCGCGTGCGTCGGCGGTTCCACCGTGCAGTGTCGAGACGAGGGCGACTGCCCCGGCGTGCCGATCTGCTCGAAGGGCGAATGCCGGAACGACTGCGTCGCCGATCCGTCGAGCTGCCTCGCCGATCAGAAGTGCGGCCCCGACGGTGCCTGTTACGGCACGAGCGCGAGCCACGACCCGACGGCGGCGAGCGGCGGTGCCGGAGGCGGGACGGGCGGCTCGGGTCAGGCGGGGCGGGGCGGCAGCGGGGGCAGCGGCTCGGGCGCCGCGGGCTCGGAAAACGGAGGCGCTTCCGGCGCTGCCGAGAGCGCGGGAGAAGGCGGTAATCCGGCGGGCGGCCAGGGCGGCGCCTCCGAGCCGGCGCCCGAATGCACGGACGAAGGCAGCGTTCGCTGCGTCGACCACGCCACCACCGGTCGCGAGGTGTGCACCGGCGGCCGCTGGCAGCTGATGGACACCTGCCCCGACGGGCAGCTCTGCGACACGACCTCGGACCCGCCCGGGCGGTGCGCGCCCGTCCCCGATGAGTGTCGCGGGCGCTCGCCGGGCGAGGCCTTTTGCGCGGGCAGCGTTCGCTCCGTCTGCGGTCCGGATCTCGTCAGTGTCGTCCAAACGCCGTGCGACAGCCAGCAGCTCTGCACGCTCGGCAACGGGGCCGATTGCGCGGCCTGCCTGCCGAACGAGCACCGCTGCGTCGATCAGACGCTCGAGGGCTGCAAACCCGACAACACGGGCTTCGAGAAGCTCGAAGAGTGCACGGACGCGCCTTGCAACGCCGACGCGGGCGCCTGCACGAGCTACGCCTGCTTGAAGGGGCAAAAGCGCTGCAATCGGGACGCGCTCGAGAAGTGCAAGGACGACCAGAGCGGTTGGGAGCTGGTCGAGAACTGCGGCGCCGGCCTGTGTGACTCGGCGGCGCTCGACTGCGACGCGTGCGTCCACGGCTCCAAGCGCTGCACGAGCGAGAGCGAGTTTTCGACCTGCGACACGGACGGTCAGGGCGAAACGCCCGGGAGCTGCCTCGACCCGTCGCCGGTGTGCACGGGCGCGGGGCTTTGCGTCGAGTGCCAGCAGTCGACGGACTGCACGGCGATGGGTCCTTGTTACACGCCCTCGTGCAACTCCGGCAGCGGCAAGTGCGACCAGGTGTTCAACGGCACCCATTCGGCGTGCAACGGCGGCGGGCTCTGCGATGCCGGCGGCAACTGCGTCGAATGCGTGACCTCGGACGATTGCGCTCCCGAGGACGACTGTCACCCGGGCAGGTGCGTGAGCGGCAGCTGTCAGTGGCCCGCCGCCGCGCCGGCCACCAAGTGCGCGTTCGACGGCGGCAAATACTGCGACGCGAGCGGCGCGTGCGTCGGCTGCACCGACGTGAGCCAGTGCGGTGGCGGTGACGCCTGCAATCCGCCCGCCTGCGACTCGACGAGCAAGAAGTGCACGACGACGTACGCCGGGAAGAACGCGCCGTGCGGCTCCGGGAACACGGAGTTTTGCGACGGCGCCGGGTCGTGCGTCGCTTGCACGACGGCCACGCAATGCGGCACCGCGCCCGAGTGCAACGACGCCGTTTGCACGTCGAGCGGCAGCTGCGGCACGACGCCGAAGATGGCCGGCGTCGGCTGCAGCAGCAGCAGGTTCTGCGACGGGAACGGCAGCTGCGTGACTTGCTACGGCTCGGGCAAGGCCCAGTGCGGCACGGACTACGTGTGCCGCTCGAACGCGTGCGTGGCCGCGATTCACACCGCCGGCTGGGACACTGCCACGGGCGGGGCGACGAGCCTCGTCTCGAACGTCCTCTACCTGAAGCGACTGCCCGCTCTTTCGCATCCGGCCACGCTCGTCAATTTCGGCATCGTCGTGCCTTCGAGCGGCGCCACGGCCAAGCTCGCGCTTTATGCGGACGACCCCGACAACGGCGTCCCGACGGGTCCGAGTCTCGCCGAGTCGGGCAACATCCCGTTCCCCTCGGGCGGTGGCATCAAGGAGCAAGCCGCATCGCCGAGCGCGGCGCTCGCCTCCGGCAAAGCTTACTGGATCGCCGTCATGTTGAACGCGACGGCGTCGATCGACGCCAGCTCGGGCACGGTCACGGGCACGCAGATTTCGGGTACGTCGGTGTCGTTCACGAACGGGTTTCCGACGTTGCCGGTTTCGGGGGCGTCGGCGGGCAGTTACAGCACCCAAATCGCGGTGTACCTGAGGATCGAAGACACGCAGTGAGTGCGGGCGCGCTCTTCCTTGCGAATAGCCACGAACGGTAGGGACAAGATGAGTAGGAAGCTGACTTTGGGTTTGGCGGCCACGGCGTTCGCGGGAGTGATGGCTTACGGCGCGGCGAGCGAAGCGCAGGAATGTGCGCTCGGGCCCGTCGCTCTTCCGGCGCTGTCCGGTCCCCCCGAGTGGGAGGACTTCAACGGCGACGGCTTCTGGCGCCCCGAGCTCCACGACCCACGTTGGTCGGGCGCGCCGCTCGATTTTTTGACGTTCATTCCGACCTCCGGCACGCCACCGGCCGCGGCGGACGACGCCGGCGTGCGCGTCGTCGCCGACGGGAAGGTCGTCTACGTGTCGTACCAAATCGAGGTCGACGACACCGGCCCTACGACGGACGACTTCGTGTACCTCGGCGTGAGCGAGGGCAGCGCCGCCGGCGCGTACGCCTTCAAGATTGCCCCCGACTTCAGCGGAACGCAGATCAACCCGCCCGCGCCGCCGCCGCCGCCCGCCGTCGTCGCGGCGGACTCGCCGTTACCGCGTGAATTCTCGCCGATCGCGCTGAGCGTCTGGCATTCGGTGACCGGGACCGCCGGCTCCTGGGGCATCGCGAACGCCGTCGCGCCCGCGTGGTTCAAGGGCGCGGTCTTCGATCGCCCCGTCTTGAAGAGCCCGCGCTGGGCGGTCACCGTTCGTCTCGATCTGGGTCCGACCGGCCTCAACACCGCCGGCAACACCAAGTTCTTCTTCGGCGCCACGATCCACCAAAGCACGGGTGACGTGCTCGTCGGCAACGCGCGCCCGCGCCTCTCCACGGAGACCGACAAGGTCGGCGACAGCGCCATCCCGGACGCGACCAGCAACTGGGTGAACTACCAGGAGCCCGGCACGGCTTGCACCGCCGGCATCACGCTCGCCGCGGACGACATCGGCGTGTGGACGGGCACCGCCGGCACGACGACGCCCGGCTCGCTCACGAACACGATCTGCGCAGGCCCGGGCGGCACCGGCCAGTGCACGGTGAGTGACGGCACGAACGTCTTCCGCGCGACGGCGAAGAACGTCGACAATACCGCCGGCATCGCGGACTTCGCGGTGCGCGCGCGCTTCCGCATCGCCGATTGGGGCTCTCAGGCCTGGCAATTCGGGCGCTGGCGCGAGGTCACGGCTCCGCCGTCACCGACGGGCACCGACATCTTCAACGCAGCGACCAGTGATCTTACGGCGAACGGCTGGCATTGGCTCACGCCCGTCGCCACGGGCGCCGTCTCGGCCGTCACCCTCGACTACAAGTGCAGTAAAGTCGGCGCCGACGCGTATTGCCCGAAGCTCGTCGACGAGACTCAGGCGCATCAGTGCATGCTCGTGGAGCTCGGCCAGCCTTCACCGGGAGCCGGTAGCCCTGCGCCGTTCAAGGTGCGCAACAACGCGGTCTACCGCAACATGAACTACGAGAACCTCTCGACGAGCGACGTCCCGGCGACGATCTCGCTCGAAGGGGTGAAGAACCTGCTCGGTGAGGCGAAGGATCGGGACGTCTACTTCTACGTGGAGGAGCACAACCTGCCGCCGCCCGCGCAGAAGGCGTTCGCCCTGAACTCGCAGGAGCTCGCCTTCGCGCGCCGCTTCGCGGAAAATCCGCCGTTCGTTCCGACGGTGCCCGGCCGCACTCCGAACCCCGACGGCGGCCAGATTTTGAAGAAAGGCTCGGCGGGCAGGGCGCCCGCGACCCCGAAGGCCACGGCAGTTGCGCCCGCGAGCCCGAAGGCGACGGCCGTCAAAAGAGCGCCGGTGAAGCTCGGTGGTGCCGCGCCGGCCGCCGTGAACATAGCGGGCAATCCCACCGTGGAGCTCGCCAACAGCATCGCGACGAGCCGGTTGAAGCTGTCGAACGGCTTGCCGGTGAGCAACGTCCTCGCCATGGGCAAGGAGCAGCTCCTCGACGCCGTGTGGCCGACGTACCGCGTGCGCGTCTACGTCGATAGCGGCAAGACGTTCGTCGCGAACGGGAAGACGAACCGCGTGCTCGTGCCGATGGCGCCGTTCGGCTACCACTTCAGCCACGACGGCTTGCTCTACGGTTTCACCAAGGCGTTCGCCGGGGCGCCCGGAGTCGTCGTGCAGCAGCTCAGCGCCGACTGGTTCCGCATCCACATGCAGAGCGAGAGCAGCGCCAAGGTGCGCACGCAGGTCAGCGCCGTCGAAACGCTCGCGGGCCACGGCGGCGGCGGCGAGGGTTGCCCCCACTGCCCGAAGTGCCCGCCGGTCGAGCACGGCCACTGCGACTGCCGCCTCGTCGGCGCCGAAACCGGCGGCGGCGGCTACCTCGCGGCCGCGCTCGGCCTCGCGTTCGCGGCGGTGCTCAGGCGCCGGCGACGCGGGGCCGCCTAGCGGCTCAAGCGTGCGCCCTCACCGCGGCGACGAAGGCCAGCTGAACCAGCTCAGGCCACCCACTGCCGTCGCGTGTCGCTGAACGTCGCGGCGAGGTCCATGTCGCCGAGGCGCTGAGCGAGCTCGATGGCTTGGTCGATGTAGCCGACCGCTTCTTTCGAGCGCTGGCGGCCGTGGGCGACCACGGCGAGCGAGCTCAGGACACGCGCGCGGTCGGTGCCGCTCGGCCCGGCGAGATCGAGCGCTTCGCGCAGGACGCCCTCGGCGTCGGCGAAGTTGCCGAGGCGCGCGAGCGCGGCGCCGAGCTTGCGGCTGAAGATGAGCATGGCGCGCAGCGGATCGTCGAGCTCACCGCGCGAAATCTCCTCGCGCGCCATCTCGAGCCCGCGCCGGAGCGCGAGCACTTCCGTCTCCGGATCGCCGCGTAACGACGCTCGGTCGGCCACCTGCTCGAGCAAGAGCAGCGCCTGAAACGAATCGTGCGCGTAGTAGGCGTGCTGCGCGCGCGCCTCGAGCGGCGTGTGGAGGACGTCGGCGGCCCGGAGCACGCGGTGATGGAGCTCGCGCCGCACGGCGGCCGGGATGCCGGCGAGCGCGATGTCGCGGATGAGCGGGTGAGCCGTCGAATAGGTGCCGGCTTGGCTGCGCTCGATCATGCCGGCGCGCACGAGCTCCTCGAGCGTCGGCTCGAGGCCGTCCGGGCTCGGCAGGAGGTCCGCGAGCACCGCTTTTTCGGTGCCGTCACCGACCACGGCGAGCAGCTGGAGCGCGCGGCGCGCGTTCGGCGCGAGCGTGTCGACGCGGAGCGCCACGAGATCGGCGAGGCGGCCGGGCGGATCGCTGCCGCCTTCGATCGAGTAGCGAAGCACCTGCTCCACGTACAGCGGGAAGAAGCCGCGCGCGCTTTCGTCGATGTGTACGCGCTCCCCCGCCGGGTGCGAGCGCAGCAAGCCGAGCACGGCGCCGAATGCGAGCCCGCCGATGAGGCGCGCGCCCGTTTCCGCGCTCCAGCCGGGTTCGAAGCCCGGAGTGTGCGTGCCGAGCACCAGCACCGACGCTCCGCGCGGCGGCTCGGCGACGAGATCCGCGACGGCAGTCGCGCTGAGCGCGTCGATGCGATTGAGCTCGTCGACGCACACGATGACGCGGCCCGAGGCCGCGCGCTGCGTCGCCACGTCGAGGGCCCAGCGCAAGGAATCGGCGCGCGCGCGGCGTTGATCGGCGGCGCTCCGGCCGTCGTCGCGCGGCGTGTCGGTGAACGCGTCGGCGAGACCCTGGAGCGCGGCAGTGGGCGCGCCCGCGGCGCTGCTGCGCGAGAGCTCCTCGGCGCTCCGGCCCGTGAGCGCAACGAAGAGCTCGCGGAGTGCGTGGTGCGGCACCTCCGCCAAGTGCGAATCGGGTCCGGCGTGCACCACCAAGTCGCCGTCCATCTCGCCGAAGCGGGACAGCTCTTGCAGGAGCCGAGTCCGTCCCGACCCGGGCTCGCCTACGAGCCGTGCGGCCACGAGCCGGCCCCGCGCGCTCTCGCGCCGATCCTCGAGCCAGGCAAGATCGTCGTCGCGCCCGGCGAGGGCGAGCGGGAACAGACTGAGGCCCGGATCCGGGGCGCCGCTCCGGAGGGAGAGCCGCGCGCCGCACTCGCCGCAGAACTTGGTGCATGCGACGACCAGGCCGCAGGCCGGGCAGCTCATGACGCCCGCGGGCGGCACGCTCAGCCGATTTTCCCAACCGGTCGGCGCCGGCGGGTTGGTCTCGATGATGGCGAGGGCTTGCCTGAGCCCTTCGGCAAACTCGCTCGCGTCCTGGTACCGGTCCCGCGCGTCCTTGGCCATCGCCCGGAAAACCACGGCGACGAGCGGCTCCGGAATCACCCGCTCGGGCGCGACCTGGCGCGGATCGGGCACCGGGAGCGTGAGGTGCATCATCACGACCTGCGTCGGCGTGTCCGCCTCGAACGGCAGGCGTCCCGTGAGGAGCTGGAACAGGATGACGCCCACCGAGTAGAGGTCGCTTCGCCCGTCGATGGCGTCGCCGCGCCCCTGCTCGGGCGCCATGTAGTCGGGCGTGCCGCAGACGATGCCGGGGCTCGTCACGCTCGGCGTCTGCGTGTCGGCGCGGAGCTTTGCGAGGCCGAAGTCCACGACCTTGACGAAGTCGCCGCCGCGCCGGAGCGGCTCCAAAATCACGTTCTCCGGCTTGAGGTCGCGGTGCACGATGCCGAGATCGTGCGCTTCACCGAGCGCGGCGAGCACCTGGCGCAGCGTGTCGACGATGCGCCCGAAGGGCAGCGGGCCCTCTTCGTACGCGACGCGCGCGAGATCCTTCCCGCGCAGGAACTCCATCACGAGGTACGGCTGGCCGTCCTCGGTGCGGCCGAAGTCGAAGACGGAGACGGAGTTCGGGTGGTTCAGCTGGCTCGCCGCGCGCGCCTCCGTCATGAAGCGGAGCGCGGAATTTTCATCCGAGAGGAGGTGCGGGTGGATGATCTTGACCGCGACCGTGCGGCCGAGCGCGCTCTGCTGGGCGCGGTAGACGCGCCCCATCCCGCCGACGCTGATGAGGTCCAGGATGTGATGACCGCCCGGCAGAGTTTTGCCGATGAACTTGTCGGCCGAGTTCACCGCCACGTTGGCGACGGGGAAGCCGCACGTCGGGCAGTACTGGTGCTCGGCGGCGCAGCTCGACCCGCAATGGGGGCAGATCCTGGAGGCGGCGTCCTCGCTCGTCACGTGCTTTAGAAGAAGGGTATTCTATAAGGCACCGCCCGCCATGCGAAAGGCGTCCCCTCGCTCGGGCGGAAATGCTGTAGCTTTCTCGATCAGCATGTCCGCCCGCGTCCGTCTGGGCGAGCTCCTCGTGAGCGCCCACATCATCACCCGCGAGCAGCTCGAGGCCGTCCTCGCCATCCAGCAAGAGGACGGGCGGCGCCTCGGCAAGCTCCTCGTCGAGCGCGGGCTCGTCACCGAAACGCAGCTCACGCAGATCCTGAGCCAGCAGCTCAGCGTCCCGTGGGTCTCGCTTTACCACATCGATTTTTCCCGCCAGCTCCTCGACTTGGTGCCGGAGGAGCTCGCGGAGCAGCACTGCCTCATTCCCATCTTCGTGCGGCGTGTGCGCGGCCAGGGCGAGACGCTGTACATCGCGATGGACGACCCCACGAACGAGGCGGCCGTGCTCGCCATCGGCGAGTTCGCCGGCCTCCCGGTGCGAACCATGATCGCGCCGCCGTCCGACATCCGCTCCGCCATCCGCGCGTACTACTCCACGGGCGGTGACGAAGGTGAGATGCTCGGCGACGACGACGTCGCGCACGCGCCCTCGCTCAAGCCGCCTTCGCCGAGCGCCGCGCCCGCCCCGCCGCCCGACGTCGTGCCGCGCGCGCCGTACGCGCCGAAGTTCACGCCGATCGAGGTCCAAGCGGTGCGCATCACGCCGAACCCGCCGAGCGTCCAACCGTCGTCGCTGCCGCCGAGCGAGTTCGATTCACTGCCGCCCGACGACTCGCCGACGATCGAAGCGCGCGAAGTCTCGATGCCCGCTCCCGCGCGCCGCAGCCGGCGCATGGTCACCCTCACGCTGCTCGACGGGACCAAGGTGAATTTGCCCGCGCGGACCTCGCGGCCGCCCAAAGAGGGCGAACCGCCGCCGAAGCCCAAAAGGCGCGATCCGGACGAATCCGGGGGCGCGCTCACGGCGCGCGACCTCGTCGCGGCGCTGCGCGCGGTCTCCCACGGCGCGGACGCGAGCGAGATCCTCGGCGACGAGCCGCGCTGGGAGCCACTGTTCGCCGCGTTGCTCGAGGTGCTTCTGAAGAAGCAGCTCATCGCGGACTGGGAATTCGTCGAAGAGTTTCGGAAAATCTGACGCTAGCGTCCGAGCCGCTCGGCGCGTTCGACGGCGACCCACGGCGCGAGCGCGTCGTTTTCCGCGGACGCTCCGGCGCGTCCGTTCGCCCGGCCGTGCGCGGCGTCGAGGTGCGCGCTCACGGCCGCGGCAGCCACGAACGCGTCGTCGTTCGCGTCCGCGAGCGGCGCGCTGAGCTCCGCGGCGTGGCGCTCGACGAAGCCGGTGTCGTAAGCGCCCGCGGCGACTTCGGGCGTGGCGAGGAGCCGCTCCAGAAACGCGAGGTTCGTCGCGATGCCGACGACGGTGCACTCGCCGAGCGCGCGGAGTAGCCGCGCGAGCGCCCGTTCGCGCGTGGGCGCCCACACGGAAAGCTTCGCGAGCAGCGGATCGTAGTGCGGGCTCACGCTCGCGCCCTCGTACACGCCGCTGTCCACGCGCACCCCGGGCCCCGCGGCCGTGACGAGCCGTTCGATGGTGCCCGGGCTCGGCACGAAGCCGCGCGCCGGATCTTCAGCGCAGAGCCGCGCCTCGATCGCGACTCCACGCGCGCTCGGCTCGAGCGTGAGCGGCTCGCCCGCGGCCACGCACAGCATCTCGCGCACGAGATCGGTCCCGGTGACGAGCTCGGTGACGGGGTGCTCGACCTGCAGACGCGTGTTCATCTCGAGGAAATAGAAGCTACCGCTGCGATCGAGCAGGAATTCGAAGGTGCCCGCCGAATGATAGCCGAGCGAGCGCGCGCCCCGTACGGCGACGCCGCAGAGCGCGTCGCGCGTGGCGGCGTCGAGCACCGGACACGGCGTCTCTTCCACGATTTTCTGATGGCGGCGCTGGAGCGAGCAGTCGCGCTCGAAGAGGTGCACGAGGTTGCCGTCGCGATCGCCTAGTACCTGCACCTCGACGTGGCGCGGTTCGACGAGCGCTTTTTCGATGTACACGTCGCCGCTGCCGAAAGCCTTTTCCGCTTCACTCCGCGTGCGCTCGAGCGCGGAAGCGAGCTCTTCTTCGCGCGCGCAGAGGCGCATGCCCTTGCCGCCGCCGCCGTCGGTCGCCTTGACCATCACCGGATAGCCGACGCGTGCGGCGGTCGCCTTCGCTTCTTCGAGCGTGCCGGCGCCGCCGCCCGGCACGATCGGTACGCCCGCGGCGGCCATCGCGGCTCGGGCGCGCTGCTTCGACCCCATCGCGCGAATTGCGCTCGGCGGCGGTCCGACGAAGGTCACGCCGCGCGTCTCGGCGAGCTCCGCAAAATCGGGATTTTCCGACAAGAAGCCGTAACCCGGGTGGAGCGCGTCGGCGCCGCACTGCTTCGCCGTCGAGACGAGCCGCTCGGCGTCCAGATACGCGCGCGGATCCGCACCGAGCGCCACCGCTTCGTCCGCGTAACGTACGTGCAGGGACGCCCGATCCGCGTCCGTGTACACTGCCACGCTCGCGACCCCGAGCTCGCGCAGCGTACGCATCACGCGCACGGCGATCTCACCGCGGTTCGCAACGAGAACCTTCTTGAACATGGCGAGCGCCAGCGTACCCGCGAAGCCGATGCCTCGCGCCGTGCGCGAACACCGCGCCGGTGCGCGCGAGCGACCGCTTAATAAGTACAAAAATTCCGGGCAGTTGCGGAACGGGGTGCCGACCCGACGCAACGATGACGCGCCGGCCGGGGCCATCGTGGTATTCACGCGCGCCGTGAGCGGGGCCGAAGTCGTCACCGTGGCCGAGCTCGATCGCCGGCTCCGTCGCGCCGCTGAAGCGGCGACGGGGACCTTCTGGGTCGAGGGTGAAGTCACGTCGCTCAAGCAGGCGGCGAGCGGGCACGCGTATTTCTGTTTGAAGGACGAGCGCGAGGACGCGATCATCGATTGCGTGATGTATCGCTTCGACGCGCAACGCGCGAAGAAGCACCTCGTCGAGGGCGTGCGGCTCCAGCTCTGGGGTCGCGCGACGGTGTGGGCGCCGCGCGGCCGCTTGCAGCTCGTGGGCAATTTCGCGCGGCCGGCCGGCAAGGGAGCTCTCCTCGAGGCGCTCGAGGCGCTCAAGCAGCGGCTCCTGGGGGAGGGCTTGTTCGCCCCGGAACGCAAGCGGCCGCTGCCGCTCGATCCGCACGTCGTCGGTGTCGTCACGAGCGCGCACGGCGCCGCTTTTCACGACGTTCGCACGGTCGCGTTTCGGCGCGGTCGCGTGCGGCTGGTTCTCGCGCCCGCGCAGGTGCAGGGCGACGGCGCCGCGGAGAGCATCGTCGCCGCGCTCGATTTGCTCGAGCGCTATCCGGGCCTCGACGTCGCGATCGTCGGGCGCGGCGGCGGCTCGGGCGAGGATTTGCAGGCCTTCAACGACGAGCGCGTCGTCAGGCGCGTGGCGCGCTTCGGCGTCCCCGTCGTGAGCGCCGTCGGCCACGAGACCGACGTGACGCTCACCGATCTCGCTGCCGACCTGCGCGCGGCGACGCCCTCCCAGGCCGCCGAGCTCGTCGTGCCCGACGGCCGCGCGCGTCACGACGCGCTCGCGCGGCAGAAGCTCGCGCTGCTCCGCGCCCAGCGCTCCCGGCTCGAGCTCGCGCGCGCCCGCTTCTCGCACCTCCGCGCCGAGCTCGACGATCCGCGCTTCGTCCTGATCCAGCGCCAGCAGGATCTCGACGAGCTGCGTGACCGGCTGCGCCGAAAGCTCGAGCGGCGGCTCCAAACGCGAAGAGCCCGCGCGGCGTCGCTCGAGCGAAGGCTCGCGAGCCGGCACCCGCAAAACGTGATTGGTCGGGCGCGCACGGAGCTCGGGCCGCTCGCCGTGCGGCTCGAAGCCGCCCAGGCGCGCCGGCTCGAGCGGCTCCGCGCCGAGCTCGCCGAGCGCGCGGGACGGCTCGACGCGCTCTCACCGCTCACGGTGCTCGCGCGCGGGTACGCGATCGCCACCAAAGCCGACGGCCGCGCGCTGCGCAGCGCCGCCGAAGTCAGGCCGGGAGACGGCGTCTTCGGTCGGCTCGGCCGCGGTGAGTTCGCGGCACGCGTGAGCGAGGTGCGCGACGTCGCGGCGCCGAGCGCCATCCCCCTCGAGCCGGCTGAATCGTGAGCCGCCGTTTCGTCCTCTTCGGGCATCCGGTCGCCCACTCGCTCTCCCCGGTGATCCACCAGGCGGCGTATGCCGCGCTCGGCTTCCCGCACCGCTACGAGCTCCTCGACGTCCCGGATCTGCCCGCGCTCGACGGCGCCTTCACCGAGCTCCGTCGCGGCTCGATCGCCGGGGCGAACGTCACGATCCCGTGGAAGCGCGAGGCGCTCGCGCGCGCGGATCGGGCGGACGCGAGCGCGGCCGTGGTCGGGGCGGCCAACGTGCTCGTGCGCGCTCCGGACGGCGCGATCATCGCGCACAACACCGACGTCCCCGCGCTCGCCGGCGACATTGGTGAGCTCATTTCCGCGCCGGCGTCGGGGCTCGTGCTAGGGAGCGGCGGGGCGACACTCGCGGCCGTCGCGGCGCTCTCTCGGCTCGGCGCGCGCACGATCGGCGTGTCGGCGCGGCGTTTCGCGCCGACGGCGGACCGAAGCGCCTGGCCGCTCGCGGCGGAGCTCACGCGTCTCGGCGCGCGCTTGCTCGCGTGGCCGGGCGCCGCGTCAGAGCTCGCAGTTTTCGCCGCGACGGCGAACGTCATCGTGCAGGCCACGAGCGCGGGCATGCACGGCGCGGAGCCCGGCGGCGACGTGGCGCGGGTCGTGCCCTGGAGCCGCCTGCAGCCGGGCGCCGTCGCCTACGATCTCGTCTACAATCCGGCGGACACCGAGTTTCTGCGCGAGGCACGCGCGCACGGCGCGGTCGCGCGCGGCGGGCTCGGGATGCTCGTCGGGCAGGCGGCGCTCGCCTTCGAGCTCTGGCTCGGCGTCGCAGCCCCGCGTGAGGCGCTCCGGCGCGCCGCCGACGCGGAGCTCTTGCGGAGGAGCGCGTGAAGGCCGGTCGCGAGAAGAGCGGCTGGAAGCCCTCACGCAGCGGCCCCTGGCCCATCGTGCAGCTCGGCGGTGAGCTCGCGCCCGGCGAGCGCGAATGGCTGCACACGAACGGTGCGGGCGCCTACGCGATGAGCACGGTGCCGCTCATGCACATGCGGCGCCACCACGGCGCGTTCGTGGCCATGCTCGAGCCGCCGCTCGGCCGGCACGTCATCGTGAGTCACGGCGAGACCACGGTGCACGTCGAGGACGATCGACGGACCTACCGGCTTTCGACCCACCAATTCCCGAACGTCGCCCCGACGCTCGGTTACCGCCTGCTCGAGTACTTCGCGATGGATCCGATCCCGCGTTGGACCTACCGGCTCGGCGCCCACACGCTCGAACGCACGCTCTGCCTCGCGCGCGGGCGAAATGAATCCGTCTGGAGCTACACCTGGTACGGCCGCACTCCCGCCAAGATCAGCATCCGCCCGCTGATGCCGCTCCGGCCGATCGACTCGCTCATGAACGAGCACGGCGGGATGATGCAGGTCGTCACGCTGCGGCCGGGCGCAGTGGAGCTCAAGCCGGTTCCCGCGTTGCCCTCCGTGCATTTCACGCACGAGGGCATGTTCATGGGATCGCCCGACTGGTGGCGGCGCTTCGAGTACCTCGAGGATCGCGCCGACGGACTCGCCTTTCAGGAGGACATGTGGACGCCGGGCGTATTCGAGCTCGTGCTCGAGCCGGGCAAGACGTGCCATGTCGCCGTCTCCGTCGGTTCGCCCCTCCAAGGGCGTCCCGCCGAGATCGTCGAAGAAGCGGTCGAATTCCTGCGCGCTCGGGATCTCGGCCCGAAGCGCTCGAACGCCGTGCGCGTGCTCGCGGTCGCCGCCGAGCAGTTCTGTCTGGACGCGGTCAGCCCGCCGAGCGTCGCCGCGGGCTACCCGAGCCATCAGCTCTTCGTGCGCGACTGGCTGATCGCGCTGCCGGGCCTATTTTTCGCGCGAGAGCAATACGACCGCGCCGAGAAGCTGCTCGCAGAGCTCCTGCGCCACCAGCGTGGCGGCCTGCTGCCCGCCGTCGTACCGAGTCCCGGAGCTCAGCGGGCGCGCTCGCTTCCGGACGCGACGCTCTGGTTGTTCGAGACGGCGCGGCTCTTCCTGGCTCGCCTCGGACCGCGCCACCCGTTCATGGTGGACCGAGTATTTCCGGCGCTGGCGCGTGCGTTCCTGCGTTTCACGGGCCCGAGGCAAAAGCTCGTTTGGCAGTCGGCTGACGGCTTGTTGGTGACGCAAGAGCCCGGCGTCGCGCTCACGTGGATGGACGCTCAGGTCGACGGCAAGCCCGTCACGGCGCGCAGCGGCATCGCCATCGAGCACCAGGCGCTCTTCGCTCGTGGCGCAGAACTGCTCACCACCCTCGCGAACTTTTACGGATACGACGCGCTCGCCGCGCGAGCGGGCGAAGCGGCCAACCGCGTGCGCGCCGTATTTCGGAGCCGCTTCTGGTGCGTCGACACCGACTACCCGTACGATTGCGTGAGCGAGGCGCGCGACCGCGCGGACGCGTGGGCGGACCAAAGCGTGCGCCCGAACGCGCTCATCGCGCTCGCGATCGATCCGGCGCTGTTCGACGACTGGCAAGCCGAAGCGATCTTGTCCCGCGTGCGGTCGGAGCTACTCACGACGCAAGGCGTGCGGAGCCTCTCGCCGCAGGATCGGCTGTACATGGGGCACTTCGGCGGCAACGTCGCCGAGCGCGAGTTTGCTTACCACCAGGGCACCGCCTGGACGCACCTCCTCGGCTACTACGTGCGTGCCGCGCACCACTTGTGGGGCGACGAGCCGCAAGGCTCGGACGAGCTCGTACGACTGCTCGAGCAGGTGATCGACAGCGCTCCGCTCTTCGGCCAGCTCGCGCAGCTCTCGGACGGTGACGCGCCGTTTCGGCGGCGCGCGTGTCCGGCGCAAGCGACGGCCGTCGCCGAGATCCTGCGCGCGCTCGTCGAGCTCGGCGGTTGAAACGCTGCGCCCCGCGGGCCCGACGCGTGGTCGAAGCCTGCGGGGCGCTCGTCTTTTAGGTGCGCTCAGCCGCCGTAGATGCAGTCGATGAGCGCGTTCTCCTGGTCGAAGCACGCGTCCGCGTCCGGGATGAAACCGTCCTGGCAAATCCAGTTGCTCACGCCGGGCGCCACCGTGCCGAGGCAGTTATTGTACGTCGCGTACTCGTCGACGCACATCGAATACTGCTCGACGAAGAACTCGTTCGTCGCCGTGCAGTTCTCCATGCAGTCGAGGTAGCCGAGCATGTCGGTGCAGCCCGACTTCTCCTGAGCGCGGCAAGCGTTGCCGCACGCGACGAGCGGCGCCTCGTCGGCTCCGCACGCGCGCGAGTTCTTCGTCACGTTGATGCTCGTTCGCGGGCTGTTGTCGGGAGCGAGCGTCCAGTTGAGCGTCTGGGTCTGAGCGAAGTCCACGCCGAAGACGAAGTCGTGCTCTCCGGTCGTGAACCGCGTCGGGCGGTTGCTCGTGGTGTCGAGCGCGAGCGAGTTCTTCGCGCCGTACGGGAGCGTGATCGCGACGCCGTTCTTGTTGTCGTAGTCGAAGTACGCGGTGTATCCGCCGAGCGGGTTCGGTGCGACGCAGTCGAGTGCCGGGATGAGCGTCTCTTGTCCGCCCTTCTTGTACGCCTCGTCGAGGAACGGCAAGAACGGATCGAGGCGCGTGAAGATGCTGTAATCCTCGCAGGAAAGGCCGACCCAGTAGCCGACCCCCGCGATGTAATCCTGACCGTACTGGTTGATGATCGTCGGGCCGCCCGAGTCACCGAAGCACGGGTTCGAGTTCGGCGCGTGGCCGTCGAGCTTGAAGCTGTTGTTGCGCGCGGTGGCGTTCAGCATGCCGAGGTTCGGATCATCGGCGTGGTAGTCGGCCGCAGTCGGTGAACCCAAAAACTTCGTCGTGCCCGTGCGCTCGACCTTCGACCCCGACGTCGTCGTCGGCGTCGGCGCCGTGTTGCCGCCCCAGCCGGTGATCGTCACGGTTTTGTTGAGCCAGCTATTGTCGAGTCGCGAGCGGTAGAGCGGCAGCGGATCGAACGGCAGCTTGCGATCGAGGTAGATCACGCCCATGTCGGGATAATTGAGGTTCGCGTCGTACGCGGGATTGATTTCCCACGAGTCCGCCTTGGAGAAGTGCGACGGCTGCCCGGGGGGCGGCACGCTGAGCAGCGTGCTCTGCTGCGTTACCTCCGCGGCGAAGTCGGTCGGGAAGTCGTCGCCGAAGTAGACGAACACCATGTCCGCGAAGACGTTGGTCAGACAGTGTGCGGCCGTGAGCACCACGCGCGGAGCGAAGTAGCTGCCCGAGCAGGAGATAGTGCCGATGGTGCCGTTGGGCCGGACGACCTCCGCGTAGATCATCACGACCTGATCGCGGCCACCGGTCGTCGTGGGCCGAATGATGGCGTCCGAAGTCGTACGATCTTCCGGTTTGTCCGAGTTCGGACCCGCCGAGGCGCACCCGACCATTGCTGCCCCCGCACACACTAAACCGAGTGCTTTCAAATGCTTCATTGGTATCTCCTACGCGGCGCACCTTATCCGACATCGGCGCACACCGGGTGAGCGGCGTAAGAAATATTCATGGCCGACGAGAGGTCGGCTGGCCGATTAGCGTCGAGTTGATAAAAGCGCTCCGGGCTGACCACTGACCGAGCGATGACTCTCACCTCTCGCTACGTCTCGCGCTCGCGACAGCACGCGCGCGCGCTCGCTTTCACGTCGCTCTTCGCTCTCGCGGCGGCTGCTTCGGTCGCTTGCAGCGGAAACTCGCACAGCGATGCGAGCAACCCGCCGCACGGCAGCGGAGCCGAAGCTGGTCAAGGCGCGGACGGCTCGGTGAGCACCGGTGGAACCACCGGTAACACGGGCGGCACCACGAGCGGCAAGGGCGGTTCGACGAGCGGGAGCGGCGCAACGAGCGGCAGCGGCGCGACGAACGGCAGCGGCGCAACGGGCGGCACGGACGCGGCGGGAGCAGGCGACGGCTTGACGGGCGGCACGTCGGGCATCGCCGGTGACAGCGCTACCGGGGGCTACCCGAGTCTGCCTCCACTCGGCTCGACTCAATGCAGCGACGGCATCGACAACGACGGCGACGGCTTGATCGACGGACTCGACCCCGAATGCGCGGGTCCGTGGGACAACGACGAAGGTTCCTTCGCCACCGGGATCCCCGGCGACAATAGCGATCCTAAGTGGCAGGACTGCTTCTTCGACGGCAACTCGGGCGCGGGCGACGACGGCTGTCGCTACCCGACGACCTGTCTCACGGGCGAACTCGCGCCGGATGACCCGCAGTGCACCGTGACGCAGCAGTGTCTCGACAAGTGCGGCGCCGCGGCGCCGAACGGTTGCGACTGCTTCGGCTGCTGCACCATTCAAGTGGCCGACGGTTCGACCGTCGATATTTACGAGGCGTCGACCTGTTCGCTCGCAAACATCTCCGACGAGAAGGCGTGTCCGCGCTGCTCGAAGAGCGCCCTCTGCCAGAATCCTTGCGGCGAGTGTGAGCTCTGCCCCGGCAAGACCGCGGCCGATCTCCCCGCGAGCTGCACGCCCCCCGATACGGGTACGGGCGGCACGAGTGGGACCGGCGGCTCCGACGCGACGGGCGGCACCGGCGGCTCCGACGCGACGGGCGGCACCGGCGGCTCCGACGCGATGGGCGGCACCGGCGGCAGCCCGCCCCCGCCTCCACCCCCGAGCTATTCGTGCGACGGCGGCCAGCAAGTCTGCGGTGCCGGCCTCCCGGCATGCCCGGCGGGGCTCTACTGCTCGCTCGGTTGCTGTACCGTGCTCGTGCGCTGATAAGCTGGTCGCGCCATGCGGCGCGGGCTCGGCTTCGCTCTCGGTGTCGTGCTTTGGGCGCGCACGGGGCACGCGCTCGACGATGAGCCGCGCGTGACGCTCGACGTCACGCGCGGAGCCGGCACCGAGGCCTGCATTCGCGAGCGCGCCGTCGGGCGTGCGGTCGAGCGGCGTCTCCACCGGCACGTGTTCGTCGACGCGGGCTCCGCCGATGTGCGTATCGACGTAACACTGGCGCGTGACGCGGGCAGCACCTGGTCGGCAAAGCTCGTCTTGCGCGGCCCCGACGGCGCCGAGCTCGGTGCTCGCGAGCTCGACACGCGCGCGCCGCACTGTTCCTCGCTCGACGAGTCGCTCGTGCTCGTCGTCGCGCTACTCGTCGATTCGCCCGAGGCACATGACGCCGTGCTGGCGGCCAAGAGCGGAACGAAAGCGTCCGGCACGGAACCGACGGCGCCGGCGACGGCGCCGTCGCCGCAGCCAATCGCCAAGCCCACGCCCATCGAAATCCCCCCCGACACGTTCGCGCCACGCGAGCCGTTTCGGTTCGAGCTCGGAGCCGGCGTCGGCATCCTCGCGGGCGCGCTGCCGGGGTTGCCGCTCGGTCCGTCACTGACGTTCGGCGTGCGCCCGCCCCATTTCGTCGAGCTGCGCCTGCGCCCGCAGATCTTTTTTCCAGGGGACGCGCACGCACCCTCGGCCGATCGGGGCGGCAGGTTTTCGCTGATAGCGGTGGGTCTCGAGCTCTGCCCGCTCGAACATGTCGCCACGCGGCTTAGGCTTTTGGGCTGCGTTGGTCAGCGCGTCGGCCGAGTGGCCGCGCGCGGCTTCGGATTTCAGGAGACGGAGCGGAGCGATGAGCTCTATTACGCTCTCGGTGTTTCCGCTGATGCCGCCTTCTGGTTCGCGCCCCCCCTCGGCGTCGCACTCGAGCTCGGCGCGGAAGCCCCGCTCACCCGCGATAGTTATTTTTCGCGCGGTCCGAGCGGCGAGCAGCGCAGAATTTTCCAGGCAAGCCCGGTAACGGGAGCCGCCACGGCGGGTTTGGTGCTCGCCCTTTGATAATCACAACGCCGTGTTCCCACTGACCTTGTTGAAACCCGGAGCCGCTTCCACGGTCCGTGAGGTCTTCGATGAACACGCAGGTTACGTTTGGCGCACCTTCCGGCATCTCGGCATCTCCGAGGCCGACGTTCCGGACCTCTGCCAAGAGGTCTTCGTGGTGGTGCACAGAAAGCTCGGCGAATTCGAGGGACGCTCGTCGCTCAAGACTTGGCTTTACGGCATCTGCTTGCGCGTCGCCTCGGATCACCGGCGCCGCGCGCACGTCCGCAACGAACGCGCGCACGCCGAGCCCGGGGAGCACCTGGCGGCGAGCGGCAGCTTCGGACCGGACGCGCGCGTCGAAGCGCGCGCGGAGCTTCAAGCGTTGCTCGCCGAGCTCGACGACGACAAGCGCACCGTGCTCGTCCTTTACGAGCTCGAAGGCCTCACCATGAAAGAGGTCGCTGAAGTCGTCGGGTGTCCGCTGCAGACCGCGTATTCGCGTCTGCACGCCGCGCGCGCCCGCATGCTCGAAGTACTCACGGCCGCTCGTGAACAGGGGAGCGAGCGATGAGCGAGCCCGTTCGTTTTCGAGACGGTGGCGCTGACGTTCCGCCCGAGCTCGCACGCCTCTTCGCGGCGGGCACGAAGGATTTGCCGAGCGACGGCGACCTCCGGCGCCTCGCTGCGCGGCTCGGTCCCGTGCTCGAGTCGCCGGCCGGCGGGTCCGCCTGGCCGGGTTGGGCCACCGTCGGCAAGCTCGCGGCGCTCGGCGTCCTCGTCGCGGGCTCCGCCGTGTTCTTCGCGCTGAATTTCGGGCCACACACGCCGCGCCCGCCGGACGTGCCGGACAGCGTGCCCGCACCGCCCGAGGTTTCCCCGGCGCCGTCGGTCGTTCCCCCGGTCATGAGCGCTCCCGTCGCCGGCGACGCCGCCGCGAACGGTAGCGCCGTGCCGCTCGGTTCGAGCGCGCCGAGCGCGAGCTCGTCCTCCCGCCCGAACGCCGCCTCGACGCGGCCGGCGGAGACGGAGGCCCAACTGCTCGAGCGCGCGCGCACCGCGCTTTCTGCCGATCCCGCGCGCGCACTCGCGCTCACCGAGCAACATCGTGCCCACTTTCCGGCGGGCGTGCTAGCTCAGGAGCGCGAGGTGATTGCCATCGAAGCGCTCAAACGTCTCGGTCGTACGGACGACGCCGCGCAAAGGGCCGCTGCCTTCGCTCGGCGCTACCCGAACTCGGCCTACAGAAAGAAGCTGAACACGAGCTTGCCATGACGGGGGCGCTCGGGGCGGCGCGCTTCACGCTCGGGTTCGCGGCACTGGCTGCGTTCGCCGCGGCGGCGTGCTCGCGCGACATCGAGCTCGGCTCCGATGGCGCCGCCGCCCGCGCCGGTAGCGGGGGTGCGGGCGCGAGCGCTGGCTACGCAGGGACCGGTGGCGTCGTCGCGACGGCCGGCGAGGGCGGCGCCGCCGGCGCAAGCGAGGCCGGCTGCGTGCCCGTGGCGTGTCACGGCAAGCTCTACGAGTGCGGCGACTGCACGGACAACGACGGCGACGGCAAGCTCGACGCCGCCGATCCCGAGTGCACTGGTCCTTGCGACAATAGCGAGCGGAGCTTCGACGTGGACTTGCCCGGCGCGGGCGCAGACAAGTGCACGGAGGACTGCTTCTTCGACAACGGTAACGGCGCCGGCAACGACGGCTGCCGCTTCAGCTACCGCTGCGATCCCCTCTCGGTGGCGCCCGATTATCCGCCGAGCGGCTTGGCGAGCTGCGCTTACGACGAGGCGGCGACCATTTCCGGTGGCGGGACCTGCGTCGAGCTCGGCGCCGCGCAAGCTCCGGCGTGCGCGAGCGCGTGCGGGCCGCTCACGCCGAACGGCTGCGATTGCTTCGGTTGCTGTGAAATCCCGGCCAACAGTCGGCACTACGTCTCGCTCGCCGGCGGTGCGAGCGAATGCACCAGCGCCACGCTCGGCGACCCGAGCGCGTGCCCGCCGTGCACGCAAGTGCCGTCGTGCTCGAACCCTTGCGACGACTGCGAGAGCTGCGTCGGACGTCCCGAACCCCTGCCGAGCTGCATGAACGGCTCGGCGGGCTGTGACGGGCTCAAGTCCTGCGACGTGAACGCGATCGCGCCCTGCGCGCGAGGCTTCTACTGCATTACGGGCTGCTGTGTGCCCGAGCCGCGCTGAGCGCTCGCGAAGCTACCTTCGTGCTAAAAAGGCGCGATGCGTAGCTACGAAGGAAGCTGTCACTGCGGGCGCGTGACGTTCCGCGTGCGCGCGGATCTGGCCACCGCGGTCGTGTGCAATTGCTCCATCTGCGAGAAAAAGGGCTTTTTGCACGTGATCGTCGAGCCCGCCGCCTTCGAGCTCCGCTCGGGTGAGGACGCGCTCACGACGTACCGCTTCAATACGGGTGTCGCCAAGCACACGTTTTGCCGTCACTGCGGCGTCCACCCGTTTTACTCGCCGCGCTCGCACCCCGACAAGGTGGACGTGAACGTGCGCTGCCTCGCCGGCGTCGATGCGAACGCGCTCGAGGCGCGGCTCTTCGACGGCAAGAATTGGGAGCAGCAGATCGAGGCGCTCCGCAAAGCGACGTAGCGCGCGGCGCTCACCGAACCTCGCGTCATTCCGTGCAGAGCGAGCGGTGAGAGAAGACGCTCGGCACGTCGAAGTCGACGTGTTGCGTCCCGTACCAGAGCACGTGGTGGCCCGCCGTGAGCCGGACGCTCGACGTGCAGTACGTGATCTCATCCCAGCAGGTCTCGTCGCACGGCGGGATCCTCGGGGGCACCGAATAGCTGCAAAATCCGACGCTCGCGAAATAGTCGCCGTTCGACGCGTCCAACCGGCAGACGTCTTGCGCCCAAACGGTACAAGTGTCCGAGTAGCAGCCGACCGGAGTCACCCCGACGTAGAAGGCGTCTCCGGGGTGCACGGCCTCGTCGAACGTCGCCGTCTCCGTACCGACGATGCAAACGCTCCCCGCTCGGTGCTTTTCACAGGCGACCTCGGGCTCGGCGCCGACGCCGCCGAACTCCTCCGTGCTCGAGCCGCGGGTGCCCCCGGCGCTGGCAGCAGTCGACGCACCGGTCGCACCGCCGGACCCAACTCCCACTCCGGTGCCTCCGTTGCCGACCGTTGCCGAGCCGCCGCTCTCGCCCGGCTCGCGGTCGACCCGCTCGACGCTGAGCCCCCCGCACGCCTCGAACGAGCTCGCGCATGCAAGCGCGAGCAGCGTCAGGCCAGAGAGCCCTGCGTTCCGCACCATGCGCGGAGCCTAGCGCAGGCGTCGCCGCTCGGTCCCGCTTCGGCAAAAGTCGTGGCAAACTCGAGCGCGAGAGCATGGCGTCACGCGATCCGTCGGCCCTCGGCTATCGCCGCATCGTGAGCTTGCTCGTCGCGCTCGTGGTGGTGCCGACGTCGCTCCTGCTCGCGCTCGGCGTGGTGCTGCTCTTCATCGGTGAAGCGGCGGTCAATATCCTCATGGGTATTCTCGTGCTCGCGCTCTCGGGGGCCGCCGTCACGGGCGTCGTGCTCGTGTGGGTGTTCGTGCGGCGCGAGGCGAATCTGTCGGCGCTCCAGAGCGACTTCGTCTCCAAGGTTTCACACGAGCTCAGGACGCCGCTCACGTCCATTCGCCTGTTCGCCGAAACGCTGGCGCTGCGACGCGGGGACGAAGCCGCGGCTCAAAAGTGCATCGAGGGCTTGTCGAAAGAGAGCACGCGCTTACAAGAGCTGATCGAACGCTTGCTCGACTGGGGCCGCATGGAGAGCGGCGGTCGCGAGTTCGTGCTCAAGGATACGGATTTGCGCTCCATCATGGTCACCGCACTGGAAGCGTTCGAGCCCATGCGCTTGCACCGTCACGTCGAGCTCGTCACGGAGCTCCCCCCGGAGTCGCTGCTCGTGCGCGCCGATCGCGGCGCCATGAGCGACGCGCTCCTGAACCTGCTCACGAACGCGTACAAGTACGGCGGCGACCCGCCGCGCATCGAGGTCGCGTACGTGCAGGGCGCTCGCGACGTGACCGTCACCGTGAAGGACAACGGGCAGGGCATTCCGCAAGCCGAGCACACGCGCATTTTCCAGAAGTTCTACCGCTTGGACGACCGCCTCTCGCGCGAGCGCGAGGGTTCCGGCCTCGGGCTCGCGATCGTAAAACACGTGATGAAAGCGCACCGCGGCCGGGTCGAGCTCGTGAGCGAAGCCGGCCGCGGCAGCACTTTTTCGCTGGTTTTGCCGTCGGCGCCCCTCGCCGGGTCCGAACGACCCGCCGCGCGCGAGAGCATTGCGCCGTCGACGTTGGCCTGAGCCCCGGTAGACTTGCTTGGCCACGCGATGTCGGAGCCGAGACCCAAAATTCTGATCGTCGAAGACGACGAGAGCATCACGCTCGGCCTACAGATGAACCTCGAGGCCGAGGGGTACCGCGTCACCGTGGCGAACGACGGCGAGGACGGCTTGAACGCCGCGCTCGGCGGCGGCTTCGACCTCATCGTGCTCGACGTGATGCTGCCGCGCATGAACGGCTTCGAGATGGTGCGGGCGCTGCGCGCCAAGGGTCAATACGTGCCCGTCATCATGCTGAGCGCGCGCGGTGAGGAGATGGACAAGGTGATGGGCCTCGAGCTCGGCGCCGAGGACTACATCACGAAGCCTTTCGGCCTCGCCGAGCTCCTCGCGCGCGTCAAAGCGGTGCTGCGCCGCGACGGCATCGTGAAGCGCCGCGGCGAGCAGCCGCTTCGCGCGGCGGATCTCGAGGTTAATCCGCGTTCGCGCGAGGTGCGGCGCGACGGAGAGCTCGTGGAGCTCACGGCCACGGAGTTCGACGTGCTCTGGTGCCTGATCGAAGCGAACGACCGCGCGTTGACGCGCGAGGAGCTGCTCGAGCGCGTGTGGGGCCCCGGCCACCACGTTACCTTGCGCACCATCGACAACTTCGTGCTTCAGCTTCGCTCGAAGCTCGAAAAGGATCCGGCCGAGCCCCTGCATCTCGTCACGGTGCGCGGCGTGGGGTATCGGTTCAAGCCTTAATCCGCTGGTTCCTGCTGCGGCAAGCCCCGGCCGTTCCGTGCTAATGGACGGGCCCCCGTGGACCAGAACCTCCTTCGTTCCTACTTCGGTACCATCTACGAGCTCCCGCTCGAGACGGGCGTCGTGCGCGTCTCCATCGACGGCGAGGTCGTGAAGGACGCCGCGCAGCTGCCGGCCATCCTACGCATGGATTTCGCGCTCATCACCGCCTATAACCCGCGCAGCATGCCGCTGCCCCGGCGCGTGAACGAGTCGCGGCAGCAGGTTCTGCGCGATCTGCTCGTGCTCGGCTGCTATCGCGTCGAGCAGTGCGTCGGCTACGACGAGGAGCCCGAAGGCCCGTGGCGTGAGCCAGCGTGGCTCGCCATCGGCATCCCGCGCGACGAAGCGATCGGCTTCGGCCGCACCTTCCGCCAAAACAGCATCGTCTACTGCCGCAACGCCCGCCCCGAGCTTATCGTCACGGACACGACACTCGACGAAATCGGGCGAACGTTCCAGGGTAACTGGCGCGTTCGCTGACGTAGCTGCCCACCCCGCGGCACGTTCGTCGGCTGCGCCTCCTCGGCGTGCCGCTGCCGCCTCCCCGATGTCGTGCTCGCCTGCGGCTGCGCGCGCCATGGGAGGGGCCGGCGCGGTACGGCGTGTTATTCTGAGGGTGCGTGCTGCGTCGCCTGCTCCCGCTGCTTCCGACTCCGTTCGTCTTCGCGCTCGCCGCGTGGACGAGCGCGCGAGCGGCCGAGCGCGCGGGAGCGGACGCGGCGAGCGCGCTCTCGGCGGTCGCGGTGCTCGTCAGGGTTCCGGCAACGGCCGAGCCGCCGCCGGAGCTCGCGCCCGAGCTCGCAGTAATTCCGGCGCAATACGAGCTGCTCGCCGAACCCGCCACGGCGCGGAACAAGCATCGAAGTAATACGAAGAAGGCGCGTCCGAGCGCGACTCCGGTCGTCTTCGTGTCGCAAAAAGCCGTGCTCGGCCTCGCGAACGCCGGCGCACGCCCGCGCGGCGTGTTCGTCGCGGCGAACGGCGCGCGCCCCGCGGGGTTACGGCTCACCGGCGTCGGCGCGCTCGGCATCGGCCTGCAAGACGGCGACGTCCTCACGCGCGCGTTGGGGCCACCGGTAACGGCCACGGGCGCCGTGATCCAAGCCGTACTCGTCGCGCGCGCGCACCACGCCGCGGTGCTGGAAGGCGAATTTTGGCGCGGGGCGCAGCGCTACGTGATTCGGGTAGAGCAGCCGTACGTCGATGAGCGGCGGGCGGAGTCGGATGCGAGCGCAAACACGCCGCCGCGCTAGGGGACGAGCTCAGGGTTCACCGAGCCATGGGGGGGGCCAGCTAAATCCCACTAAACCCCCGCCGATAAACCCCCGCCTTCAAATCACTCTCGAGCGCCACCGGGTCGTGCGCCACGACGATATGCACGTCTTTCGGCAACGCCGCGAGCGCGCGCAACTGCGCCGCCACGGCGGGTCGATCCTCGCTCATCAAGAGCGTCGCAATGCCCGGCCGCCCGCGCCGGAGCGTGATGTTGTCCTTCGTCCACGCGATGTCGCCCACGAAGACGTAGCGTGCGCCGTTCGCGAGCTCGACGTAAATCAGCTGGCTGCCGGGCGAGTGGCCCGGCGCCTTCTGCAGCACGACGCCCGGTGCAACCGCGTAGAGTCCCGTATAGTCGAGCGGCTGGAGCCGATCGAGTGTGCCCGGCGGGAAGTCTTTGCGTTCGAGCTTGGGGCTACCGAGCTGCTCGCGCGTCAGGTGCGTCTGCTTCGCGATGGCGCCGAAATCCGGTGCCGCGGAGACGCCGCCCACGTGGTCGACGTGCTCGTGCGAAAACACGATGTCCTTCGCCTGCAGCATGGCCTTTTCGACGCGTTGAAACGCCGCGGGGTCGAACTTCGCGCCCGGGAGCGAGCCGCCCGCGGCCGGGGACATGGCCGTATCGATCATCAACGTGTGATCGGGCCACACCACGCGATGCGCCAAGAGCACCATCTTGTGCATGCTGAAGCCGTCGCCCGCGACGACGAGGGTGCGCGGGAAGCCGAAGTCGGCGACCTTTTCGACTTCGATGTGATCGGGCAACGCGCCGGGCGACGCCGCCGCCGCGCGGTGGAGCGCGGCGAGGTCGATGACGTAATCCGGTCCCGGCGCCGCGGGGTTGTCCAGCAAGAAGTGCTTGGCGACGAGCAGGACGACGAACAGCGTCCCGATGACCCACAGCGCCGTCCGTTGCCACCGTTTGAGCTTCATGGCTCGAACGTTTAGTGCCGGGTGTCGCGGATGGCTAGTCCCACGCGCGAGCCCTCACGTGCGGCGGGTGCCGTCAAGCGCTCGGCTTCTTCTCGCTGTCGAGCTGCCGCAATTGTTCTTCACCGTAGCGCTCCCCGGCGAACGAGCCGGGTGGCACGAGCGCGTCGAGCGCGCTCACGTCGGCGGCCGAGAGCGGGTGCTCGAGGGCGACGAACGCTTCGTCGAGTTGCGCTACCGTCTTCATGCCGACCACCGGGTGAAAGTCCGGCTGCCGCGCGAAAACCCAGCCGAGCGCGATTTCGGCGACGCTGCGCTTCCGTTCCGCGGCGAACGCCGAAAGCTTCTCCACGACGGCGTCGTTCGACTCGCGATGTTGCGCCGTGAAGCGCGGCAGATGCGCGCGCAAATCACCCTTGCCCTGTGGCTTTCGTCCCGTCAAAAGCCCGCGCGAATACACGCCGTAGAGCGTGGCGCCGATGCCGAGCTCGCGCAGTACCGGGAAAATGTGCGTCTCCGCGCCGTGGCTCGCGAGCGAGTATTCGATCTGGAGATCGGCAATCGGGTGCACGGCCGCAGCGCGTCGAATCGTGTCGGGTCCGACTTCCGAAAGTCCGATGTGCCGCACGTGCCCGGACTTGATCAAGTCCGCGACGGCGCCAATGGTGTCTTCGATCGGCACGTTGGGATCGAGTCGCGACGGGCGATAAATGTCGATGACCTCCACGCCGAGCCGCTTCAAGCTGTACGACGCGAAGTTTTTCACCGCTTGCGGCCGCGTATCCAGACCGAGCCACGCGTTGTCCGGACCGCGCATGGCTCCGAACTTCACCGAAACCACGACCTTGTCTCGCCGACCGGCGATGGCCTTGCCGACCACCATTTCGCTCGCGCCCATGCCGTAGAAGTCACCGGTGTCGAACAGCGTCGCGCCGCGCTCGAGCGCCGCGTGAAGCATGCGAATGCCTTCGCGCTCGTCCGCCTGCCCGTACCAGCCGCCGAAGCCCATGCAGCCGATGCCGAGCCGGAGCACTTCCGGACCTGTCTTGCCCAGACGACGAATTTCCGACTTTTTGGCTACTGTTTCCATGTGAGAGCCTCCTCGCAGAGAGGAATCTGCGCCCGCGCTACTGCTAACACCAGTGAATAGTATTCCTGCCTATTATAAAGCTTGTTTATAATCGCGCCGTCGCATGAAAGCCGCCGGAACGGAGCAGGAGCTCGCCTTCGATTTGAACCTCTTGCGCGTCTTTTTGCTCGTCGCCGAGACGGGCAGCGTGACTCGAGCGGCCTCACGCCTGTACCTCACGCAACCCGCCGTCAGCGCGGCGCTCCGGCGCCTCACGCGCGCGCTCGGGTCGCCACTCTTCACGCGCGCGGGCCGCGGCGTCGTGCTCACGGCGCGCGGCCGCAAGCTCTTCGGCGAGGTCCGGCCGCACCTCCACGCCCTGCTCGACGCCGCGCGTTCGTCAGGCGACTTCGACCCGCAAACGTCCGTGCGCAGCGTGCGCGTCGGTCTCGCGGATCAAACCGAATCCTGGTTGCTCGGGGCGCTCTTGCGCGACCTGATGCACCAGGCGCCCCACATGACGCTCGTCGTCGTCCCGGTCCAGTTCCGGAACGTGGCCGAAGCGCTCGCGAGCTCGCGCGTGGATCTCGCGGTCACGGTCGCGGACGAGCTCCCCGCCGACGTGCGCCGCAAGCGCTTGTATCTCGGCAATTTCGTGTGTCTGTTCGACCCGCGCCACGCCCGCTTCGGCGCGCGCCCCACGCGGGAAACGTACCTCGCCGCCGAGCACGTCGTCGTCTCGTACAACGCGGACACGCGCGGCATCATCGAGGACGCGCTCGGGGTGCGGCGGCGGGTGCGGCTCTCGCTGCCGTCGTTCGAGGGCATCGGCGGCGTCGTCGCGGGAAGCGCGCTCGTCGCGACGGTGCCGCTCATGACGGCCCGCGCGATCGTCGCGTTGCGGCCGGCGCTTCGCACCGCGCCCGTGCCGCTCCCGCTCGGCTCCTCGCCCGTCGAGCTTCTTTGGCGCGACGCGACCCACGACGATCCCGCGCTCGCTTTCGTTCGAGAGGCGATCACCCGCGCCGCCAAAGTCACGACCGCGTGAACGTCGCGTTCTGCCTCGCGCCGTCTCGCGCGCCGTGTCGGGGCGCTTGACGGCTTTGGGCGGGAGACCAAGATCGCTTTCCCATGAAGAAGACGCAAAGCCTGCTTCGTCTCTCCCTCGTTGCGGCCGGCATCGCCGTCACGGCTCCCTCGTTCGCATCGGTCACCCCCCTCTGCGGTGGTGAAAAGGGCGCCCAGGACGAAAAGCACGACGACAAGCCCAAGGCCGACGACAACAAGAAGCCGACCCCGCCGAAGAAGCCGACGAACCCGGCCTGAGCCCGAGCTTGCTCACCCGCATCTCGGGTGTAAGCTCCGCGCGAATTTCGATGGCCCACACAGTTCAATGCATCAAGCTCGGACACCAGGCTGAAGGGCTCGAGAAGCCCCCGTTCAAGGGGGAGTTCGGTCAGCGCATCTACGACAACGTCTCGGCGCAAGCGTGGCGTGAGTGGCTCGAGCACTCGAAGATGCTCATCAACGAGTACCGGCTCGATCTCACGAGCGAGAGCGGCCAAAAGCTCTGGATGAACGAGTGTGAGAAGTTCTTTTTCGGCGAGGGCTCTTCGGCGCCGGCGGAGTTCCGCCCAGAGGGGTAGCGCATGTCGACGCACAGCATCGGGCTCAAGGACGAGGTCTGGCGCTACCTGCTCGACGTGACGGTGCACGAAGCGCCGCTGCTGGCGCGCTTGCGCGCGGAGACGGCCGAGCTCGCTGAAGCGAACATGCAGATTTCGCCCGAGCAAGGGCGCTTCATGAGCTTTCTCGTCGAGCTCCTCGGCGTGAAGCGCTACCTCGAGGTCGGCGTGTTCACGGGCTATAGCTCGCTGTCCGTCGCGCTCGCGCTGCCGGCCGACGGCCGCATCGTCGCCTGTGACGTGAGCGACGAGTGGACGAGCGTCGCGCGCCGCTATTGGGCGGAGGCCGGCGTCGCCGACAAGGTCGAGCTCAAGCTCGGCCCGGGCGTCGACACGCTCGCGTCGCTCGTCGCGGCGGGCGAAAAGGGACGCTTCGATTTGGCCTTTTTCGACGCCGACAAGGAATCGAGCCTCACCTATTACGAGCGCGCCGTGGAGCTCGTGCGCCAGGGTGGCCTCATCGCCTTCGACAATGCGCTCTGGGACGGGCGCGTCGCCGACCCGAAGGACGAGAGCGCGTCCACGAGCGCCATTCGCGAGGTCAACGCGCGCGTGTGCAGCGATCCGCGCGTCAGCGCCGCGCTGGTCCCGATCGGGGACGGCTTGCTCCTCGCCCGCAAGCGCTGACTCCGTCGCGGGGGTAGCAGGAGTGTCACGAGCTCGAGGCAACACGCCTCGCCGCGTTTCCGTGTGCGTCGCGTATATGAGTGGGCATGACGCAGCCGCGCTCTCTCGTCATCGCCGGTCACGACTACCGCAGCCGCCGGCGCGTGAATCTGCACTTCATCGCCGATGAGCTCGCGAAGCGCGGGCCCACCAAGTTCTTCTCGATCGGGTTCAGCCCGCTCTCGTTCCTGCAGGGAGATCCGAGGACGTCGCTCGCGCGGCGCGGCAATCGCGTCGAACGGAGCGGCGACGTGGACTGTTATCTCTGGCGTACGCTCTGGCACCCGGTGAATCTCAATCGCCCGGGGCTTCGCGGCGTCTCGAATGCTTTGTTCGAGCGCTACGCGCGCAGGGTTCCGAAGGTGCTCGAGCGCTGGATGGCCGAGAGCGACAACATCATCTTCGAGTCGGGCATGGCGCCCATTTTCTTCGAGCTCGCCGAGCAGGTGAGCCCCGCGTCGCGGCGGATTTATCTGGCCTCCGATCTGCTCGACACGATCGGCGTCGATCCGTTCGTGGGGCGCGCGCTCGAACGCAGCCGCGCGCGTTTGGACGCCGTGATCATGCCGTCGCGCCGCATGGCTCGAGAGCTCGGAACCGAGCGTTCCTACTACGTCCCACACGGCTTTCACGCGCCGAGCGCCGAGCTCGCCGTAAAAACGCCGTTCGGACCGGGGCTCCACGCCGTCTCGGTGGGCTCCATGTTGTTCGACCGCAGCTTCTTCGAGCTCGCGTCGCGCGAATTTTCGGAGGTGACGTTTCACGTCATCGGTGCGGGTCGGAACGCGCGCGGCCTGCGGGCGCCGAACATCCGGCTTTACGGCGAGATGCCGTTCGCCGAGACCTTGAATTACATTCGCTTTGCGAGCTTCGGCGTCGCGCCGTATCAACGCGAAGGGGTCTCGGAGTACCTCTGCGATACGTCGCTCAAGATGACGCAGTACGAGTTCTTCGGCGTCCCGGCGGTGTGCCCTGCCGTCGCCGTCGGCGACCACGCGGGCCGTTTCGGTTACGTTCCGGGTGATCGCGTATCCATCGCCGCGGCGATCCGCGCGGCGCTCGCCGCGGAGCGGCCGAGCCCGCGCCGCTTTCTTTCGTGGTCGGACGTCGTCGATCGCATTTTGGCGCCCGCGGAGTATCCGGATACGGCGATCGTCGCCTGAGGGCTAGTGCCGCGTCCCGTAAGTAACGATGCATTCGAGGCGGCAACTACACCGGGGACCACCTGCATCGATCGTGAATTTTGGAGCCCCACTTGGGTGAGGCCCGCAAAATTCACTAGCTTTTGGCGTGGCCTGTCCCGTCGGTACTTTCCTGTTTCGATACACCCAAGCGAGCTTGGGTGTAGGCACGCGCGAAGCGCGTGAGGGGGCGCGCCGGCAAAGCGGGCGCGGGGGCGGGCACGCCCCAGAAACGAGCTAGTGCGAGCGCTGCGGAGCAGCGCTGCGTGGCGCAGCCACGCTCCCAAGAATTGCATCGCAATTTTGGGGACACAGCACTAGGGCGAACCAGCGTCGCTCACGCTGACGTTGAGCGTGCGTGCCTCGCGACAGCAGCGCGCGCTCTGCTCGACGCCCAGCGCGTCGAGCCCGAACGCGTTCGCCACGGCGAGCGCGGTGCCCCGGCCGCAAAAGGGATCGACGATGGTGCGGGCCGTCGTTTCAGCGAGCACGAAGCGCACCGCGAGCGCACACGCCAGGACCCCCATCGCTTTTTGCGACGGCTCGAAACCGGCCTCCGGCAGCACATCGGGCAGCGGATGCCGAAACGCCGGCCGCGGCTCACGCGCGAGACACAAGAGATGCGAGTAGCCGGCTCGTCCCGCCTTCAGCGAGCCCGGCGGCGTGCGGCAGACGATCTTGTGCCACACGAGATGATGCCCGCTCTGCTCCGCGGCGGAGAGCACCAGAAAGCTCTTGTCGATCCAGACACCGCGCGAGAGGACGTCCGTCTGGAAGAAGATGGCGACGCCGTCGTCGGGCAGCCAAGCGAGCACGGCCCCGACCGCGGCGAGAAACCAGCTGCGCCACGCCGCAAAGTCACATTCGGCGAGCTCGGAGACGTCGGGCAGGGACGTGATGACGCTCGTGTGCGGCTCCGCTCGATGCGCGGCGAGCCAAGCGAGCGCCTCGGCGTGGATCACGGCCCGGCGAGGCTCGCCGGTCGAGCGGGGGAAGGCCGCTGCGGGCTTCGACAGCGACATCGTTCGTTACGGTAGCTTCAGTGTACTTCGCCTTCGGGCGCGACCTTGGCGTCGGCTTCGCCTTCGATCGTCTTGCCGGCGACGAGCGCGGCGAGCACGGGCGTGAGCTCCTCCTCGAACGCTTCGCCGCCCCAGTAGTAACGGAGCTTGCCGCTCGCGTCGAAGAGGAAGCTCGCCGGCAACATGCCCGGCCAGCGCGGGTTCATGCCCTGCTTGAAGAGGCCGAGCGGGCGCGCGGCGAAGCGCAGCGGCAGGGTGATGCCGCGCTCCTGCAAGAAGGTGACGGCCTTTTCGTGGTCGCCCGGCTCGTCGAGGGAGACGAGCAGGATGTGGACGCCCTGCGGCCCGAGATCCTTCGCGAGGCGAGCGAGCATCGGAATTTCGTGCTTGCAGGGCCCGCACCAGCTGGCCCAAGCATTGACGAGCGTGCCTTTGCCGCCGAGCCGCTGCACCTCCGCGAGCACGCCCTCGGCAGTCAGCGTGGGTGCGGCGTCGCCGGTGCCGGCCACGGCGCTCGCGGCGGCGCCGGGCTCGGCGGTCGCGGTCGCCGCGGGCCTCGGGCGCGCACGCGGCGTCGAGTCGCACGCGGTAAGAGCGCACGTCGCGAGGCAGGCGCATGCAGCGCCGAGCTCAGCGAAAGATCGTTTTTTTGTAGTGGCCGAGCTCCGCAATCGAGTTCCTCACGTCGAAGAGCGCATCGTGCTCGCGATCCTTCGGCTTGTCGAAGACGGCGCCCGCGCCGTACCACGCTTTCGCGAGGAGCTTGATGCTGCTCACGTCGATCGTGCGGTAGGAAAGGTAACCGGCGAACCCGGGCATGCGGCTCTCGATGAAGCGCTTGTCCTGGCCGATGGTGTTGCCACAGAGAACGGCGGGGTACGGGCAGTGTCCGGTGACGCGCTCGAGCAGGCGTTGCTCGGCGGCAAAGTTGTCGATTTTCGAGCTTCGGAGCCGCGCGAGGAGCCCCGACTTTTCGTGCATGTCACGCACGAAGGGCGTCATCTTCGCGAGCTCCTGCTCGGGTTGCCAGATGTCGACGGAGAACTCCTCGAGCACCTGGAGCTCGGCGTTGGTGATGACGAGCGCCGCCTGGAGGATGACGTCGCGCTGCGCGTCGAGCCCGGTCATTTCGAGATCGAGCCACGCGAGGTTGCCTTCGGCTTGAACGCGCTTGACCGGAAAGGGGTGGGTCACTCTTCTAACTCCTCGTCCTCGGCGGGCTCGTCGTCGTGCCCACCACCAACGACAGCGCCCTTTTTGGGCAATACGATGCGCGGCTTCTGCGGGTGGGGGCGATAAAGCAGCAGGGTGCGGCCGATGACTTGCGCGAGCGCCGACCGCGTTTCGCGCGCGAGCTCCGGGCCGAGCTCGGCCGGCGGCACGGGCGCGTCGCCGCCGACTTTGACCTTCACGAGCTCGTGCGTCGTGAGGGCGAGGTCGACTGCCTGGACGAGCCCCGGGGAGAGGCCCTGATCGCCCACTTGGACGATGGCTTTTTTGTGATGTCCGAGGGCGCGGAGGTGACGGCGCTGGCGGCCGTCGAGCTCGGGCGCCGAGACGGCCGATGACATGCGGAACCGAGGCTAGCAGCTCGACGGCGCGCGGTCACCCTTCCAGAGGCGCGCGTTCGATGCGAATGTGCGGCCAAAGGGCCCCATTTTGCGCGTCTTATACGGAGTCGTCGGGGAGGGCATGGGTCACGCCACGCGGAGCCGCGTCGTGGTCGAGCACCTGGCGCGCGCTGGGCACGAGATCCGCATCGTCGTCTCCGGCCGCGCGCACGGCTTCTTGCTGCAGAAGCTCGCGCAGTATCCGAACGTGCAGCTGGAGGAGATCCACGGGCTCACGCTGCAGTACTTCGGGAACGCGCTCGATCGCACCCAGAGCGTCTTCTCGAATCTGAAGAGCGCGCCGAAGGGCATCAAGCAGAACGTCGAGGTCTACCGGCGCGTGGCCGAGTCGGGCTTTCGGCCCGACGTCGTGATCAGCGACTTCGAATCCTGGGCGGCGCTTTACGGGACGCGACACGGCGTGCCGGTGATCAGCATCGACAACATGCAGATCATCAACCGCTGCCGCCACGACCGCGGGCTCGTGCGCGCCAAGGGCTTCGATTTCGAGCTAGCGAAGCTCGCGGTCAAGATGAAGGTGCCGAAGGCGTATCACTACCTCGTGACGAGCTTCTTCTTTCCCCCCGTGAAGAAGAAGCACACGACGCTGATTCCGCCGATCTTGCGGCCGGAGGTGGCCGGGCTCGAGTGGCGGCCCGCACAGCACGTGCTCGTCTACCAGACGCAAACGACGAATCAGGCGCTCGTGCCGGCGTTGAAGCAGCTGCCGTTCCGCTTTCGGGTGTACGGGCTCGGACGCGAGGGCAGCGACGGCAACGTGACGCTCTGCCCGTTCTCGGAGCAGAAATTTTTGGATGATCTGTCGACGGCGCGCGCCGTCGTGTGCGGCGGCGGGTTTTCGTTGTTGGCCGAGGCCGTGTGTCTCGGTATTCCGACGCTGTCGATCCCCGTCGCCGGGCAATTCGAACAGGAGCTCAACGCGCGCTACCTCGCCGCGCTCGGCTTCGGCGCGTGGGCGCCGCGCTTCGACGGACGCGCGATCGCTGCGTTTCTCGAGCGCGTCCCGGAGTACCGCGCCGCGCTCGGCGGGAGCCGCTTGCCGCGCGACAATGCGATGCTCTTTTCGTGCGTCGACGAGCTGTTGGCGCGCATCGCGCGCGGCGAGAAGCGACCCCGCGTGCTCGACAGCCCTGCCATGGGCAAGTGGGAAGCGGAGAAATGAGCGACATGACCGAGCCACCGGCGGCGACGCTGCCGCGTCAATATCGTTATTACGACCTGGTGATGGCGGCGTTCGTCTGTTCGCTGCTCTGCAGCGACGTCATCGGCGTACGTAAAGTCACGCACGTCTCGCTCGGCGGCAAGGAGCTCTTCGCGTTCGGCGCGGGCAATCTGTTCTTCCCCATCGCGTACCTGTTCGGCGACGTGCTGACCGAGGTGTACGGCTACGCGCGCTCGCGGCGCGTGGTGTGGGCGGGCTTCGCGGCGCTCGCGTACGCGTCGCTCCAGAGTTTCGTCATCGTAGAGCTGCCGTCGGCCTCGGAGTTTCACGATCAGTCGCAGCTCGAGTGGGCGTTCGGGTCCACCTGGCGCATCGCGCTCGGCTCGCTCATCGCCTACTTCTGCGGCGAATTCGTGAACTCCTTCACGCTCGCGAAGCTCAAGATTTTGACCGAGGGCCGCATGCTCTGGACGCGCACGATCGGGTCCACCATCGCGGGCGAGGCGGTCGATTCGATCATCTTCTACCCCCTCGCTTTCTACGGGGAGAGCTGGATGCCGAACTCGTTGCTCGTGAAGATCATGATCGCGAACTACTGCATCAAGGTGGGTTGGGAAGTGCTCGCGACGCCCATCACCTACCGCGTCGTCGCGTTCTTCAAGCGCGCCGAGCACGAGGACTTTTACGACCGCTCGACGAACTTCACGCCGTTCAGCCTCAAGGTTTAGCCTGGGGCGCGCCGAGGCGCGTCACGGCTACGCCGCGTCGCGCGCCGCGATCTGCGCGGCGTTGAACCCGCACATGCCGTGCACGCCGGCGCCGGGGTGCGCGTAACTCGAGCACAGGTAGAGCCCGCGCACGGGCGTGCGGTAGCGGAAATAAGGAAAAACGGGGCGAAACACGAGCTGGTGGTACCAGGCGTTCGAGCCGCCGCCGAGGTCCCCGCCGAGGAGGTTCGCGTCCATCGCTTCGAGCTCGGACGGCGCGAAGTAATGCCGCGCGAGGATGGTTTGGCGGAAACCCGGCGCGAGGGCTTCGATGCGCTCTTCGACGCGATCGGCGAAGCGCTCCGCTTCCTTGTGCCAGCCGCCCGGCAAGTACGGCGGCACGCGCGAGTACGCGTAGAGCGTGTGGCCGCCGGCCGGCGCGCGCGACGGATCGGCGAGCGTGTGCTGGCCGATCACGAGGTACGGCTGCTCGGGGACGCGTCCGCTCCGCACCTCCCGTGCGAAACGCGTCAAGTCGTCGATACTTTCGGCCGCGTGCACGACGGCGCTCCGCCGCGCGGCTTCCACCCGCCAGGGAACCGGCGCCGAGAGCGCCCAATCGAGCTTGAACGTGCCGAAACCGAGCTCGAAGCGCCGCATTCGCCGGCGCACCCAGCGCGGCACGTCCTTGCGCTCGAGGAGCGCCAAGTAAAGCCCGGGCGCCGACGTGTCGGCGAGGACCCCGAGCCGCGCCCGGATCTGCTCGCCGTTCGCCAAGACGACGCCTTCGGCGCGCCCGCCCCGCACGATGACGCGCGTGACCTCGGCGCCGAGCATCAAGTGTCCGCCGTGCTGTTCGAGCATCGTGACGAGCGTGTTGGTGAGAGCGCGCGCGCCGCCGACCGGAACCGCATAGCCGCCGGTCGTCGCCGTGAGCCCGAGCACGTAAGCGAGCGGCGCGCCGAGCGTATCTTCCGGTCCCACGTCGACGTGCAAGCCGAGCGACGGGATGACGCGGCGAGCGGCCTCGCTCTCGAAGAGCGACCGCGCGAGTCCCCCGCTGCTCCGGAGCAGCAGCGTGGCGAGCCGCGCGAGCGCGGGCACGCCGAGCTTCACGAGCGGCAAGAGCGCGGGGAACGGCCGCAATAGAGCGTCGAGCAGGTTTCGCTCCACCCCCGCATGGAAGCGCGCGAGCGCGGCGAAGGCGGCGCCGTCCGCGGGGGAGCCGAAGTGCGCGGCTTGCTCGTGCGGATCACGCGCGATACACGCGTAGGTGCCGTCGAGCGCGGGATGGCAGCTCTCGAAATGCGCGTTCACCCAGCGCAGGCCCGCGGCCTCGAGCTCGAGCTCCCGAAAGGCCGGACTCGAGCGTCCGAACGAGAAAAAGCCCGCGCCGACGTCGTGGATGAAGCCGGGCCGGGTGAGCTCTTCGGAAGCGACGGCGCCGCCCGGTCGCCGCGGGTGGGCTTCGAGCACGAGCACGCGGTAGCCGCGGCGCGCGAGCACGTTCGCAGCCACGAGCCCGTTCGGGCCCGAGCCGATGACGATGAAATCAGGGTCTCTCAAGTGCGCGCATCGTAGTCGAGTTTTCCGGGCAACGAGCGCGCGGCCCGCCGGACCTTCGGCGGAACATTCGGCGATCCGG
Organism: Polyangiaceae bacterium; assembly: GCA_025936045.1. Lineage (GTDB taxonomy): Bacteria > Myxococcota_A > Polyangia > Polyangiales > Polyangiaceae > PMG-095. The sequence goes on along the minus strand of JAICUB010000031.1, from coordinate 28,577 downwards.
GCCGCGGCATGATACGACCTGGGGCGTGATCGTCCTCGGCGTTGACCCCGGCACTCGGCGCCTCGGCTGGGGCGTGGTTCAGCGGGAGGGGAACCGCCTGCGTCACCTCGGCCACGGCGTGCTCGCGTTACCGGCCGAGCGCCCGCTCGCCCACCGACTGACCCTGATCGAGATTGGCCTTTCGGAAGTCATCGAGCGCTTTCGTCCCGAGGCCAGCTCGGTGGAAACGCTGTTCTTCAACAAGGACGCCCAGGCCGCCGCGAAGCTCGGGCACGCTCGCGGCGTCGTCCTGCTTTGCTGTGCGCGCTCGGGCGTCGACGTCGCCGAGTACGCCCCCGCCCGCGTGAAGCGCACGGTCACTGGACACGGCGCCGCCGATAAGCGCCAAGTCGCGCTGCTCGTGCGCGCGATGTTGTCTCTCGATGCCCCACCCCCGAGCGATGCAGCGGACGCGCTCGCCCTCGCGCTCACGCACCTGCGCCAGGCTCCGCTCGCCGAAGCGCTGCGGCGCGTGACCGCGGCCGGGCGATTCCAGCATCGCTGAAGCGGCGGTTGCCAGCGGCAGCGCAAGCTGTAAGAACACGCTCTCCCCACGCGTATTAGGTAATCGAGATGAAGTTCGAACGCTCGCGCCTCCTCGCGCTCTTCGCAGCCGCTCTCGGAAGCGCCGCGCTCGCTCAGTCGGCCTCGGCCGGCACGCCGCCGCCCGCCGCGCCGGCACCCGCTGCGCCGCACGCCTCGGCCGCGCCACCGCCGAGCGCTCCGCCCACGAGCCTGTCGGCCGAGCAAATCGCCGATCGCATTCAGGCGTTCTACGACAAGACGAAGACGTTCAAGGCCGCTTTCAAGCAGGTCTACACGGTCCCCACGTACCAGAAGACGAAGGAAGGTGTCGGCACCGTCATCCTCGAGAAGCCGGGGAAGATGAGCTGGCGTTACACCAACAACGGCAACCGCATCGTTTCCGACGGGAAGATCATCCGGATCTACGAAAAAGAGAACCAGCAGATGTACGAGCAGCCGCTCGACAAGAGCCCGTATCCGGCGGCGCTCGCGTTCTTGGTCGGCACGGGCAGCCTCAAGCAGTCGTTCAAGCTCACCAAGGTCGATCCCACCCAGGCCAAGTTCGAAGGCGGGTTGGTGTTGATGGGCGAACCGCGCGAGGCGACGCCCGCGTATCAGAAGATGCTCCTCTACGTCGATGCGGCGACGTATCAGGTTCGCCGCGTGCTCCTCCTCGACGCGCAGGGCAACAAGAACCGCTTCGACTTCACGAGCACGGAAGTGAACAAAGTACCGCCGCCCGGTGAGTTCGCCTTCACGCCGCCGAAGGGCACTCAAGTCATTCGCCCGTAGACAAATGTAGGTGAATGACCGACGTCCCGCGCGAGCATTCTGCCGCGCAGCGCGCTCGGCGAAGGGATAGGCAAGGGCCGAGCGTTCTGGCACTCTGCCGTGCGATGACGAAGCTTTGCGAGCTCATCGGACGGGGATGGCTCAAGGTCGCGTTCCTCTTCGCCCTCTTGCTCCTGCCGAACACCGCGCGCGCCGAGGACAAGATCTCGGACCAGGCCAAGCTCTACTTCAAGAACGGCGTCGACTTGATTCAGGCGACGCCGCCGAACTACCAGGACGCTTACTACCAGTTCAAGCTCGCCTGGGAGAACAGCCACAGCTGGAAGGTGCTGGGAAACCTCGGTCTTTGTGCGTTCAAGCTCGAGCGCGACGGCGAGGCGCTGCAGGATTATCAGGACTACCTGAAGGGCGGCGGCAGGCAGATCGACCCCGAGGAACGCAAGGCGATGGAGCGCGACTCGCTCCTCATCTCCGGCAACACGTCGGTCGTTCGCCTCGGGTCCGACGCAGCCGATGCCACCCTGCTCGATGCGCGCGCGGGCAGCAGCGTGCCGCCGCAGAGCTATAAGCTCGACGCCGCCGGCATCGAGCTCCGTCTGCGCGCCGGTACCCACACGCTGACGGCGAGTACCGCCGACGGCAAACAGCAGCGTTGGGAAGTGACGATCACGCCCGGGCAGACGCTCGAACACCGCTTCGCGTTCAACGCTGCGGCGCCGGTCCCCGCCGCCACGCCCGTGCCGACTCCGTCCCCCGCAACGACTCCGCCGCCCGGCCCCGTCACGCTGCCTCCGACCGAGCCAGCCGCCAAAAAGAGCGGCGGCTCTCCCCTTCGCACCGTTGGTTTCGTGACCGCGGGTGTCGGCGGTGCCGCACTCATCGGCGGCGTGATCACCGGGGTTATGGCCAAGGGTAAGTCGTCGGACGCGACGAAGCAGTGTGCGAACAAGGTGTGTCCGACCGCGGCCGCGAAGGATTTCGACTCCGCGTCGTCGCTCGCCACCGTCGCCGACGTGCTCTTGATCGGCGGCGCCGTCCTCGCGGCCGCGGGCGTGACGCTCGTCATCGTGGGCGGCCACAGCGGCGCGCCCGCGCAACGGGCGAGCGTTCCACGCCTCGAGCTGACACCGGTCGTTGCGTCGAACGGCGGCGGACTCTTTGCCAGCGGCTCCTTCTGAGCTGCTTCGATCGTTCTGAAAGATTGAACCTATGAATGCGATGTGGACGGTCAAGCGCGGACGGGTAGTGGCTGCGAGCGTCGGTGTGCTCAGTGCCTGGGCGTGCACCGTCGCCGACAAGGGTGACTATACGTTTACGGACAGCCCCGGGACGGGCGGTGCGTCCGCGGGTAAGGGGACGGGCGGTTCGGCGACGGGGGGCAAGGGCGGCACGTCGGGCGAAGCGGGGGTGATGGAGACGGGCGGGACGAGTGGGCTCGGGGGCCGTGGCGGTCGCGGCGGTCGTGGCTCGACGGGTGGACGGAGCGGCCAGGCGGGCGAAGCGGGCCAGGCGGGTGAGGCTGGAGAAGGCGGAGCGGCGGCGACCGGCGGCACGAGCGGCAGCGGCGCCGCGGCCGGCGAAAGCGGCGCGGGCGGAGAGGGCGGGATGACGCCGGTGAATACTTGCGGCGACGGGCACCTCGACGCCGGTGAGCTCTGCGATCTCGGCGCGAACAACGGCGTGACGGCGTGCACTTACGGGAAGACGTCGTGCACCGTCTGCACGAACCAATGCAAGCGCGCCGCCGGAACGACGACGTATTGCGGCGACGGCAAGCGGCAGTCGTCACACGAGCAATGCGACGACGGAAACACGGACACGGAAGGGTGTCCCGCTTACAACGACACCACGTGCACGGCGTGCGACTCGACGTGCAAGCTCTCGATTCCACGCAAGTGCGGCGACGGCACCAACAACGGCGACACCCTCATTTCGATCACCATCGAATCCCTGGGCATCGTGTCGGGGTGCGGCGGGGGGGCCGCGAGCGAAGTCATGCCGTATTATTTGAACGGCCTCGAGCTGCCCGCTGTTCCGCAGAGCGCGTGTACGTGCAGCGCCAACTCCTCGATCGTCACACTCACGATTCAAGATCCGGTCATCCTCGCAGCGGTGCAGCCGGTGGGAAATATTTTCGAGCTCCGCGCCGGCGCGAGCTACCCGGCGGTCGTCGGTTGGGCTCGCCTCACCTTCAACTTTCAGAACGGTGCTCCGCTCGTGGTGACGCCGTTCGACTTCGACGGAGAGGCGTCGAGCAACGGAGTCGACCTTTGCTTCACCAATTCGAGCTATGCATTCTCCCCGCAGACGGCGTCGGCCTTCGACGTGCCGCGCGTGGAGCAATGTGACGGCAGTATCGGCTGCGATTCCGCTTGCGTCACGCATGTCGTGCCGAACTTCGCGGGCAAGCTCGGTCCCACGTTCAGCGGCTGGACTCAGTGCGAGGGCTACCTCGACACCCAGGCGGGCGACGAATTGCCTGCTACGGGTTGGGGCAGCGCCTGCAAGGTCGCCGATTACAAACAACTGCTGTTGGCGTGTGGTGACAGCACCACCCATTACCGGTACATCACCGTCAATGGGAACCTCCTTCGCGACGGCTTGCCGTCGGGCAGTGAGCTCGATGGCGCGGTGACCGGCGCTTTCGATCAGGACGGCGTTGCGTTCCCTGCCGACGGCACCAACGAGATCTACGCGAACGCGGCGGTGACTCCCGATTCCTCGACGACCTGGTGGTACGGGCCGAGCGGATGCAATGAGGCAGCCAATAACCTCACCATCAACAATAGCTGCCCCTGGGAAGTCTCGAACTGCTTCGGCCAGAACCTTACGGGCGATCGGTACCTCTGGGTCTACATGCAGTAGACGCGGGTTCGCTCCGTAGTCCTCAGCCCACGAATCTCCGCTCCGCCACCCCGTCCGTCCCCACGAACGCGTAGGGCCGCGGCTCGCCCCCGCGATACGTGAACGAGCCGGGATTCAAATAACCCGCCGTCGCTTCCGCGACGTGCGTGTGTCCGAAAATCACCAACTCGGCGTTCGTGATGTCGCGGACGCGCCGGCTCGCTTCGCGCCGCCGGCGCACGGGGAGTCCCTCGTAGCGGTTGCGGCCACGCCGCTGCGATTCGACGAGATACAGCACGCTCAGCGCCGCGAGTCCGAGCATACTCCGGCTCCGCGCGAGGGCGCCGATGCCGAGCCCGCTGCTCACGGCAGCGGTCGCGACGATACGGTCGAAGTAGAGGCGGAAGAACGCGCGCTCGAAGCTTTCGTGCGTCGGGCGGGGCCGATCGTCGTCGAGGGTACGCAGAATTTCTGCATCGAGCCCGAGCTCGAGCGCGGCGTCGCGCAAGAGCGCGTCTCCGTGCTCGCGTTCCCGAGCGAGCTCCGGACGCCAGCCCGCCTGCCGACAGAAACGCCCCGCCGTCACGAGGTAGCGCGCGAGGATCAACGGCATGCGGAGACCGAACACCTTCGTGGCGCGCATGATCGCCTCGAGCGGGGTGATTTCGGTGGCGTGCGCGAAGTCGAACGCGCGATTCGGCGCGAGAAAGCGCCGCGTGAGCGCTACGCCGAGAGGTTCCGTCGTCACCGTGGGGGGAACCAGGGGATGCGTCGGCGCGTTGTCCGGATCGTAAGCGTGCCCGTGTTCCACGTGGATCCTGCCGCGTCGCTCGAACCAGCGGGAACACGCGAGTTTGACCCCGTCGCCTAGCTCGAGCCAGGCGAGCAAGCGCGCACGGAGCTCTGGATCGGCGAGCGCGGCATCGTGGTTGCCGGGCAAAAAAGTGAGGCGTCCTGCACCGGTGAGGTGCGCGCGAAACGCCGCCCGCAGCTCCGGTTCGGCGTGTAGCATCGCTAGCAGGCTCTCGAGCGGGGCCCGCTCCGGCGCGTCGAGCGACAGGTTGAAGATGTCGCCGTTCAGCATGATTTCGGCGCCGGGATGCGCGGTCACCACGGCGGCCAGGGCGCGCCCGCTGTCACGCCCGGAGTCGTGCGAGAGATGCACGTCGCCCACGACGACGAGCGGCCGCTCCAGCGTGGACATGCCGCGGACCCTAGCACTGCAAGGCACGCCTTTGTATGCTCCGCGCACCATGGCAAGAGCGCTTCGCTCGCTCGGTGTCCGCAGCGTTGGCTTCGCAGCCAACGCGGTGTGGCCGCTCTTCAAGGCATATGCGGAGCGCTTCCCGCGCGCGCCGTTTCAACCGCGCTGGGCTCCCGCGCCGCTTCAGCGCAAGAAAGATCGCACGTTTCCGCCGCTCGGCTGGCCGCGGCGTACCGACTCGCTCTGCCCGGTCTGCGTGCGTGAGGCACGCGCCGCCGTCCTCTCCGGCAAGCTCGACCTCGACGCCTTCATCGCCGAAAATCCAGGCGCAATTTCGGCCGAAATCCTCGAAGACGGCGGCCGCATCGTGATGCGCAAGGAATGCGACAAGCACGGCCGCTTCGAGGACGTGATGAGCATCGACCCCGCGTTCCTCGCTCGCATCGAGCGGCTGTTTCCAGGTCGTGACTACACCGCCCCGAAGACGCCGCTGCGCGAGCACGGCGCCTCCTCGATCAAATACGGCCGCGGCTCCGTGCTCACGGTCGATCTCACGAACCGCTGCAACATGATGTGCGACCCGTGCTTCATGGATGCCAATCAAGTCGGCTTCGTGCACGAGCTCGAGTGGGACGACGTCCAGAAAATCCTCGACGACGCGCTCAGCGTGAAGCCGAAGCGGCAGCTCAGCGTGCAGTTCTCGGGTGGCGAGCCGACGCTGAGCCCGCACTTCCTGCGCGCGGTGAGCTACGCGCGTCAGGTCGGGTATTTCTCCGTGCAGTGCGCGTCGAACGGCATTCGCTTCGCCCAGGAGCCCGAGTTCTGCAAAGCGGCGCGCGCGGCCGGCTTGCGCCTCTGCTACCTCCAATTCGACGGCGTCACGAACGAAGCGAACTCCCATCGCAAGGTGCAAAACCTCTTCGACGTGAAGCTCCACGCCATCCAAAACCTCGCCGCGGCGGGCATCGACGTCGTGCTCGTGGTCACGCTCGTGAACGGCGTGAACGACCAGCAGGTCGGGCCCGTGGTGCGCTTCGCCATCGACAACGCCGACAAAGTCACCGTCGTCTCGTTTCAGCCCGTGAGCTTCACCGGCCGCGACGAAGAGATCGACGACGAGCGCCGCCACGCGCAAAGGTACACGCTGAGTCATCTCGCGCACGGAGTGAAGGCGCAGCTCGGACTGACGGAACCCGAGCGCGACTGGTTCCCGCTTTCGGCGATGAACCCGCTGAGCGACGTGGTCGACCTCCTACTCGGCGCGAACGCGGAGTTCGGTTCGCTCAAGTGCGGCTGTCACCCGAACTGCGGCATCGGCACCGTGCTGCTCGTGAACAAGCGCACGAAAGCGGTGGTCCCCGTCGCCGAGTTTCTCGATCTCGAAGCCTTGCTGAAGGACGCGCAAGAAATCGCGGACGCGGGCCTTGCCCGTGGTCCGACCCTCGCCGCGCTCGCGCTCGCGCTCCTCCGGAATTTCCGCCCCGAGCGCGCACCCGCGGGCTATTCCTTCGTCGAGCTTTTTCGCCAATTCCAGAGCCAAATCGGTGCGAAGGGTGATCGCATCGGCGAGAGTGAGGGGGACGCGGGCAAGTTCGAGTGGCGTTTCCTCTTCGTCGCGGGGATGTGGTTTCAGGATCTCTTCAATTACGATTTTCGCCGTACCGAAATGTGCATCATCCCCTACGGCACGCAGATGGGGGAGATCTCGTTTTGCGCGTACAACACGGGCGCCGGCTTCCGTCAGATCGTCGAGAGCATGAAGCGCACGGCGACGGTCGCCGAGTGGTTCAAGACGCGCGGTCGTCATCCCGTCTACGCGAAGAATCGCCCGCTGCCGCTGCCGGACACGCCGCTCGACATCGTGCTCACGCACGCCGAAAGCGCGCCGCCGGACAAGAAGCGCCGCTTGCCACTGCTCGAACGAGTCTGAGCTCGCGCTCGAAGTAATGAAATGTGGGTATTGGTTTTGGGCACGGCACTGCTGCCGCCGCTGACCCACTTCTGGTACACCCAAGCTCGCTTGGGTGTACCGAAACAGGAAAGTACCGGCGGGACAGACCACGCCAAAAGCTAGTGAATTTTGCGGGCCTCACCCAAGTGGGGCTCCAAAATTCACGATCGATGCAAGTGGTCCCCGGTGTAGTCTCGGAGTTGCATGACTCCAGTCGAGAAGACGATCGTGAAGTCGCTCGTGGCGGTGGCGTGGGCGGACGGGACGCTCGCGGAGCCCGAGTCCGGCATGATCGACAGCTTGCTCTGGGCGTTCGGCGCGAGCGACGAGCAGGAAGCGGAACTCCGCGAGTTTGCGAAAAAGAAGCGCACCATCAAAGGCGACATCGTCGCAAGAGCGCTCGACCAGGACGCGCGCGAGCTCCTCTTCGCGCACGCCGCGCTCCTCACGCACGCCGACGGCAAGCAGACGCCCGCGGAAGCGAAGCTCCTGAAGTCGCTCGCCGAGCACCTCGAATTTTCGGAAGACGCGGCGAGGCGCATCTCCGAGCACGCGCAAGAACGCGCGAAGGGCCTCAGGGGCTGAGTCATGCGGCGCCTACTCTGTGGAGTCGCTCTCGGCGTGCTCGCCCTCGGCTGTGGCGGCGGGGACGACGACGACAAGGGCTCGCTCGCCGGTGCTCCGCTCGATTGCGCCTGGCTCGCCAGCAACAACTGCTGGAAAACGACGGTCGCGGCTGCCGCAAGCTGCCTCCCCGATCCGAGCGCGAAAGGCACGCTGAGCGCCGACGGCACGACGTGCACCTACCCGAGCGGCACCACCGTCGATTTCGCGACTCCGGTCGTCTTGCCGATCACGACCGAGCCGCCCTGGCACTTCACCGTAACGACGGGAGGAGAACAGTGCCTCACCTACGACGCCAATCCGAACTCGGACCTCGCGCTCGACGTGCAGGGGATGACCGTCACTGAAAAGGGCGCCGGCTTCTCCCTGCAGGTGACTTGCCCCGACGGCTCGCAATACGCGGCGCCGAACGCGCTCGATCTGTTTCAATGCGACGACTTCTTCGCTGACGCGCCGGGCAACGACGACTCGGGCTCGGACACGTCCGTGAACCTCGGCCTCCTCGACGGCACCTCGACGCCGCTCCAAGTCTTCGACTGCGAGCGAGCGCAATGACGGCCGGCTGCCAGTTACGCGGGCGGCCGCACAGCCCGGGCCGGCGGCTTCGAGCTACCCGAGACGTGAGGCCAGGCGCCGATAGAGCTCGACCGAAGCGTCGATCTCCGCCTTCCGGATCGAGACGCTCTCGACGTTGATACCGATGGGCAGCTGCTTTTCGCGCGCGTACTCCGCGACGTCGGCGAACACGCTCTCGCACAGGTCGACGGAGCGCTCGAGCGTGTCGGACGAATGTCGCAGCTCGTTTTCGAGCCAGCGGGGGAACGAAATCCCGAGCCATTTCATGAATTCGAGCGTCCGCGCCGAACCGCACGGCGAGAAGGTGAGCACGACCGGCGCCGGTGCGCGGCCGAGCGCTCGCGAGGACAGCGCGTAATCCGAGAGCAACGACTTCGTCGAAGAGGCGTCGTACACCGATTGCGTGATGAAGAAGCGGCAGCCGCGCTCTTCTTTCGCGAGCATGCGCTGATGCTCGTCTCCTTTCGCGAGGTGCCGCTCGGCGATGGCGATACCACCGAGAACGAGCGTCGGCGCAGCCCGCGCGAGCTCGTAGGCTTCGCTCAGGGCCAGCCCCGGACGCTGCGACCCGCCGCGCGGCGCGCCCACGAACACACCGAGCCTTCGAGTCGGCGCTCCCCGCAAGGAGTAAAGCCAGGTCCCGAACGCCTCGCGCGACTCCGCGCCCACGCAGCGGTAGACGATCTTCGGAAGCGCGAGCTCTCCAAGCGCGCCGTTCGCGTACGTTTCAGGGTCGATGGTCGGCAAGAACGGGAACGGCCGCTTCTCACCGCCTCGTCCCGGCTCGTCCTGAATGTCGTACACGACCAAACCGTCCGGCGCGAGCGAGCGCACGCGCGCGACTTGTTGAGCCGCAATCTCACGGACGCGCTCCGAAGGCGACTCGAGCTTCGGCGGTGCGATGCCGTAGAGGCGGATCCCCGTGAGTCCGGCGTCGAGCTTCTCGAAGAGTGAAGTCAATCGAGGTTCCTTGCTCACCCGTTCAACCGTGATTCAACGCAAGCCCCGCGACCGCGATCGACGCGGCTGCGAAGCAGGCCCAGCGACGGGCGCCCATGAGCTCGCGGTGCCAGACCACCCCGAGCACCGCCGTGAACAAGATCTGTGTTCCCGCGAGCGCGCCCCAGAGCCCGAGCCGACCGGCGCCGAGCGCCAAGATGGATGCGCTCGACCCGATCGCCGTCGGTGAGGAGGCGAGCGCGACCCGCGCGAAGTAGCGCGGCGATGCGCGCAGGCCGTGACTGCGTATCAGCAGCGGGGGGAGCAGGATCAGGCCCGAGCCGAACTCCCAGACCCAGGCGGCGAGCAGCGGGTGCGTGCGTTCGGCGAGGCCCTTCATCAGCAAGGCGACGACAGCCAGCAAGGTAGCTCCTGCGAGCGCCAGAGCGCTACCGCGCCCGAGCCGCGGCTGAATTTCATGGGACGCGTGCTCGCCCGGTGCGGCCAGCGCGGCACTCAGCACGATCAGCGCGCACCATCCGGCCGTAGCCGCGGAGAGCCGTTCGTCGAGGACGAACCAGCCCAAGAGCACGCTACCGAGCGAGATGCCCGTGAGGATGATCGAGGCGCGGAGCCCGAAGGGCAGATACCGCGCTGACTGGAGCTGCAGGACGTTGGCTATCGCCGTAATCAAGACGATGCTGCCGAGCAGCCCCGGTTCGGCCGCGAGCCGCGACCACGCGGAGCGCGGGACCCAGATGAGCACCGGCGCCATGCTCACGCCGAGCGAGACGCCGCGCAACGCCGCAAGCTCGAGCCGATCGTGCTTGCGCGCCAGGCGTCCCGTGAAGACGTCGTTCAGCGTGTAAAAGAGGCGTGAGACCAAGCAAAGCAGCAGGAATTGCGCCATCGAGCGGGGCGGAGCTTCGCACGAGGCCGGCACCTACGGCCATACGCCACGCAAGCCCGAGAGTCGGACGCGACGCGACGCAGAGGAGGCGAGCTGGCATTTGGGGCGCTTGCAAATAGCCGGCGCGGGAGTCGAAGATGTTCGCCCAAGGAGAACGGCTCGATGACCGTCACCATTACCGCCTTTGAACGCTCACCGGACGGTGGCAAGGGCTTGGCGCGCGATACGCGCGTGCGCTGGGCGCTCGAGGAAGTCGGCCAACCCTACGAGGTTCGCCTCGTCTCCTTTCGCGCCATGAAGGAACCGGCGCATCTGTCGCTTCACCCGTTCGGCCAAATCCCGACTTACGAAGAGGGCGAGCTCGCGCTGTTCGAGACCGGTTCGATCGTGTTTCACCTCGCCGAGCGGCGCCCGGGCTTGCTGCCGCAAGACGCCAACGCTCGGGCACGCGCGATCACCTGGATGTTCGCCGCGCTCAGCACGATAGAGCCCCCGATCCTCGAGTTCACGAACGCCAAGCTGCTCGAAGCCGACAAGCCTTGGCATGCGGAGCGCCTGCCAATCGTCGCGGATCGCGTCCGCGATCGGCTCCGGCTACTCTCGGCTCGCCTCGGCGACGCCGAGTGGCTCGACGGTGCGTTCAGCGCCGGCGATTTGATGATGGTATCCGTGCTGCTCCGGGCGCGGCCGTCCGGCATCCTGAACGAATTCCCGAGCCTCGCCGCTTACGTCGCCCGCGGCGAAGCGCGGCCCGCCTACCAGCGAGCCTTCGCCGCACAATTGGCGGTCAACACGGCCAAGCCGGCGACCGACTGACGCCAGTTGGCCCATTACCCCGCTCTCCGATGCTACATCTTCCACGACGTACCGCAACGTCGTTAGAGCCCGCGCTCGGGCGAAAGCGAGCGCCGATCCGCCGGCCCATCGAACGCTGGGCATTGCATGCGTCCGAGCGACGACACGCGCGCGCCCGGCAACGCCGCTGTTACCTCGCCGGCGAGCGCGCTCGGGCCTGCAAAGCCGACCGCCGTCACGAGCGCCCCGTCGATTTCACTCAGCGCCGCGTCGAGCCCCGACGCCGCCGACACGGTGACGTGCCGACCTATCGGCGTCACTCCGAGTCTCACCCCGTCCGTCACGAACACGCCGCCCGGCCCCGCCGGTAAGAGCTCACCCGCGTACGTCGCCACATCGCGGAACCGCCGAATTTCAGCCAGTTCGGCCGCGTCGAGGCGGCCGAGCGGCACCTCGCGTGCTCGTGTCGCGAGTGCGTCGGCAACCAGCGCTGCAAAGCAACGAGCAGCCTCTCGTGTCCCTAAAACCACCGCCGCCCGTGGGCTCAAACAGCCGCGCTGATCGAAAGCTGCGATGTCGAGCGCAAGCGCTGCTGCCGCGGCCTCACCGGCGGCACTCGCGTCCACCACGGCGAACCCATAGCCGGGTCCCTGCGCGTGCAACACGGTGCCCGCCGGCAACGCCGCGCGCACCGCCTCGAGCGAGCGATCCCCGCCGTACGCCCAGACGTGATCGCCCGGCTCCGGCGTGAGCTCGCGCACGATCTCGAAGAGTCCCGGTGCCGCCTCGGCGAGCAGCGCCGTGAATACGGGCTCACGTCGTGACGGCCGCACGTAGACGCGCTCCGAAGCCGCCAACCCGAGCGCAACGGCTCGATGTGGGGCGACGAAGACGTTCGCCGGCAAAATCACGTGCACGGCACGTGTCGCGACGCCTGCGGGCGAACCGGCCGTGACGCTCCTCACGAGCGCCGCGACTTCAGCGTCCGACGGCGCGGTCTCGAGGGCCTCTTCGAGTGCCCACGCGACATTTTCCGCCGAAAGCCCCGTCGACTCGACGAGCCGCCCCCGCGCCCGCCGCCCGAAGTCGCTCGCTGCGTCCGCGACGCGCCTCGCCGCTGCCACCAACGCGCGCACTCGCTCGACGCCGTTCGCGTCGTCGCTCACCCGAGCCACGCCTCCACCGCCAGCGAGCACCCGCGCGCGGTCGCGCCCGGTCGCCGCCCCAAAAGCTCGATCCCGCCGCCGCACCGGCGCACCAAATCCTCCGTCTGCACCACGAGCGCCGAATCGACATTCCCCAAATCGATCATCCGGGCGATGCCGAGCTCGCCTTCCGGCACTGCCTCGAGCGTCACCGGGTCCACCGCGACGACGCGCAACGTCGGCGGCTCGATCAGTACGTCGCGCTCGCCGACGAGTGCTGCACCCGGCAGTGTCCCCTCGTACAGCTGACTCGTGAGCTCCGTCATCCCGTATTCGGCGACGACGTGCGCCTCCGGCACGCCGAACGCGCGCGCGACCTCGCTTCTCAAATCAGCCCTCGAAACCTCGCGAGAACGACCCTTGAAGCCGCCCGTCACCATCACTGCCGTCGTGGTCGGCGCCGCGAGCACGCGCCCGTCGAGCGCGTCGAGTAGCCCGACGAGCGCGAATGCCGTCGCGAGCACGAGCAGCGGTTCGCCGCGTCGAAGCGCGACCTTCGCCGCATGCTCGAGCCCTTCGAGGTCCATGCCGTCCGGTCCGAAGAGCCAGCGCGCGGCTTGTTCGCGCGCGAAGCTGCCGTCCGAAAGCGAGCGTCCGTCCCACTCGCGTTGAAAGAGCGCCAGCATGAAGCCGAGCGACGAAGTCACCGTCTCAGCGGGCGCCGCGGCGAGACTCACGACGACGCGCGGCCCGCGCCCGAAGCCGAGCAAGGCGCGAGCACCGGCGGCGAGCGCGACGGCCTCGTACGTCGCCGTCGTGCGGAACGCGTGAACGCCGCGGGCCTCGCCGGTGGTGCCGCTCGTTTCGAAACGCGCCACGTCGAGCTCCGGAGGATGCACGGCGACGCGCGTGAGCCGAAACGTCTCCGCGGGGACGCCCGGCACGTCTTCGAGCCGCTCGAGCCGTGACCCGCGCGCCGCGACGAGTCGCGCGAAACCGGGCGCATGTTCGGCTTGAAAATGCGCAATTTCGAGCGCGAGTGCCTCGAACTCGTCCGCTCGTTCACCGCGTGCGTACGCGCGCACTCGCGCGTGGAGCGCGTCCGAAGTCTCGAGCAGTTTCGCGAGTGTCACGTGTCGTCTTCGTCGTGCGCGTGTGCCCGCCGCCGAGCGCGGTACTAGCCGACGCTCTCTCGCACCGCCTCGACTACGGCGCCCGTCGCCGCCTCGAGCTGCGCTTCTGCGATGGTGAGCGGCGGCGTCAGCACCACGACCTCGCGGGCGCCGCCGCCCGTCGTCGCGATGTACCCGCGCTCGAGCAGCGAGCGCACCGCTGCGCCCGCCGCGCCCGAGTGCGCTCCCAAATCGATCCCGAGCATCAAGCCGGCGCCGCGCACCGCAACGCGCTCTACTCCGCGCAGCGCAGCGGCGAGCTCTTCGAGCCACGCCGCGCCGAGCCGCGCCGAGCGCTCCACGAGCTTCTCGCGGCCGAGCGCGTCGAGCGTCGCGAGCGCCGTCGCACACGCGACTGGCGCGCCCGCGAACGTCGAAGTCTCGACCACCTCTTCGGCGCGCCGCCACGCCGCCATCACGCTCCGCCGCCCGACGAGTGCGCTCAGCGGCAACCCGCCGCCGAGGCCCTTTCCCAGGCAAATCAGGTCCGGTCGCGCGCCGTCCGCGACGCTCCTGAGCCAGGCGCCGGAGCGGCCGAGTCCCGTCCAAATCTCGTCTGCAATCAAGAGCGCGCCGTGCTCGTGCGCGAGACGCCCGAGCTCCGCCAAGAATCCGGGCGGCGGCACGACCACGCCGCCGCGCCCGAGCACCGGCTCGATCAAGATCGCGCCCACGTCGCTTTCGAGCGCCCCGAGCAGGCGTGCGATCTCGCCGAGCACGGCGGCGGCGCGTTCGAGCGCGTCCGGATACGCCACGAACGTGACGTGCGGATTGAGCTGCGCCGCGAACGGCTCGCGATAACTCGGCCGCAGGCCGCACGCGGAGAGCGGCCCGTAACCGAGCCCGTGGTACGCGCCGGCACAAGCAATGACGCCCGTTTTGTTGGTTTTGAGCACGGCGGTCTTGAGCGCGGCGCTGACGGCATCCGAGCCCGACTGACCCACGAGCACCTGCGCGTCCGGTTCGGGGTGAAGTGCCGCGAGGCGCCCGCACAGCGCGATCTTGGCGTCGGACGGGTGCACGTCGCCGAGCGCGTGCAACAGCCGCTCGGACTGGAGCGCGAGCGCGCGCCGCACGGCGGGGTGGCCGTGCCCGACGAGCTCCGCGCCGAAACCAGCCGCCAAATCGACGTAGCGGTTGCCGTCGACGTCGGTCACGTTCGCGCCGGTCGCGGTCGCGTACACGATGCCGCCCGTCGCCTTCGCGGGACCCATCGGTGCGGCGGCGTGGCGGTGGCGCAGCAGAAACGTACGCGAGTGCTCGCCGGGCGGGCGCGTCACGAGGCGCGGCAGTTCCGCGCCCGGCTGCTGCGACGGTTCGTCGATGCTGCTCAAGGTTCGGCTCGGGTGGCGTGCGTTCGAGCGGCGGCCGTCAGGAGCAAACGCGGTTGCGGCCGGCGCGCTTCGCTTCGTAAAGCTTGTCGTCGGCGCGCTGGATCAGGTCGGCGGCTGCCTTCTCCTCGCTCAGCATGGCGCAGCCGACGCTGATCGTCACGGGGATGCGCTCGCCCTGAAACGAGAACGGATGCGTCTCCACCCGGCCACGCAGGTTCTCGGCGAGCGCGACGCCGCCCGCGAGCGGGGTTTCCGGCAGCACGATCACGAACTCTTCGCCGCCGTAGCGCGCGAACACCTCGTCCCTCCGAATGTGTTCCTGCACGATGCGCGCGAGCTCGCGCAGCACGTGATCACCTGCCAGATGGCCGTACTGGTCGTTGATGTTCTTGAAATAGTCGATGTCGAAGATGAGCAGCGACAGCTGGCGATCGTAACGACGGGCTCGGATGAGCTCCTTGTCGAGCGCCTCGAACAGGTAACGCTTGTTGTGGATCTGCGTGAGGCCGTCCACGATCGTCATCCGGTAGATTTCTTCGTGGTACTTCGCCTCCGCGTCCAAACCGGACAGGTACTTCAGGATCGTGGGGCCGACCTTCACACGGTCCCCGTTGTTGAGCTGCCCCGAGCCCTTCACCTGCTCTTCGTTCAGGAAGGTGCCGTTGGTCGAGCCGTCATCGACGATGTGCCAGTTGCCTTGGCGCCGATCGAAGTGGCAATGCCGTCGCGAGACGGAGTCGCCTTCGAGCACGATCTGGTTGTCGGCGCCGCGCCCGATGTGTACGGGGCTTTTCTCGAGTACGTAGCGCTTGCCGAGCAAGCCGGGCTCCGCAGCATAAATGACCACAACGCAGTCATTGCCCGTGCCCTGTTCGGGCGGCGGGGCCTGCACCACTTGAGTGACTCGCGTTTTTTCGTCGTTCTCACTCACCGGCGACGCCTTGCTCTCTCGTGGCTGGTCCCTCGCGGATTGGCTCCCGCAGTGGGCGCGCATTGTGGCGAGTCATGCTGAACCCTACAAGGTAGCAACGGCCTCAATTTACAGTCAAGTTGTAGTCTTTTATGCGGGGAGGTGCGCATGGCTTCAACCACACCGGCGTCCCGCTATTTGCGCGCGTCAGCGCGTGAGCTCCGCGATGACGCCCGCGCAGGCGGGGAAGAGCTCGATGAGCGCGGAGCGCCCGGGCATCTCGAAGTCGGCGAAGTCGAAGCCCGGCGCCACCGTGCAGCCCATGAGCACGTAACCCGCGCCGTGCACGCGGGCCGCCTGGAACACGCCGGCCGGCACGACGTACTGGGGCCGCTCGCCACGTTCGACGCTCGGGCCGACCAGGACGACTTTTGGCCCGCTCGGTTCGAGCGTGTGCACCTCGAGCGGGGCCCCGGCGTAGTGGTGCCATACCTCGTCCGAGCGGATGCGGTGAAACGCAGAGAAGTCCGTGCCCGAGAGCAAGAAGTAGATGGCGGTCGAAGCACTGCGCGCGCCGCGGTCGGGCAACGCGAACGGCAGCGGCTCGGCGCGGTACGTCTCGCGGAAGAAGCCGCCTTCGGGGTGCGGCACGAGCCCGAGCACATGAACGAGTGTGTCCGCGGTTACGGTCATTTGACTCTCAGCTCGGCTCGAGTGGAACGTCGAGTCCCGCCAGCCGCATGACCCTGAGTGCGTTGCCCGCCTTCACGGGCCCCTCTCTCAAGAGATAGTCGAAGGTCATCTTGTCGTCCTTCACCGTTTCGCGGAAGTGGACGAGCTTCACGCTTCTCATGAGCTCGGGCGGCAAGCGACAGAGCTCCTCATCGTGCGTGGAAACGGCGCCTGCCGCGCCGCGCCGGATGAGCTCGGCGAGGAGCCAGCGCGCCCCGACCTGGCGCTCGCGCGAGTTCGTGCCGTGCAGGATCTCGTCGAGCAGAAAGAGCACGCGCTCGCGGCCGTTCGTCGCGTCGAGCGTGAGCTTGAGCTTCTTCACCTCCGCGTAAAAGTGGCTCACGCCGCGATCGAGCGAGTCGGAGATGCGCAGGCTCGTGCGGATCACGGCGGGCGCCATGCGGAGGCGGCGCGCGCAGACGGGCGCGCCCATTTGCGCGAGCACGGCGGCGAGCCCCATCGCGCGGAGCAGCGTGCTCTTGCCCGACATGTTCGAGCCGGTGACGAGCAACGCGCTCCCGGGCTCCGTCAGCGCCACGTCGTTCGTCACGCGACCGGCGCGCGAAAGCAGCGGATGGCCGAGCGCCTCCGCGACGAAAGGCGGCTCGTCCGTGCCCACGTCGGGAAAAACCAATTCGAGCTCGTCGTGCGCAAACCCCGCGAGCGACGAGAGCGCCTCCATCTCACCCACGACCTGGAACCAGCCTTCGAGCGCGCCGCCCGTGCGCTTGCGCCAATGTTCGAGCGCGATCGCACAGTGGATGTCCCACAGCGTGAGGATGTTGACGATCGGATAGACGAGCCCGTTGTAGCGAAGGTCGGCCCAGCCGAGGATGCGCTCGAAGGACGCCATGATCGCCGAGGGGCGCTGGCCGCTCGTCTGCAAGCGCGCCTTGAGCTCACCGAGGAGCTCCGCGTCGAGCGCGAGCTCTTCGATCAGGCAGAGCATCGGGCCGTAGCTCTGAAACGCGCCTTGCGAGGCCGAGCACGCGCCGAACGCGCGACGGCACCAGGTGCTCGTGCGCGTGAGCAGCGCCGCTTGCAGCAGAACGGTGACGAGGAAGACGTACGGCTTCTGTCCGTAGCCCCACGCGACGAGGCCGCCGAGCGTGGCGATCGGCAAAAGGCGCGACGCGACGACGGCAAGCTTGTCGTCGAGCAGGCCCGTCTTTTCGCGCGCCCATTCGAAGAGCGCCGCGGGCTCGGGCGGCGGGCGCCGCCGCGTTTCGCCCTTTTGTTCGTCGCGTACGAGCGTGAAGCCGTGTGATTCGAGCTCCTGACGCAGGTCGAGCTCGCTGGCGAGCGCGCGCACCGCGCTTTGCCGCCGCCGGACCTCGACGGGCGTCGCGGGGATGGTGAGCATGCCGGCGAGCGCGTCCTCGCCGAAGCGCGTGTGCGTCACGCTGATGCGCTGAAAGAGCGAGCTCGGGCCGAACAGGTCGAGGTCGTCGGCGTACGGGTGTTCGCGGCCGGCGAAGCGGCGCCCGTCTTGTGGCAGGCTCTTCCACGCTTCGGTCGCGCGCGCGAGCGCATCGGAGCTCACGGCCACGCGCCGAGCCGCGGCGCTTTCGCGGTCGAGCACGCGGCCGTGCACGACGACGAGCACGGCGAACGCGAGGATCCCCAAGAAGCCGACCGTCACCGACACGAGCGGCGAACGGTCGAGCGCAAGGGTGAGCGCGCCGCCCGCCGCGACGGCGAAGGCGAGCCCGCGAAAATTCGAGACCCGGTGCGACAGCGCCGTCAGCCGTTCGGCTTCGGCGCGCGCGCGGGTCAAGCGGGTTTCGTAGAGCGCGGTGAGCTCGGCGAACGTCACCGGGCCATCTTAATCACGGATGGCCCGTCACGGATGGCTGGTGAATTTGACGACGACGGTCGCTCCGACGAGCGGCTCGTCCGGGACGCCCACGTGACGCCGGTCGACGACCTCCGAGACGCAGCGGGCGGCTTCGGCGCTCACGTTGACGCGTTTTTGCACGCTGACACCCTCGGCGATGCCCTTCGCGCGCACGAGGAAGCGCACGTGAACCTCGCCGCTCTCGCCGCCGTGGAGGCCCCCGTTGTCTTCGAGGCACTTCGAGTAGCGATCCTTCGGCTGGCCGAGCTTACCGAGAGGCAGCTCGCCGTGGTCGGCCGTCAGAGGCCCGACGGTCACCTCGAACCGGCCGGGCTTGGCGGGTTCGGGCGTCACGGCGGCGCTCAGCGCGGGAGTTACTGAAGCGCTCGCTGCCGGTGGGGCGAGGGAGCTCGGCGGGGCGGTGGCGGGCGTTGCCGCCGGCGCCACGGGCAGTGCGTTCGCCACGGGCGCAAGCTGCGCGGCCTCTTGCTCGCTCAGGCAACGGACGATGGTGCCCTTGCCGTTCGCGAGGCGGCCCCACAGGCATGCGGGATCGTACGGATAGCGCCGCACCAGACTCTCGACGGATTCGCTGAGCGCCGCCCCGGCGACGAGGCCGATGCCGCCGAAAGCGAGCCACGAGACGGCGAAACGAAAGCTTCTGCGCTGCATGGCGGATTCTTATCCCCGATCGCACGAGAGTGCGAAATTCGCGTCGCTCGCGACGAGTTCGCCTCGGGCGGACGTCGGAACGGGCGCGAGCGCGCTTGTCGTTGCGGGACCGGGGCGCGGATGGTAATTCGCCGGGGATGCGGGCTACTGCTTGGCGCTGGCTTCTCGTCGGAGCTCTGGTCGGTGGGACCGTGGCTGCGGCCGGCTGTTCCTCGGGTGACGACGACTCGGGCGGCAACAACACGAGCGGCACCGGCGCGTCCGGCGGCACGACGGGCGGGACCAGCACTGCGGGGAAGGGCGGCAGCGGCGGGTCGGGCGGCTCGACCGGTGGCACCGGGGGCTCGAGCGCGAGCGGCGGCACCGGCGGCACCGGCGGCACGACGGGCGGGAGCGGAGGCTCGAGCGGAGCCGCGACGGGCGGCGGCGCCGGCAAGTCGAGCGGCGGCGCCCCGGGCGGCGGCATGGGCGGCACGGGTGCTGCCGCGGGGACGACTTCTTCCGGCGGTGCGCCCGTGGGCGGCATGGCCGGTAGCTTGGGCAGCGGCGGTGCCGCAGCCGGAAATGGAGGAGGCGGCATGCCAGCAATGCTGGTGACGCCCATCAAGCGTAGCGACACGAGCTACGTGCTCGAATTCGGCGACACTTACTTCGAAGTCAATCCGGCGAAGGGCGCTCGCGTCACGAACGTGCACCTCAAGGGTGGCACCAACTTGCTCGGCGCCGGTATGGACGCCGACAACATGGGGTCCACGTTCTGGCCGAGCCCGCAGGCGAACTGGACGTGGCCTCCGACGGCCTCCGCGAGCATCAGCAACATCAACGACCAGCCGTACATGGCGAGCAGCGACGACACGTCCATGACCTTCGTCGGCACGGCTGCGACCGTCGTGGGTCTGAGCGTCACGAAGAAGTTCGCGGCCGACCTCGCGAACGAGGCGGTCGTCGCGACTTACACCATGATCGGCACCGCCGCGGGCAAGAGCGCCGCTCCGTGGGAAATCACCCGCTTCGCGCAGACGGGCGTCACCTTCTTCAAGAGCGGCGGCACCGTCGCGACCGCGAAGCCCATGGCTCAGGGCATGGATTCGCCGATGACGACCGACGCGGCCGGGTGCACCTGGGTCAAGTCGCCGGGCACCTTCACGAGCACGTCGTCGAAAGATCAGCTGCTCACGGTGAACGGCGCAGGCGGCTGGCTCGCGCACGCCGACAGCGACTGGGTCGTCGTGAAAAAGTTCGCGGCGACGCCGGCGAACATGATCGCGACGGGCGAGGGTGAAATCGACATCTACATGAACAACCCCGGCAACTCGGGCAATCCGCTGGCGTACATGGAGGTCGAGGAGCAGGGGCCGTACGGTGCCGTGGGCCAGAACATGATGGTGAACTGGGACGTGACCTGGTTCGTTCGCAAGCTGCCCTCCGGCGCGATGGCCGTCGCTGGCGATCAAGCGCTCGTCGATTTCGTGCAAAGCCTCGTCAAGTGACCGTTCCCGCCGTTCAGGCGAACGCGGCTGACGTCGTGCTCACCTTTCTCGAGAGCGTCGGGCGGCGCGCGGAAGCCGAGCTTTATCTCAAGCTGTTCCGCCAGCTGCCGAAGGAGAGCTTCGCGCTCATCGCGCCCGGCGCGCAGGTCTTGCGCGACGGCGTGGGCGCGCTCGTCGAGCAAATCCGCTTTCTCGCCGATCTCGACTTGTTCTCGCCCATCGTGCTCGGGCTCTTCGATCAGAGCTCGATGGCGGCCGGCTCCGAGCGGGTCGCGCGTCGCGTGACGGCGGCCGGCCTCGTGCCTTACGTGCACACGATGGACGAGCCCGCCCTCGCCCAGAAGCTACGCGAAGAGCTGCGTGCGGAGCGCATTCCGATCGTGCATTTTCCGGTGGTCGAGGGTGACACGTTGGATCGGCGTACCGCCGCGCTCGGCATGCTCGTGCGCGACCTCGACACGCGTAAAATCGTGCTGCTCCGGCGGCGCGGGGGGCTGTCGGCGCGCGGGGATCGTCCGCTCGAGCTCGGCCCTGGTCATTTGATGCCGAGCGTCGGCGGCCGGATTTCCGTCGTGAATCTGCGCGCCGATCGCGCCGCGCTACTCGCCTCCAAGCGCTTGAGTCGCCGTGACGCGGAGTTGCTCGATTGCGCCAATCGCCTGATCGAGCTCGTCGAGCCCGATCCACTGCTCGTGAGCATCGCGTCGCCGCTCAACTTGATGAAGGAGCTCTTCACCGTGAAGGGCGCCGGCACGCTCGTGAAGCGCGGCACGCCGATCGTCCGTCACGACTCCTACGCGTCCGTCGACGTCCCGCGACTCCGCGCGCTGATCGAAGCGAGCTTCGGCCGCACGCTCCTGCCCGATTTCTTCGAGCGTCCGATGCTGGCCGCGTACCTCGACGAGCAGTATCGCGGCGCCGCGATATTTTTCCCGGGTGAGGCCGGCGCGTACCTGAGCAAATTCTCCGTCGAGCCCCAGGCCCAAGGCGAGGGCATGGGCAACGATCTGTGGTCCGCGTTTTGTCGCGACTTTCCGCAGTTTTTTTGGCGCACGCGCCCGAGCAATCCCATCGTGCCCTGGTACCTGGGCGTCGCGGACGGCATGTCGCGCCGGCCGCTCTGGCACGTCTTCTGGCGCGGCATTGCCGCCGAGCGTATCCCTGCGGCGATCGCCGAAGCGGAAGCGCACTCGAGCGACTTCGTCACCTAAGGGCAGCGCGCGCATGTTTTACTTATTTTTGGTGTTGGTGGGCATCGCGGGCATCGGCGTTTACGTGCTGTTCATCTTCAACCTGGTGCCGGGCGTGCAGGACGAGCGACTCGGCGTGCTCGAGCCGTTACCGCCCAACGTGGGCCAATGGGCCGCCGAGACCGAATCGGCCGAAGCGCGCGCCGCCGCGCGCGACGGCCTCGTGCGCGAAGTGCGGCACTTCTTCTACGAAAACAACAAGAAGCTAGTGCTGCAGGTCCGGTACAAGCAGAAGGACACGGGGGAGATCGTGCGGGTCGAGCCGGAACGCACGGTGAAGCGCAAGCGAGTGCGCGTGTGATTTCGCCGCCGGGCGTCACGGCCACGGCGCGCCGTCGCTGATCCACTGCGAGACCGCGGCGACGTAAGCAGGAGGCACGCAACCTGCGTCACCGTCGACGCAACCGGGCGGCATGCGTGGTGTCTTCATGCTGCAGTCGCCCTGGATGATCTCGAGGAGCGCGCTCTTCGACGGGTCACCCGGCGTAATGATGGGGTTGTTCCCGCAATCTTTCACGACCGTCGTGGTCAGACTCTTGAAGAGCTGACTGTCGTTGTCGAGCGTGAGCCGAAACCCGCCGTCACCCATGCCGTGGCAGCCGCTGCAGGGTGGACGTGTTCCGGAAAGGACGAGCTTCACCGTGTCCCACGTCGCCGGGATGGGCGGGCTCGTCGAGCCGGAATCGCCGCTCGTCGCCGCGCCGCCGCCGGAACCCGCGCTGTTCGCGCCCGCGCCGCCGCCGTTCGGTGCGCCCGCGTGCGACCCGCCTGCGCTCGCGATGCCCGCGCCGCCGCTTGCTCCACTCGTCGCGCCGCCGCTGCCCGCGCCGGCGCGGCCCTGGCTGCTCGCACTCGTACCCCCGTTCGCGCCCGCCGGGTTCGACGCACCCGCGCCGCCGCCCGCACCCTGACTCGGGCCGCCGCCCAAGCCGCCACCCGCTTCCGTGCCACCGAGCGCCGTGCCGGCACCGCTGGGGCTCTGACCCGCCGTCGAAGGACCGACGAAGGTACTCCCGGCATCGACGGTCTGCCCGCCGCACGCGACGCCGAGCGCGACTGCGCCGGCGAGCGCGACGCCTCTCGACGTCCCAGCGATCACGAGCAACGGCATCGCAGAGTGAGTACCCGACCATAGCTGCGCGCGTCGGCCCGTCAACGAAACGCGCTTCGACAATTCCCGCCGCTTCCGTATGAGTTCGAGCGGACCCGCACGCCCGCGCTGAACTATTTCCGCCCGAGCACCCAGAGCGTCGTCGACTCCGGCGCTTCACGCGGTGGCGTCGCCGTTCCGGCTCGCTCGAGCGATGCCGGATGGTGCGACCCGCGATCGAGCTCCACCACGCGCCGGCAGCCCGCGGCTCTGAGCGCGACAGCGAGCGGATCGCTGCTGTCGTGTCGTAACGTCGCGATCACGATGCGTGAGTCTTCGGTCACGCCGAGTGCGGCGCGCAAGCGCTGATCGCCGCGTTCGCGCGCGCGCTCCGTCACCTCGGCGTCGCCCGCGAGGAGCGGCAGCTGTACCGCATGCTCACCCGCGGCGAGCGTCACGGCTTCGCCCGGTACGAGGATACGCGCCGTTCCGCCGCCCACGACGAGCGTCGCGCTCGACGGCCGGAGCGGCACCGGAATCACCGTTCCGAGCGCAAGCCCGAGCCGCGTCGCTCCCGTCGCGTGTCCGAGCTCGAGCTCGGCGAGAGCGCGCGCTCGATCCTCCTCGCTGAGCGCGCCCGACCAAGGCTGTCCCTTCGCGCCCGGCTCGAGCGGCCCGGGCCGCAGCTTGAAATCGAAGCGACCGCCCGCAAAGCTCGTGAGCTTCACGCTCACGCCACCGAGCGTGAGCTCCCCGTGCAGGATGCCCGGCAATCGCGTCGGGGTCGGCTGCGTGCCGCCGTCGGGCGTCCACGCGACGCCAGGCGGCAATTTCGGCAACATGTCGCGGACGAGCACGTAGAAAAAGTCGCGCGTCGTGCCGGCGAGCGTCGCGTGCGCGTCGAAATCCATGCCCGGCTGCACGAGCTCGAAGCGTCCGTCGCTCGGGCTCCGCACGTCGGCGAGCGCGAAGCCGAGCGCCTCCGGGCTCGTGGCGAGCGGCAGCGCGTACTCGCAGCCGGCGCGCGCGAGCGCTCGTGCAAGCGCGTTGGCGTCGCTCGCTTCGGCGTACGCGTAGACGAGCCGCGCGTCGCCCATCGCACACAGCGCCGTGCGCCGTCGCACCGAATCGTCCTTGCTCGGGACGGGCACGCCGGCGCTCACGAGCGCCGTCCGCCGTTCGGTGAAGCTCGTCACGTCGCCCGGCACCTCGTCCCCGTACGGCCACGCGCCGAGCCGCACCTCTCGCGCGCGCGTCACGCTGACGCTGGCGTGGCGCGCTTCGGGCGGCGCGATGAGTCGCCCGTCCGTCATCGCGCCGTAGCGCGCATACGCAGCTTCCGGCCCTGCGTTGAACACGGCGACGATGCGGCGGTAACGCGCCGGATCGCTCGGCAGCTTGCCGTCGCCCGCGACGCCGAGCACCGGCGCCGGCCATTCGCTGCCCGCACCCACGCCGAGCTCGAGCTGATGCAAATCGAGCGCGACGAGCTCGAGCGGCGACCCCGTGCCGTTCGTGCTCGCGTCGAGCGACGCGCGGAACAAATAAGGCTCGGCTCCGCCCGCCGTGGCGTCCGTCCCGGGCGGCGGCTTCAAGAACGCCTGCGCGATGGGGCGAAAGCTCGGCGCGGACACCGCCACGCGCGTCTGGTTCGATCCGAGATCCGGCTCGGGCGCCGCGTCATGGCCTCGGTGGACGAGCCAGAACCAAGCGCGTCCGGCGAGCGCCGTGAGTTCCGGTCCCAGAAAGCCGCGCGCCAGCGCGAGGAGCTCGAGCCGCGGCGGTCCTTCGCAATCCGGCCGCTCGAGCGCGTGCGCGAGCCCCGCTGGGTCAGCCGTGAAGGCGTGCCGACCGAGGTCGTACGCGGCCTTGCGCTCGGCGTCGCCGAGGTCGATGCGCACGACCGCACCGTCGAGCGTCACCGCGGCCGCGCTCGCGTTCGCGTCGAGCACGAGATCCGTCCGGGCGAGCCGGCCAAAATCCCCCGTGCGTTCGTGGGCCACGAGCCGCGACAAAAGACACAGCCGGCCGTCACGAGCCGGCTCGAGCACGCTCACGGCGCGCACGCGTCCCTGCGCGACCACGCCGAAAACGAGCCGCCCGTCGTCGAGCACGAGGCCGCTCTCGTCGGCCTCCGGCGTGTCCGTCACGCGCACCACGCGCCGCACCGAGAGCGGCTGACCGTTCGGCGCGAGACGCACCCACGCGCGGTACACGTCGCGCGGCGCGCCCGCTTGCGCCGCGGCGAGCAGCCAGACGCCGCGGCCGAACACGAGCTCGTCGAGCGCTCCGCCCCGCGGCTCCCAGCGCAAATCACTCACGCGGACGCCGTGCTCGATGCGCGCACCGAGCCAAGCTCGAAGCTCCTCGAGCTTCGGTTCCGGCGGTCGCGGCAAGCAGCCGTGCGCCGCGAGCGCGAGCGCGGCGCACGAGCCGAGCACGCGTCCGCGGCCGCGAAAATAGCGGGCGAACGCCGCCGGGCGGCCGAAACGGCGCGCTGATCCTGCGCTCGGGCTCGGCATCGGACCGACCCGTTAGCATGGTAAGGTCCGGGCCCCCATCGTGGCGAAGAGCAACCTCGCAGCTCGCCTGCTCACGGCAGGCGTCGCCGTGCCGTTACTGCTGCTGATCATGTTCCGGGCGCCGCCGTTCGCCTTCGGGCTGGTATGCATCGCGGCGTCGCTGCTCGGCTCGCGCGAGGTGCTGCGCATGACTCACCCGGACGACGCCGCCGCGCAATGGATCGGTGTCGTGCAGGCCGTGGCCGTCACGGCCGTCATCGCGCTCGCGGGCGAGGATCGCCGGCTCGTCGTCGCCATGCTCGTCGGGGTGCCGCTCTTCGGCATGCTCATGCCGCTCGTGCGCCTCGGTGACATCGGCACGGCGGGCCTGCGCATCATGGCGGGCGCCGCGGTTCCCATTTACGTCGGCGCGTCGCTCGGGCTACTCGGGCGCCTGCGTGCCGCGAGCGTGGACGGCGCCGGCTGGGTGCTGCTCGCGCTCATGCTCGGCTGGTTCGGCGACACGGGCGGCTACTTCTTCGGCCGTTTCCTCGGCAAGACCAAGCTCTACGAGGCGGTGAGCCCGAAGAAAACCCGCGCGGGTTTGGTCGGCGCGGTCGTGGGCGCGCTCGCGGGCGCCGTGCTCGCGTCAGTCTGGTACCTGCCCCGCCTCGTTCTGCCGCACGCGGTCGCCCTGGGTCTCGTTTCCGGGCTCCTCGGCCAGGCGGGCGACCTGACTGAATCTCTTTTGAAGCGCTCCACCGGCGTCAAGGACTCCGGGTCCCTCCTGCCCGGCCACGGCGGCATCCTCGACCGCATCGACGCCGTGTTGGTGCTCGGTCCCCTCGTCTACCTCTATACTCTATTCGAGTTCAGCCGTTGATCGAGCAGAGGTCCCAACGATGAGTGCCCCGCCTTCCCAACGCGCCTCCCAAACCGTGCCCTCGACCCGTACCGTCACCACCGAGCGCTACGACTTTTTCCGCGTCATCCAGTCGTACCTCGACGAAGCCGCGCGCCACGTGAACGTCCCCGAGCACGTGCGTGGCATTCTACGCGAGCCGAAGAACGAACTCATCGTCCACTTTCCCGTGCGGATGGACAACGGCGAGTACCGGCTGTTCAAGGGCTACCGCATCCAACACTCGAACATCCTCGGCCCCTTCAAAGGCGGCATGCGGTACCACGAGCACGCTTCGCTCGACGACTTCAAGGCGCTCGCCGCGATGATGACGTGGAAGTGCGCGCTCATGAACCTCCCGTTCGGCGGCGGCAAGGGTGGCATCAAGTTCGATCCGCGCGGCGTCTCGCGTGACGAGCTCGGCCGCATCACGCGCCGCTTCTTCCACGCGCTCGGCTCGAACATCGGCCCCGACTACGACGTGCCCGCGCCCGACGTCGGCACGAACGCGCAGACGATGGCGTGGGCGCTCGACACCTACCTCAACACGGTCGGCATGGTGCACAAGACGGCGGCGAGCGGCGTCGTCACCGGCAAGCCGGTCGCGAGCGGCGGCACCGTCGGCCGAGAAACCGCGACGGGGCAGGGCGTCGTCCACTGCATCAGCGAGTGGGCGCGCCGCACGCGCTTCAAGCTCGAGGGCAAAAAGCTCATCGTCCAGGGCTTCGGCAACGTCGGCTCGAACACCGCCGTCATCCTCGCGGCGCTCGGCGTCTCACTCGTCGCCGTCGGGGACCACACGGGCTACCTCTACAACCCCGAAGGCTTCAACGTTCATCGTCTGAAGCAATACGTCGCGCAGAACGGCTCCATCGCCGGCTATGCGAACGGCCAAAAGATCACGCGCGAAGAGTTCTTCGCCGTGCAAGCCGACATCTTCGTGCCCGCCGCGCTCGAAAACCAAATCGGCGCGACGGAAGCCGAAGCGCTCCAAGTCTCGCTCGTCGCCGAAGGCGCCAACGGTCCCTGCTCACCCGAGGGCGAGGCCGTCCTCGCGCGCCGCGGCATCGAACTGCTCCCCGACGTTCTCGCCAACGCGGGCGGCGTTACCGTCAGCTATTACGAGTGGGTCCAAAACAAGCGCAGCGAAACCTGGGCGCTCGAAGAGGTCGAAGAGCGGCTCGAAAAAGCCATGCTCGACGCCTACGACCGCATGAGTCAATTCGCCAAAACCCACAACTGCGGAAACCGCATCGCCTGCTACGGCGTCGCCCTCCAGCGCCTCGTGCAAGTCTACGTCGAACGCGAAATCTTCCCCTGATCGCGCCGCACCGCCCCCGCCGCTTCGATTCTCGCGGCCCGCACCTCCCGCCGCAACTTCGTTCGTAGCTGCCCCCACGCCCCTACACCCCGCACGTCCCGCGTCCTCGGCTTCGCCTCCGGGCGCGGGCGCCCGCCAAGCGCCGGCGTTCCGCCGTCGCGGGGGCGCAACGTCGCCGAGCGATCCCGACGCAGGACCGGTTTCGCGACGCCCCCCACCAACGTGGACGGCGCCCCGCGCGGGCGCCGTCACCCGCGCGTCGCACCGCAAATTCGCTCGAGCGCTCGACGCAGCCGCGCCTCATCCCCGTGTTCGAAGAGCCGATGAGCGCAGCGCCCGGAGCTCCGGTCGTGCGCCCGCGAACGCACCTGGGGCCTCGGCCCAGGCGCGGCGGCGCCCGAGGGCCAAGCCATACCGTGAACACGACGCGCGAAACGCCTGAAGCGCGCCGAGGCGGCGAGCTTCGGTGAAGGTACACGTGACGCGCGGAAGTCGTCCTAGTCGACACCGGTCAAGGTGATCCCGTTCCCCTTTTCCGTCCAGATACCCTCATGAAACTTGAATACAGCAGATTTTATTTCCCTTCAAAGCGCTCGCGAGCGCCGGCGGAAGGTGGAGCACGGACGGAGCGCGGGCACCCCCATCCGGTCGTGCGCAGTTTACGCCCCGCGAGTCGCTTTACGCGCAGGCGCGTTTACGCGCCACATCTCGCGGCCCGCATACGCTTACGCGCTACGTCTCGCGGCCCACTTGCGCTTACGCGCTACGTCTCGCGGCCCGCTTACGCTTACGGGCGGGCCGTCGTGCATAGTACGTTGTTTGCACGCCGGGCGTGGTTTACGGGCGAGGCGTCGCGGCCCCTTTGTGCGCGGGCATCGGCGTCGTTTACGCGCCGCGTCGGGCTCGTTTACGCGTCGCACGCCGTTCACGCGTCGTGCGTCGTTCACGCGTCGTGCGTCGTTCACGCGTCGTGCGTCGTTCACGCGTCGTGCGTCGTTCACGCGTCGTGCGTCGTTCACGCGT
>JAICUB010000067.1 GCA_025936045.1 Polyangiaceae bacterium | reverse complement strand
GAGCTCGCGGAGCTCGCCGCCGAAAGAGCCGCGCACGAGGCGGCTTACCTGGCGGCGTGGGCGCCGTCGGGGCTCTGCCCGCTGCCGCCCGCCGAAATGCGCGCCTGGGCTGAACGCCGCGCGCACGTGCTCGAGCTTGCGGCGGAGGCAGCCCGCGTCGCGAGCGAGCTCGAACGCCTGGAGTCGCAACGCGCGCTCGTCGAGGGCGCGCTAGAAAGCGTGCTCGGCGCCGCCGCGCCGGGAGAGTCGCTGTCGCACCGTGTCGAGCGCTGCGCGGCGCTTCAAGCCGAGGCGGCTCGGCTCGTGAGCGAACGGCGCGAGCTCGAACGCGCGCTCGACGCGCTTTCCGCTCGCGAGCGTCACGAGACGCGCGAGCTCGAACGCGCCGAGCAGGCGCTCGCGGAGTGGCGCGCGGCCTGGGCGCTCGCCGTGGAACCGCTCGGCGCCGAGCCGCACATCCTGCCCGTCGCCGCGCTCGAGCTGCTCGAGGATCTCGGTACGCTCGCGACGCTGTGCGAACGCATCGAAGGGCTCGAACGGCGCGTGAACGGCATTCGGCGCGACGAAGCCGAGCTCGCGGCGGAGGTGGTCGAGCTGGCGCGCGCCCAAGGCATCCCGTTCGACCCGCACGCGCCGGACGCGGCCGCCGACGAAATCGTGCGGCGCTTCCGGCGCGGCGAAAACGCGCGTGACGAGCGCGCGCGCATCACCGCTGAAAACGCCGAGCGCAGCGCCTTGCTCGCGAGCGAACGCGCGGCGATCGCCGCGGCCGAACGCGAGCTTTCCGCGCTGAGCGAAGCAGTCGGCGCGAAGAGCCCCGGGGAGCTGCCCGCGCTCGAGGCGAAGAGCCGCCGGGCGCGCGAGCTCGAGACGCAGCTCGCGTTGCTCGAAACGACGCTGGTGGACGATTCGGGCGGCCGCTCGGTGACGGCGCTCGTCGCTGAAGCCGCGGGCGAAGACGCGCCCCGGCTCGCCGCGCGCCTCGACGCGGTCGCGCGCGAGCTCGAGGAGCTCGAAGAGGAGCTCAAGCAGGCCATGGCACGAGCGGCGTCGCTCCAAGCCGGCCAGCGCCGGCAGTCGGACGCGCTCGGCGCCGAGGCCGCGCAGGACGAGCAAACGCTCGGCGCTGCTCTCGCCGACCGCGTCGACCGCTACACGACGTTGCGCGTCGCGACGGCCTTGCTAGAGCGCGCCATCGAGCGCTACCGCGTCGAGAATCAGGCGCCGATCCTCAAGCGCGCGGGGGAGCTCTTTCCGCGGCTCACGGACGACGGTTACACGGGCCTTCGCGTCGGTCGTGAAGAGCGCGGCATCGTCGCCGTGCGCTCCGACGGCTCGGAGCTCGCCCCGCACGAGCTCAGCACGGGGACGCGCTACCAGCTCTACCTTGCGTTGAGGCTTGCGAGCGTCGAGCGCTTCATCGCGGGCTCCGAGCCCCTTCCGCTCGTGCTCGACGACGTGACCGTCCACGTCGATGACGCCCGAAAGAGCCGCA
Organism: Polyangiaceae bacterium; assembly: GCA_025936045.1. GTDB lineage: Bacteria > Myxococcota_A > Polyangia > Polyangiales > Polyangiaceae > PMG-095. The sequence goes on along the minus strand of JAICUB010000067.1, from coordinate 15,858 downwards.
CTTTCGCGGTTCTCGCCGACGTGGCCGAGCGCGTGCAGATCCTCTTCTTCACGCACCACGAAGGCGACATCGGGCTCGCGCGGTCGGCATCCCACAACCGCGTACATGTTCACGAGCTCGCGCGCCGTGGGGCCGCGCTCTCGCTTGGCGCTTGCGATGACCCGGTGAGCTAAGTACGCTTTCTGGATCGTGCCCGAGACGGCTCGCCCCTCGCTCAGGTCGCCTTCATGGGGGGCCGGTAGGGTCGTCAAGGAACGGTATCGGCTCGAGGGTCTCCTCCGGCGCGGCGGCATGGGGGCGGTCTGGCAAGCCGAGCACCTCGAGCTGAAATCCAAGATCGCGATCAAGGTACTCGACCCGGAAATTGCACGGGATCGCGTGATGGTGCAGCGCTTCCTCAGGGAAGCTCAGGCGGCGGCCGCGCTCCGCAGCCACAACGTCGTGCAGATCCTCGACTACGGCGTGGACGACGACCAGGCGTTCATCGCCATGGAGCTCCTCGACGGCGAGACGCTGAGTGAGCGCATCGCGAGGACTGGTCCCGTACCGCCGGCCGAGCTTTTCCGTTTCATGGCGGACGTCCTCCGCGCCATCCACAAGGCGCACGAGGCGGGCATCATCCATCGCGACCTCAAGCCCGACAACGTATTCATCTGCAAGGACGAGCCCGAGTACGCCAAGGTGCTCGACTTCGGAGTGGCCAAGGTCAAAAAGGGCTCGCTCGGGGACATGGCCGCGACCGGCACGCAGACGGGATTGATGCTCGGCACGCCGTACTACATGAGTCCCGAGCAGGCGCAGGCGAAGGCGCTCGACGGCCGTACCGATCTCTGGTCGATCGCGGTGATGGCGTTCGAGGGTTTGCTCGGGCGCCGGCCGTTCAAGGCGGACTCGCTCGGTGATCTCGTGCTCGCGATTTGCACGACGCCGACGCCGGTTCCGTCGCGCTTCGGTCCCGTGCCGCCCGGCTTCGACGAATGGTTCGTGCGGGGCACGCAGCGCGACCCGGCACGCCGCTTCCAATCCGCACGTGAAATGGCCGAAGAGCTCGACGGCGTGCTTCGTCCCGATCCGACGCCCGGGATCAAACGCTTCGTCACGTCGCCCGGGCCGTCGCGCTTGCAGCCCCAGATGGTGCCGCCCGTCGTCACGCCGGTGAGCTCACGGCTCCAAGCGAGCACGCCGCCCGGCGCCTCGGACCTCGGGCTCACGACCGGCCAGCGCTCCGCCGTGACGCGCGTGCCGTTGTCGTCGCGCGCGCCGCGCGGCTCGAACGCGGGACTGTTCGCTCTGCTCGCCTTAGGCGCGCTCATCCTCATCGGTGTCGTCGTCTTCGCTTTCGGCGGCGGCGCGCGCGCCATCCACCAAGCGGAAATGGGCGCCTCCCGCGCCGAGCCGGCGCCGGTCAACGCGGCGCTCGCCCCTCCGAGCGCCGCCGTATTTCCCACCGTCAAACAGGTCCCCGCCGCCTCGGCCGGCTCCGCCACGACGCCTGCCCTCGCCGCGCCCGCTTCGCGCTAGCGTTCGGTCGATGCCCGCCCGCTCGCTGCCCGCCGAGCTCACGCTCGAGCTCGGCCTCGACGACGCCGAAGATCCGGCCGCGCTCCGAGCCCGCGTCGCGCGCGAGCTCCGCGTTCCGGAGGCCGAGCTCCCCGAGCTCGTCGTGCGCAAGCGCTCACTCGACGCGCGACGCGGCCGGCTGCGCTTTCACCTGCTGCTCGAGCTCGGGGCGCCCGAGGAGCCGCTAGGCGGCGCGCCGCTGCGCGAAGTGACGGGCGAGCCGCGCGTCATCGTCGTCGGTGAAGGTCCGGCGGGTCTCTTCTGCGCCTATGAGCTCGCTCGCCGCGGGATCGCCGCCGTCGTCGTCGATCGCGGCAAGCTCGTGCAGCCGCGCCGCCACGACCTGAAAAGCCTGAACCGCCACGGCAAGGTGGACCCCGACAGCAACTATTGCTTCGGTGAAGGAGGCGCGGGCACGTACAGCGACGGCAAGCTCTACACGCGCGCGCACAAGCGCGGCCCCGTCCGCGACGTCCTCGAGCTCCTCGCCCTGCACGGCGCGCCCGAAACGGTGCTCGTGGAAGCGCGGCCGCACATCGGCTCCAATCGCTTGCCCAAGGTCGTCACGGCCCTGCGCGAGCGACTCAGCGGCGTCGGCCAAACGTTTCGCTTCGGTGCGCGCGTGAGCGCTCTCGTCACGCGCGCCCGCGGCGACGCGCGCGAGGTCGCGGGCGTGCGGCTCGCCGACGGCAGCGAGCTCTTCGCCGACGCCGTCGTGCTCGCGACCGGCCATTCCGCGCGCGACGTCTTCGAGCTCTTGCTCGAGGCCGGCGTGCGCCTGGAGCCCAAACCCTTCGCGCTCGGCGTTCGCATCGAGCACCCGCAGCCGCTCGTGAACGGCATCCAATACGGCAAGAGCGAGCTCCATCCGAAGCTCCCGAACGCGTCGTATCGGCTCGCCTGCCAGGTCGACGGGCGCGGCGTCTTCTCGTTCTGCATGTGCCCGGGCGGCTGGATCGTGCCGGCTGCCACCGAACCGGGCGCGCTCGTCGTCAACGGCATGAGCCTCGCACGCCGCGATTCTCCGTTCGCGAACGCGGGCCTCGTGGTCGGCATCGAGCCGCACGACTGGGAAGCGCAGGGCTTTCACGGCCCGCTCGGCGGCATCGCCTTACAACGCGTGATCGAGCGGGCCGCGTTCGACGCCGGCGGCGGCGAGCTCCGGGCCCCCGCGGTCCGTGCCGTCGATTTCGTCGAGCGTCGCAATTCGAGCGACGTTCCGGACACGAGCTACATCCCCGGCACGGTTCCGGCCGACATCGCGAGCGTCCTCGACGCCGCGGGTTTGAAACTCGCCGACCGCGTCCGCCGCGCCCTCGTCGAATTCAACCAAAGCATGCGCGGCTACCTCACGAACGACGCGCAGCTCGTCGGCGTCGAATCCCGAACGAGCTCCCCCGTGCGCGTCCCGCGCAACCCTGAAACTCTGGAGTCCCCCGATCTGGCTGGACTCTTCCCCGCGGGCGAAGGCGCGGGTTATGCCGGCGGCATCGTCAGCGCCGCCCTCGACGGCATGCGCGTCGCCGAACGGGTCGCAACCAAGCTCGCGACCTAGTGCAGCGCATGTGAGATACGTTCAACTTCCGGTGGGGCGCTGCACTAGGGCGGACGCGAAGCGGACGCGGGTCTGGGGCGGAAGCCCCAGCGAAAAGCCGGCGCACGTCCCGCGAGGCGGGACCAACCATCGCTCGCGATGGTTGCGCCTATCATAGGCGGTGCACTAGTCATTTATTTTTGGGTGTTCCCGACCGGCAGCCGGACGCTCGCTCGACCGAAGGCGGACGCCTACACCGGGGACCACCTGCATCGATCGTGAATTTTGGAGCCCACTTGGGTGAGGCCCGCAAAATTCACTAGCTTTTGGCGTGGTCTGTCCCGTCGGTACTTTCCTGTTTCGATACACCCAAGCGAGCTTGGGTCTAGTTGTGTCAGATGGCGCCGGCGAGGCGATCTGGCGCGGAGATTTGGCCGGGTTGACACGGTAAGTGGGGCGTTTGCGGCGGCCCGCGACGTGCATGGGTTGCGGCCGTGAACGCTCCCGCGCGCCATTCACGTACCCCCACGGAAGCCCGGCGAGACGCCCGCGCCACCGTGCTTTTCACGCTCGCGCTGCTCGCGGCCGCCGCGGTCGCCGTGTTCACCGTGCGGGTGCTCTTCGCCGTCTTCGCGGGGGCGCTCTTCGCCATCGTCTTGCGTGCCGTGGCGACGTTCGCGGCGAAGCACACACGTCTGCCGTACGCGGCAACGCTCGCGACGCTCGTCGTGCTCTTGATCGGCGGCAGCGTCGCGGGCGTCGTCCTGCTCGCGCCGCGAGTCGGAGAAGAGCTCACGAAGCTGCGCCAGGCGGTGCCGGCGGCGCTTCACACCTTCGCGAGCTCGTTCGGCTATGGGGATTTAGTCGACCAAATGCTCGGCAAGGTGGGCAACCCCGGCGCCGATCAGCTCGGGAAGATCGCCGCGGGCGCCGCGGCCACGGTCGGGACCACGTTCGAGCTCATGGCCGGCGGAATCATCTGCTTCTTCGTGGCAATCTACGGTGCGGCGGATCCGAAGACCTACGAGCGGGCGGTGCTCGCCCTCGTGCCGCTCGAGCGCCACAAGCTCGCTCGCGGCATCATGAGCGAAGCGAGCTCCCAGCTCGAACGCTGGCTCCTCGGCAGGCTCGTAGCGATGCTCTTCGTCGGCGTCTCGTGCGCGATCGCGTTCCTGCTGCTGCGCGTCCCGCTCGCGATCCCGCTCGCGCTGCTTGCCGGTATCCTCACGTTCGTCGAGTATTTCGGCGCCATCGCCTCCGCCGTCCCGGCCATGCTGCTCGCGTTCAGCAACGGCCCGCTCTGCGCGCTCTGGGTCGGCGTCGTCTTCACGGCTTTGCACGTGGTCGAAGGCTACGTGCTCACGCCGCTGCTCGCCCGCAACTCCGTGCGGCTTCCGCCCGCGGCCACGCTCGTCGGTCAGGCCGTCTTCGGGGCCCTCGTCGGAGCGATCGGGCTCACCTTTTCGACGCCGCTCCTCGTCGTCGCCGTGACGGCCGGCAAGGAATGGCGCAAGCGCGAGCCGAGCCCGAGCGCCCCGTGATCACGCCGAGCGCAGCCTGACGCGCGTGATCTCGGCGGGGGCGCCGAGCCGCATCGGGGGCCCCCAGTAGCCGGTCCCGGAGCTCACGTACACTTGCGTGTCGGCGAAGCGCGCAAGTCCCTTCACGACCGGCTGCTGCAGTCGCACCGCGTACATCCACGGCCAGATCTGCCCGCCGTGCGTGTGGCCGGAGAGCTGCAAGCCGACGCCGTGCTTCATCGCGTCGAACACGGCGCGCGGCTGGTGCGCGAGCAACACGAGCTCCCGCGCGGGGTCGCGCCCGGCGACGGCGCGCGGCAGATCCGCGCCGTGCCCTCCGCCGAACTGGTGCGCGTGCACGTCGTCGATGCCGGCGAGATCGAAGCTCGCCTCCTCGCTACCGATACTCACGCGTTCGTTGCGCAAGACGCGGATGCCGAGCCGACCGAGCTCCTCGCACCATGCTGGCGCGCCCGAGTAGTACTCGTGGTTGCCCGTGACGAAGTACACGCCGTAGCGCGCCCGGAGCGCGGCGAGCGGCGCCACGGCTTCACGTAAGTCCTCGACCGAGCCGTCCACGAGGTCGCCCGTGATCGCGATCACGTCGGGCGCGAGCGCGTTGGTGCGACGCACGATGTCTTCGACGAAGGCGCGGCCGATGGTCGGCCCGACGTGCACGTCCGTGAGCTGCACGATCGTGAGCCCGTCGAGCGCTTTCGGCAGCCGGCAGAGCCGCACGTCGAGCTCGCGCAGCGCCACGCGTGAAAGTCCGGAGCGCACCGCGGCGGCGCTCAAGCCGCCCGTCGCGAGCACGACGGCGAGCCCGAACAACCGCGCGAGCACGAGCCGGCGCTCCGGATCCGCGGGCTCGAGGTGGCCGGCCTTCGCAGCGAGCGCGATGGCGCCGCGCGCGGCGTCTCCGAACGCGAGCACCACCAAAAAAAACAGCAATAACCCGAGCCACGTCGACGCGAGCCAGATGAGCGGCACCGCCCAGGCGTGCCCTGCGCGCCGGAGCAAGAAGGACACGGGCACGAGCACGTAGAGCGCCACGACGGCGATCGTCAGGGCCCGCTGCCACGGCGGAGGCAACACGGTGTCCCGCACGAGCCGCGCCCAGAGGTAATAGTGAACCGCCCCCACGAGGGACAGCATCACGGAGAAGAAGAGCGCGAAGGACACGAGCCGCGGCATTCTTCGTCAATCTATGGGCCCCGGGGGCCGCGCTGCCAAGCGCTTGAACGCCGGGCCGTCTCGCGATACGCCTCACGCTCCCCGTGGATAGCTATAGGCCTGATTCCGATCGTGACCCGCAAGAGACCCAGGAATGGGTCGAGTCGCTCGAGTCCGTCGTCGCGCACGAAGGTGCGGACCGAGCGCGCTTCGTGCTCGGTCGCATCGTGGACACGGCGCGACGGCTCGGCGCCGAGCCCGTTCTTCCGCTCGTCACCGACTACGTCAACACCATCCCGGTAGCGGATGAACCGGCGTATCCGGGCGACGAACAGATGGAGCGGCGCATCCAGCAGATCCTGCGCTGGAACGCCGCCGTGATGGTGCACAACGCCAACCACGATTTCGACGGCATCGGCGGGCACATCTCGACGTACGCGTCGAGCGCCACGCTCTACGAGGTGGGCTTCAATCACTTCTTCCGCGGCAAGGACGACGGCACCGCGGGCGATCAGATCTACTACCAGGGGCACGCGGCTCCCGGCATGTACTCGCGCGCCTTCCTCGAAGGTCGCTTGAACGCCGACCAGCTCGCGCGCTTCCGGCGCGAAACCGAGCGCGGCCGCGGCCTCTCTTCCTACCCGCACCCGCGGCTGATGCGGGATTTTTGGGAGTTTCCGACGGTGAGCATGGGCCTCGGGCCCGTGAACTCCATCTACCAGGCGCGCTTCAACCGTTACATCACCGCGCGCGGCGTCTCGGACGCGAAGGCGTCCAAGGTGTGGTGCTTCGTCGGCGACGGCGAGAGCGACGAGCCGGAGACGCTCGGCGCGCTTCAGATTGCGGTGCGCGAGCAGCTCGATAACCTGATCTGGGTCGTCAACTGTAACCTCCAGCGCCTCGACGGCCCCGTTCACGGCAACGGCAAGATCATCCAGGAGCTCGAAGGGACCTTCCGCGGCGCAGGCTGGAACGTCATCAAGGTGATCTGGGGTCCCGAGTGGGATTCCATCTTCGCGCGCGACAGCGAAGGCATTCTGCGCCGGCACCTGAACCACGTGGTCGACGGCCAATGGCAGCGTCTCACGACGGCGACGGGCGACGTCGTGCGCAAGGAGTTCTTTGCGCTCGATCCGCGAATGCTCGAGCTCGTCGCGAACGTCTCGGACGACGAGCTCGCGAGGTTCCAGCGCGGCGGCCACAGCCTGCGCAAGGTGTACGCCGCCTATAAAAAGGCCCATTCGAACGACAACGGACGCCCGACCGTCATCCTCGCGCACACCGTCAAGGGCTGGATGCTCGGTGAAGGCTTCGAGGGCGTGAACGTCACGCACCAGAAGAAGAAGATGGCGCTCAAGGATCTGCAGCGGTTCCGGGACATCCTCGAGCTGCCGATTCCGGATTCGGCGCTCGAGCACCCGCCGCTCTTCCACCCGGGCCCGAACAGCCCCGAGGTCGAGTACGTGATGGAGCGCCGCCGCGCGCTCGGCGGTCTCGTGCCGAAGCGCGGTCAGCCGAAGGTGAAGCTCGAGCTCCCGAGCGCGGAAGTTTACGACGAGTTTTACAAGGGCAGTAAGGCCGAGGCGTCGACGACGATGGTCTTCTCACGCCTGCTCGCGAAGCTCCTCCGCGACAAGAAGATAGGCCGTCGCGTCGTCCCCATCGTGCCGGATGAAGCGCGCACGTTCGGCATGGACGCGCTCTTCGGCCAGGTCGGCATTTATTCCGCGGTCGGGCAGCTGTACGAGCCCATCGACAAGGGCAAGCTCCTCTATTATCGCGAGGCGAAAGACGGTCAGGTGCTCGAAGAGGGCATCACCGAGACCGGGTCGATGGCTTCGTTCATCGCGGCGGCCACCTCCTACGCGGTGCACGGCCAGCCGATGGTCCCGTTTTACATCTTTTATTCGATGTTCGGCTTCCAGCGCACGGGCGACCACCTGTGGGCCGCGGGCGACTCGATGGCGCGCGGCTTCGTCCTCGGCGCGACGGCGGGCCGCACCACGCTGAACGGCGAGGGCTTGCAGCACGAAGACGGCCACAGCCACCTGCACGCGATGACGGTGCCGTGCGTCCGTGCCTACGATGTCTCCTTCGCGTTCGAGCTCGCCGCGATCATCGAAGACGGCTTGAAGCGAATGTTCGTGGACGACGAGAGCGTCTACTACTACCTCACGCTGCAGAACGAGAATTACCCGATGCCGCCCATGCCAGAGGGCGCCAAAGAGGGTGTGTTACGCGGTCTTTATCGCTTTCGCCCCGCGGCGAAGAAGCTCGACAAGCACGTGCAGCTCTGGGGCTCGGGCTCGATCATGCTCCAAGTCCTGCGCGCGCAGGAGCTCCTCGTCGAGCGCTTCGGCGTCTCGTCCGACGTATGGGGTGTCACGAGCTACCAGCAGCTCCGCTCGGACGCGCTCGCCTGCGAGCGCGAGAACCGCTTGCACCCCGAGGCGCCCGAGCGCATTCCGTACCTCGTCCAGGCGCTCGAGGGCGTCCAAGGCCCGTTCATCACGGCCTCCGACTACATGAAGTCGCTCGGTGACTTGGTGGCGCGCTGGGTGCCGGGGCGCATGGTGCCGCTCGGCACCGACGGCTTCGGCATGAGCGATACGCGCGAGGCTCTTCGCCGGCACTTCGAGGTCGACGCGGAGTCCATCGTGATCGGAGCGCTCGACGCGCTTCGCCTCGAGGGCAAGCTCAGCGGCGCGGACGTGGCGAAAGCAATCCGCGACCTCGGCGTCGACCCGGAGAAGGTCGCGCCGCCGTCCATTTGAGCGCTCTCGGGGGAAGGCCGCGCGGGGCTCGGCGGCGGCCAGGGTCGACGCTCGCCTACGATTTCACCATCCGGCACTTCACGTTCCTGCGGCACCTTTGAGCGCGGCTCGGCTAGTCAAGCCGTCCGCTCACGCCGAGCTCGCGAACGAGCTCGGCGTTCGCCGGCGGAAAAATCAGCGTCGAGAGCTCTGCGTTTGTCGCCCAGAGCAGATTCGCGACTTCGACGAGCTCGCCGTCGCCGCGCACCCAGTCGCACTCGATCGGGTGGAGCGCGACGCGTCGCTCCGCGTAGTCCCACTCGATGACCGGCAGCCGCGCGCATGGGGTGACGACGACGCGTGTCTCCTCGAACACCTCGCGCGCCGCGCAGTCTTCGACGCTCTCGCCGGCACGGAGCTTCCCTCCCGGGAACTCCCAGAGCCCGCCGAGGTGCGCTTGGGCCGGACGCTGCGTGACGAGCAGCCGCCGCTCGCGAAATACGAGAGCGATCGCAATTTCGAGCCGTCCGCCCGTCACCGTTCCTCGAAGAGCATGCGCGCGAGCTTGCGGTGCGGCGCCGGCATGGCGAGCGTCTCGAGCTCTCGTGCTCTCACGCGCGCGACGTTCGGCCGGCGTTTCGCGCCGCTTCTCACGCGCGGGGCGGGCGCCGCCTCGTAGAGCTCGAGCTCGATGCGAAAGCGCGTGATGGTGTGCGTCACTTTCGCTACGCGCGCACCCACACGCACATCCGCGCCCATCGCTTCGAGCGCCGCTCGGCGAGCTGCGGCGACCGGCGTCTCCTCGGTTCTCACCTCGGCGTACGGAAAGGTCCAGAGCCCGGCCCAGCGCGGCGCTTCCGGCGCCAAGCGCACGACGTGGACGTGCTCGCCGTCGCGGAGGAGCGCGGCGGCCACGCGAACGCGCGTCGCCTTGGCTCGCGCGGGAAGCTCCGGCAGCTGCTCGACGAGGCCGTCGCGCCGCGCGATGCACGCCGCTCGGAGCGGACACTCGTCGCACCTCGGGGCACGCGGCGTGCACACGGTCGCGCCGAGCTCCATCAACGCCTGGTTGAAGTCGCCCGGTCGCTTTGCCGGCACGAGCTCGCCCGCGAGCTGCCAGAGGGCGCGTTTGAGCGGCAGTTTGTTCGGGTCGCCCCGCAAGCCGAACCGCCGCGCGAGCACCCGGATCACGTTCCCGTCCACGAGCGGCGCGCGCTCGCCGAACGCGATGCTCGCGATGGCACCCGCCGAATACGCGCCGATCCCGGGTAGCGCGAGCAGCGCCGAGTGTTGGCGCGGGAGCTCCCCAGCGTGCCGTTCGACGACCATTCGCGCGCCGGCATGGAGCCTTCGTGCGCGCGAGTAGTAGCCGAGCCCCTGCCAGGCATGGAGCACGTCCGCCTCGCGAGCGCGCGCGAGCGCCCGCACGCTGGGAAAACGCCGCATCCAGCTCGAAAAGTAGCGAAGCACCGTGGCGACCTGCGTCTGCTGCAGCATCACCTCGCTGACCCACACGGCGTAGGGGTCTTGCGTCCCGCGCCAGGGGAGATCGCGCCGGTAACGATCGTACCAAGCGAGGAGCCGTGTCTCGAAATCCGCAGGCGGACGCGCTGCTTCCTTCTTCGGCGCGGCGTTTGGCCGAGGCTTTTCCTCCACGCGTGACGGCGGCTCCGTCCACCTTAGAACTTAACCTCTGGCGGAAAGCCATCCCGCATGAGAGGATCGGCTGTTCGATGAGCCCGCTCGTCGTGTCCCTGGAGGCCATTCGCACGGATGGTTGGTTCGAGCGCGTGGGTGAGGGCATCGGCAGCTTTCAGGCCCTGTGTGAAATCGTCGGCGCGCGCTTCTTCGCGTTCGCCATGATCACGGGCGCGCGCATCACGTCGCTCACCGTTGACCGCCGCGTGCCCGAGAACACGCTCGTCGAGTTCGCCGTCGGCGCGGACGAGGAAGCAGGCGTCGCGGGCGAGCCACAGCGTCTGACGCTCAGCGAGTTCCGGCACCGCCTCGTGAACGCGCTCGTGATCGACGAGCCGCACGGCGCGCCGCCGAAGCGCGCGACGGATCTCGAGGCAGTGCAGCTGCACATCGGCGTGCGCTACCTGTTGCTCGCGCCGCTCTACGGCTACGCGCTGCGCGAGCTCCGCGTCGCCGCCGAGGGCTCGAACATGGTGCTCCTCCACGACGGCATGGAGGAAACGTATCCGCTGCCGGCCTTCCGCGCGCGCATTCGCACGCACGTGCGTGAAGAGCTCGAGCGCGTGCGCCGCCCCGCCGCACGCAGCGCGATCGATCTGAGCCGCGTCACGGAAGCGCAAGCGGCGATGGCGCGCGGCGACAACGTTCGCGTGCTCGAGCTGCTCGGCCCCTGGCCGGCGCCCCTCGCGATTTTCCTGCGTACGCCCGAAGGGCAGCTCTTGAACCCCGACGCGCGCGCGACGATCGCCCGCGGCCTCGGCTTGCTCGGCAGCGCCTGCATCGCGCTCGGCGAAGGCTTGAAAGGCGAAGAAATCCTGCGCCTCGGTATTCAGTACGCGGGGGAAGGCGAGGCGGCGCCGGACCTCTTTCTGCGTCTAGGGGAGGCCATGCTGGGCGACGGGCGCGCGGGGGAAGCGATTGGCCCGCTCCGCCGCGGCGCGAACCTCGGAGCCGCCCCGGCCCACGTCTGGTCCATGCTCGCTCGCGCGTTCATCACCCGCGGCCGGTCGCTCGCCGCGCTCGGCGCCGTGCTCGAAGCCCGCGCCGCAGGCGCGCCGGAAGCCGAGCTTCAAAGCGTCATCACTCAAGTCAAAGCAGCCCTCGGCCCTGCGTACGAACGCTGGGAAGAGAGCATGAGCGTCGCCGCGCAGTAGCTTTCGAAAAAAGCGCGCTCCGCGCCGATAGAGTGATCGCGCGCTGCCGCTCCGCCCACTAAACGTTCGATGGATTGGGCGAGGCCGGGCGTGCTGCTCGCGATGGCAATCGCGGGGTGTGGGGCTTCACGCCGGTCGGCCATCGCGTCGCGAGGCGAGGGCGGTGCGCCATCCATGAGCGCGTCCGCGGGTGAGTCCGGCGCCGCCGGCACCCCGAGCGCCGCCGGCGCCCCGAGCGCGGTCGAGCCCGTCGCCGCCATGGCCGCCTGGCGCTCGCGGCTCGCCGCAGCCCGATGTGCGCGCGATCACCGCTGCGGCCCGCTTTGGTCGAGCGCTGCCGACTGCCTCGAGGACGCGAACACGTGGCCCGCCTACGTGCGCTTCTTCGGCGGCATCGATGAGGACGAGTATCTCGCCGCGACGCACACGCTCGCCGAACCCGCGCTGCTCGACGCATGCGTCAACGCCGTCACCGGCTCGCCCTGCGATGACTCGCGCTCGCCGTACGCAGCGTGTTTGGGCGTCCTCGTGCCGAAAACTCCGCGGCAGAGCGGCGAGCCTTGCGTCTACGATTCGCCCTACGTCCTCGCTCCGGAGTGCGCGTCCGGTCTCGTCTGTTCCGAACCCTACGGTTGCGGAATCTGCGTTCCGCTTCCGCCACCCCGGGTCGAGGGCGAAAACTGCTCGCGCGGCGAGGATTGCGCGTTCGGTTTGGTCTGCCTAGCTCGCACGTGTCGGCCGTCCTCGGCGCTCCCCGCGGAAGGCGAACCGTGCGCTGACTCCGGCGCCTGTCGGAGCGGTCTCACCTGCGCGCTCGATTCGCAGCTCTGCGTGCGGGTCGAAGCCGAGGACGAGCCGTGCGACCCCGGCGCGTACTCGTGCTTGAACGACTCGACCTGCGTGACCGACGCCAACACCGGCAGCGCGCAATGCCGTGCCTACGCGCGCCGTGGCGACGCGTGTCCCCGCGTATCGACATACGGCGACGGGCAGGCATGCAATCGCAGCAACTGGTGCGTGTTCGCGACCGCCGACGCGCCGACGGGCACCTGCGGCATTGCACCGCTCGCGCCCGGCCCCTGTGCGCTCTTCTCCGACGACTCCTCTTACTTCTGCCCGGTCGGGACGTATCCCGACGCCGAGACGGACGAGCTCGAGCCGCCCGCGGCATGCACGTGCAAGCCCGCTCTCGAGCTCGGTGCGCGTTGCGAATCGGACCTGCAATGCGCCCACGGGTACTGCGGCTCGGATCGGGATGGCGACGACCGGCGTTGCGTGGCATTCCTGCGAGACGGCGCCGTCTGCGCACCGAAGGACCTCGCTCATTGCGCGTCACCCCGTGGCTGTGACGCGCAAGCAGGCACCTGCATCGCCGCGTGCACGGACGAGCTCGGAGGCTGAGGATCCGCGCCGTGGGGCCCGAATGGCCGGCCCAGTAGCCGATCTCCGAGCAGGCTTTCACCGTCATTTGACAGCCCCTCCTGCCAGGCACTAGATAAGCGGCGCGCGGCCTGCCGGGTCCTCTGTAATTTCGTGGACTTGCCTCCGCAAGCGCTGATCGGAAACGATGTTTTTACTCTACCTGCCGATGTTCGTGATGTTCGCCATCGTGGGCCTCATCGCCACCGTCATGTTCATTGGCGGACAGTTCGTAGGCCCGAAGAACCCGACGCCCGAGAAGCTCATGCCCTTCGAGTGCGGCAATGACACTCCGGGCGCCGGCCAAACGAAGATGAGCGTCAAATTCTACCTGACCGCCATTCTCTTCGTCGTTTTCGACGTAGAGACGGTGTTCATGTACCCGTGGGCCGCGCTCTTCAAAGGGCTCGGCTGGGCAGGCTTCGCGTCGATGTTCAGTTTCATCGTCGCGCTGATCGTCGCCCTGGCGTACTGCTGGAAGAAAGGAGCTCTCGAATGGGAGCGCTAAAAGAACCGTCGCCGGAAGAGGTGCTCGCCACCGGCATGGGCGAAGGCTTCGTCACGACGAAGTTCAACGACCTGCTCGCGTGGGCGCAGAAATACTCGCTCTTCATGTACCCCTTCGTGACCGCGTGCTGCGGCATGGAGTTCATGTCCGTTTCGAGCCCGCGCTACGACTTTTCGCGCTTCGGCTCGGAAGCGCCGCGTTTCTCGCCGCGCCAGTCGGATTTGCTGTGGGTCGTCGGCACCATCGTGCAGCGCCAGGCGCCCATCCTCCGCCGCATCTACGAGCAGCTCGCGGAGCCGAAATGGGTGCTCGCGTTCGGCACCTGCGCATCTTGTGGCGGTTTCTACGATAATTACGCGTGCGTCGCGGGCGTCGACAAGATCATCCCGTGCGACATCTACGTGCCCGGCTGTCCACCGCGCCCGGAAGCCGTACTCGACGGTCTGATGCTGCTGCAGGACAAGATCCAAAGCCGCGACCGCCGCCCCGCGATCGTCAAGCCTCGGGCCGATCCGGCTCAGGACCAGAGCCTCGGCCTCGTTCAGCTCCGGCGGCCGAATTCCCGCCCGGCGGTGTGAGATGGCGAAGGTTCTCGTCGATCTGGTCAAGCAGAAGTTCCCGGCCGACGTGCTCGAGTCGCACTCGCAGCGCGGGGACGACACCGTGGTCGTTTACGCGGCCCGCTGGAAAGACATCGCGCGCTTTCTGAAAGAGGACCCGCGCGCCGACATGAGCATGCTCATCGACCTCACGGCGGTAGACTACCCGGATCGCACGCCCCGCTTCGAAGTGGTCGTGCACCTTTACTCGCTGTCCAAGGGCCACCGTCTGCGGCTCAAGGCGCGCGTCGGGGACGCCGCCGGTACCAACGTCGAGATCGACAGCGTGGCCGATCTTTGGGCCAGCGCGAACTGGGCCGAGCGCGAGTGCTGGGACATGTTCGGTGTGCGCTTCAAGGGCCACCCCGATCTCCGCCGCATCCTCCTTTACCCCGAGTTCGAGGGGCATCCGCTGCGTAAGGACTACCCTGCCGATCGCATCCAGCCGCTCGTGCCCTACCGCGAGGTACCGAACGTCGACAAGATCGCGCCGTTCCGCACCGACGAAGGCATGTCCTTCGGGCGGCAAACGTTCCAGAGCGGCCCCTCCACCGACGATGACGACGTGAACTGATGGAACCCATCGATCAAGAGCTGGATCCCGCGGAAATCGAGCTACCGGCGGAGCCGATGCTGCTCAACGTCGGGCCCGCGCACCCCGCGATGCACGGCACCGTCCGCATCGTGATGGAGCTTTCGGGCGAGTCGATCGAGCGCTGCGACGTGCAGGTCGGCTACCTGCATCGCGGCTTCGAGAAGATGTGCGAGCGCGGTACCTGGACGCAGGTGTTCCCGTACGTCGATCGTTGCAACTACGTGTCGCCGATGTTGAACAACGTCGGCTTCGCGCTCGCCTGCGAGAAGTTGCTCGGCATCACCGTGCCGGAGCGCTGCCAATGGTACCGCATGGCGCTCGGTGAGCTCGCGCGCATGTCCGACCACCTCACGTGCGACGGCGCCATGGCGATGGAGCTCGGAGCGTTCACGCCGTTCCTCTGGATGATCAAAGGTCGCGAGATGATCTGGGATCTGATGGAGGAGGAGACGGGCGCGCGCCTCACGCACAGCTTCGGGCGCGTGGGCGGCATGGCGCACCCTCCGACCCAGGGCTTCAAGGAGAACGCGGCCGCCGTCACGACCCACATCCTCGGCATCATCGAGGAGGTCGAGCGTCTGCTGCTCGGTAACCGCATCTTCTTGGATCGGCTCGAGGGCGTCGGCGTCGTGAGCGCCGAGGACGCGATCTCGCTCGGTTGGACGGGGCCGTGTCTCCGGGCATGCGGCGTCGCTTACGACGTGCGCAAGTCGCACCCGTACCTCAAGTACGACGAGGTCGAGTTCGAGGTGCCCGTCGGACAGGCAGGCGACAGCTTCGACCGTTTCATGGTGCGCATCGCGGAGCTCAAGCAGAGCGCGAGCATCGTGCGGCAGTGCATCGAGCGGATGGCGGACACGGGGTCAGTGAACGTCACCGACCCGCGCATCATCCTGCCGCCGAAGGAAGACGTGTACTCGACCATCGAGGGCACCATCCAGCACTTCAAGATCGTGATGGAGGGTCTGAAGCTCCCCGCCGGTGAGGTCTATTCGTTCACGGAAGGCGGCAACGGCGAGATGGGCTTCTATCTCGTGAGCGACGGCAGCGGCACGCCGTACCGCCTGAGGATTCGTCCCCCATGCTTCTACGTGACCGGTGGTCTCGAGAAAGTGATCACCGGCGCCATGATGGCGGACGTAGTTCCGTCGTTCGGCAGCTTGAACATGATCGGCGGTGAATGTGATCGGTGATTTCTGGGGGGGAGTGACCGGTAAGCCGACGCGCGTCCTTTCCGTCGCGAAGGCGTCTGCCGCCGGCCTCGCCGGTAGGGTGGACGTGGGTGGCGCGTCGGTTCCGATCGTGATCTGTTCTTCCAAGACCGAGAGTTCCTTCCGGCGGGGCT
>JAICUB010000064.1 GCA_025936045.1 Polyangiaceae bacterium | reverse complement strand
GCCGACACCACCAGGATCGCACCGTCCATCTGCGCCGCGCCCGTGATCATGTTCTTGATGTAGTCCGCGTGCCCGGGGCAATCGACGTGCGCGTAGTGCCGCGTCGCCGTCTCGTACTCAACGTGGCTCACCGCGATCGTCACCGTCTTCGTCTCGTCACGAACGATGCCGCCCTTCGCGATGTCGGAGTACTTGATCTCCTTCGCCAGGCCCTTCTTCGACTGCACCTTCACCAAAGCTGCCGTCAGCGTCGTCTTGCCGTGGTCGATGTGTCCGATCGTCCCCACGTTCACGTGCGGCTTCGTCCGGTTGAACTTCTCTTTGGCCATCTTCGTATCCCTCGTGGTCTCTACTTGGTTGGGAGTTGGTGCCGTTACTCGTGGTTCTGGCTCAGGTGCCGCTGATCCTCGCGACGATCTCGTCCTGCACCGAAGTCGGACAAGGTTCGTATTGCGAGAACTGCATCGTATAGGTCGCGCGGCCCTGCGTCTTGCTGCGGAGGTCCGTCGCGTAGCCGAACATCGTCGCGAGGGGAACCTCCGCCGTGACGACTTGCGTGTTTTTTCCGCGCTGGGCCATCCCGTGGATCTTGCCGCGGCGGCTGTTGAGGTCCCCGATCACGTCGCCCATGTTCGATTCGGGCGTCACGACCTCGACCGTCATCACCGGCTCGAGCAGCTGCAGGCCGGCGCGCTTGGCGGCGTCCTGGAACGCCATCGACGCGGCGATTTCGAAAGCCGGACCGGATGAATCGACCTCGTGGAAGCTGCCGTCGAAGAGCCGCGCCTTCACGTCGATCATCGGATAGCCGGCGAGAATGCCGCGCGTGAGCGCCTCGCGCACGCCCTTCTCGATCGACGGGATGAACTCCTTCGGGATCACGCCGCCGATGATGCCGTTCTCGAACGTGAAGCCCTTCCCGCGTTCGTTCGGCTCGATCTCGAGCTTCACGTGGCCGTATTGGCCGTGACCGCCGGTCTGGCGAATGAACTTACCCTCGGCTTCGACCTTCTTGCTGATCGCCTCGCGGTACGCGACTTCCGGCTTGCCGACGTTGGCCTCGACCTTGAACTCGCGCTTCAGGCGGTCGACGATGATCTCGAGGTGGAGCTCGCCCATGCCGGCGATGATCGTCTGCCCCGTCTCCTCGTTCGTGAACGTGCGGAAGGACGGATCCTCGTGGGCGAGCTTCTGCAGGCTCAGTCCGAGCTTGTCGAGATCAGCCTGGGTTTTCGGCTCGATTGCGATCGAAATCACGGGCTCCGGGAACGTCATCTTCTCGAGGACGATCGGCGCCTTCTCGTCGCACAGCGTGTCGCCGGTGCGCGTGTCACGCAGGCCCACGGCCGCGTAGATGTTGCCCGCGTTGCACTCCTTGAGCTCCTCACGCTTGTTCGCGTGCATGCGCAAGATGCGACCGAAGCGCTCGCGCTTGCCGCGCGTGGAGTTCAACACGCTCGTGCCGCTCGTGATCGAGCCCGAGTACACGCGGAAGAACGTGAGGTTGCCCACGAACGGATCGTTGGCGATCTTGAAGGCGAGCGCGGCGAACGGCGCGTCGTCGTCCGCCTTGCGCTCGATCACCTTCTTTTCGTCGTTCGGGTCGTGACCCACGACCGGAGGGATATCGAGCGGCGACGGTAGGAAATTGACGACCGCGTCGAGGAGCATCTGAATGCCCTTGTTCTTGAACGCGGAGCCGCAGAGCACCGGCACGAATTTGAAGTTGCACGTGGCGGTGCGAATCGCCGCGTAGATCTCCTCGTTCGCGACCTCGGCGCTGCGACCGTTCAGGAACTTGTCCATGATGCGGTCGTCGACGTCGGCGCACGCTTCGATCAGCTTCTCGCGGAGCTCGGCGCACTTTTCCTTGAGCTCGTCCGGGATCTGCTCCCAACTGTATTTCGCGCCGAGCGTGTCGTCGTCGAAGATCGCCGCTTGCAT
Organism: Polyangiaceae bacterium; assembly: GCA_025936045.1. GTDB lineage: Bacteria > Myxococcota_A > Polyangia > Polyangiales > Polyangiaceae > PMG-095. The sequence continues at coordinate 20,157 of JAICUB010000064.1, read as the reverse complement.
GCGGATCAGATCGATGACGCCGCGATGTTGATCCTCTTGCCCGACGGGCCACTGCACGGCGACCGGGTTCACGCCCAGTCGATCGCGCATGGAGTCCAGGTTCATCTGAAAATCCGCGCCGACCTTGTCCATCTTGTTGACGAACGCGATGCGGGGGACGTTGTACTTGTCGGCCTGCCGCCAGACCGTTTCGCTCTGCGGCTCGACGCCGTTGCCGCCGTCGAACACGCCCACGGCGCCGTCGAGCACGCGCAGACTGCGCTCGACTTCGATCGTGAAGTCGACGTGGCCGGGCGTGTCGATGATGTTGATACGGTGCTTCCGGCCCTCGTTCGGGCCGCCCGCTGGAGCCCAGAAGCAGTTCGTCGCGGCGCTCGTGATCGTGATGCCGCGCTCCTGCTCCTGCTCCATCCAGTCCATCGTCGCCGTCCCCTCGTGGACCTCGCCGATCTTGTGGCTGATGCCCGTGTAATAGAGGATCCGCTCGGTACACGTCGTCTTGCCCGCATCGATGTGCGCCATAATCCCGATGTTTCGGGTTCGTTCCAGGGTGTACTCGCGGGACATGGAGAAGGCGGCGAAGGGGAAGGTCGTGGAGTCTTGTGAGGCGGGAGCGGTCTGAGGAATTTGGCGTTGGGTGCCGGAAGGGATGCTTTGCGCCGGGTTCGCCGGCTCTTGCGTGGGGAACGCTAGACAGACGAATCCCCTTCCGGGCCCTTTCGCTCCCACCATCGGGGAGCTTCCGTGCCGGAAGGGGATCGGGGTGCGCCGTGCCGCTCTGCGGAGCGGGGCGCCTTTGCGAGGCGCCTAGCTGCAACCCGTCGTTATGTCGTCTGGGTCATGCGCGGAGTGGATCTCCTCTGAGTGCGTCGGAGCCGGGAGCGATCACCAGCGGTAGTGAGCGAACGCCTTGTTCGCTTCCGCCATCTTGTGCGTGTCGTCCTTCTTCTTCACGGCATTGCCGCGGAGCTGCGCCGCGTCCACGAGCTCGGCCGCGAGGCGCTCGCGCATCGTCTTCTCGCCGCGACCGCGGGAGTACGTGACGAGCCAGCGCATCGCGAGTGCAACACGCCGCTCGGGCCGCACTTCGACCGGCACCTGGTAGGTGGCGCCGCCGACACGACGGCTCTTCACCTCGAGCTTCGGCTTGATGTTGTCGAGCGCCTTGCGGAAGATCTCGAGCGGATCCTCCTTGTGGCGCGACTGGATCACGTCGAACGCGCCGTAGAGAATGCCCTCGGCGACGGACTTCTTGCCGCCGCTCATCAGGCAGTTCGTGAACTTGGCGACGAGCTTGTCCTTGAACTTCGGATCGGGAGTGATCTTGCGCTTCGGTACGTCTCTGCGGCGGGGCATGCTCTTGATTCCTCTTACTGCTTGGGCCGCTTGACGCCGTACTTGGACCGGCTGCGATTGCGGTTGGCCTTGTTGGTGCTGCTCGGACCGACGGCGCCGGAGGCGTCCAGCGTGCCGCGCACGACGTGATAGCGAACGCCGGGGAGATCCTTGACGCGGCCGCCGCGGATCAGGACGACGCTGTGCTCCTGCAGGTTGTGTCCTTCACCCGGGATGTAGGTGATGACCTCCATGCTGTTCGTCAGACGAACGCGGCAGACTTTCCGCAGGGCCGAGTTCGGCTTCTTCGGAGTCACCGTGTAAACGCGCAGGCACACGCCGCGCTTTTGAGGACACTCACGAAGAGCGGGCGAGGCGGTGCGCGTCGTGATGGCTTCGCGGCCGCTGCGAATTAGCTGCTGAATAGTAGGCATCTACGGGTAGCCGGGATTTGGGGGACCGGGAGGGTAGCCGGGGTGAGTCGGCTGTCAAGCCTCGCGGAACTCTCCGTAATTTGGACTTGTAATATAGCGTAATTACGGGAGTTTCTGGCCTCGCTCCCGGAACGTCATTTAGAATGGTGGCCGTGGCCGCGCGCGAGCTCAACTTCGACGGCCTCGTCGGGCCCACGCATCACTACGCGGGCCTCTCGAGCGGCAACCTCGCGAGCGAGGGCCACGCCGGCCAGATTTCGAACCCGCGCGCCGCCGCGCTCCAGGGCCTCGAAAAAATGCGCTTCGTAGCGGGGCTCGGCGTGGGCCAAGGGATCTTACCGCCGCAGCCGCGCCCCGACCTCGGGCTTCTGCGCCGGCTCGGCTTCGAAGGTTCGGACGGCGGCGTGCTCGCGCACGTGCGGCGCGCCGCGCCCGAGCTCTTGTCCGCCGCGTCGAGCGCGAGCGCGATGTGGGCCGCGAATGCCGCGACCGTCTCGCCCTCGTCGGACACGACGGACGCGCGCGTGCACTTCGTGCCCGCGAACCTCGCGACCATGTTGCACCGGAGCATCGAAGCGCCGCTCACGACGCGGTTACTGGCGCGCATCTTCGGCGACGAGCGTTACTTCACCGTGCACGACGCGCTGCCCTCGAGCGATTGGACGGCGGACGAAGGCGCCGCGAATCACACGCGCCTCGCGACCGAGCTCGGCGCCGTGCATCTCTTCGGTTGGGGACGCGCGCGCGGCGCGAAACGACGACCGACGCTGCATCCAGCGCGCCAAACACGCGGCGCCAGCGAAGCCGTCGCGCGCCTGCTCCACGTGCCGCAAACGCGCGCCGTGCTCTGGCAGCAAGCGCCTGCCGGCATCGACGGCGGCGCCTTTCACTCCGACGTTTTGTGCGTCGGCAACGACTCCTTTTTGATGCTGCACGAGCGCGCCTTTCTCGACCACGAAGCGCTCGTCGCCGAGCTCAGGCTGCGGCTCGGCGGCGAGCTCGACGTCGCCGTCGCGAACGAGCGGGAGCTGCCGCTCGCCGAGGCGGTGGCGAGCTATCCGTTCAACTCGGAGCTCGTCACGCTCCCTTCGGGCGGCATGGCGATCGTCGCGCCGCGGGAGTCGGAACAGTCGCACCCGGCGCGGCGCTTCCTCGAGCGCCTCGTCGCGGAGCCGAGCCCCGTGACCGAGGTCCACTACGTCGACGTGAACGACTCGATGCACAACGGCGGCGGCCCCGCGTGCCTGCGCCTGCGCGTGCGCCTCGAGACGCACGAGGAGCGAGCACTCGAAGGTCGCGTCCTCTGGAACGGCCTGCTCCATGACGAGCTCGTCGCCTGTGTGTCGCGGCGTTACCGCGACCGCGTCACGCTCGACGACCTGCCGGACGCCGAGTTCGTCGACGAGTGCCGGACGGCGCTGGACGAGCTCACGCAAATCCTCCGCCTCGGCAGCGTGTACGACTTTCAGCTGCCGTGACGGCGCGGGGACGGTGTTGGTAGGAGCCGCACGGAACCCCCAAAAATCCCAAATGAGCTCGCGCGGTCATGGCCGACGAAAAAACCACGCCGGCCATGTCGATTGGAGGTCGCCCCCGTCGTCGTCGGGGTAGAGCCGGACGGAAGCCGGCCGACAAGGAGCAAACCGATGCGCTGCATGATGCTGGTGAAGAGCAACGAGACGATTGAAAAGACGGGGCTCGCGAGCGAGCACGACCTCGCCGAGATGGGTCGCTACAACGACGAGCTCACGAAGGCGGGCGTCGTGCTGTCCGGTGAAGGATTTCTGCCGAGCTCGAGGGGCGCGCGCGTGAGCCTGAGCGGCGGGAAATTCACGGTGACCAAAGGCCCGTTCGCGGAGCCGAACCGGCTCATCGCGGGGTTTTGGACGATCCAGACGAAGTCGAAGGAAGAGGCCGTGCGCTGGCTCGAGCGCGCGCCCCTGAGCGCCGGTGAAGTCGAGCTGCGCCCGCTGTTCGAGATGGAGGATTTTCCGGCCGATCCCGCCGAGCAGGCGGGTGGCTGGCGTGATCAGGAGGGCGCGGCGCGCGAGGCGTTCCAGGCGAAGCCGCCCGCGCGTTTGCCGGGAACGAAGCGCTTCATCCTGCTCTTGCAGTCGGACGCCGTCACTGAGTCCGGACGCATGCCCACGGAAGAAACGCTGAGCAAGATGGGCGCGCTCATGGAAGCGGGCGTGCGCGACGGCTCGATGTTGGGCGGCGACGGTCTCAAGCCGAGCTCGAGCGGCGTCAAAATGAAAGCCGCGGCCGGCAAGCGCACGCTGGTTGACGGTCCGTTCGCCGAGACGAAGGAGCTCGTCGCCGGCTACACGCTCTTGCAGCTGCGCTCGCTCGAGGACGCGATCGCGTTTGCGCAGCGCTGGCTCGAGATTCACGTGCTCGTCGGCGTGTCCACGGGCGAAATCGAGATCCGCGAGCTCATGGAGCTCGGGGACATGCCGATCGCGACGGAAGCCTGATCGGAGGGCAAAAATCTGCCAACCCGGTTGCCGTTTGGGCGGGGGGTGCAGAAAGCTGCGCCGCTCCGCTCGGGACCGGTTACTTATTCTACATGCAGTCGTTTTGTGCTTACGGCCCCTTCTTTCGAGCATTACTCGCATTTTCCATGAGCGGCGCATGGCTCACCGCTGCCTGCAGCAGCGATACTGGCCCCCAGTCGGGTAGCCTACTCGGCTCAGGCGCGACGGGGTCGGGCGCGACGGGGTCGGGAGCCACCGGTTCGGGCGGGACGACTTCCAGCGGCTCCGGCGGAAGCATCAACGTGGGCTCGGGCGGCACCTCCGTCATCGACGTCCCGCAGGGGACCTCCGGCTCGGGCACGTCGATGGCCGGCGCGCCGAGCGGCCCGACAGGGTTCCCGGCGGGATTCACCCACGCGACGAAGGGCGGCTTCAAGGTCGGCGACCCCATTACGAGTGACGCCGCGCAACCCACGCCGACGACCGACTCCGGCTGCGGCACCACGATCCTCGCCGTGATTCGCGATTTCCAGGACGACGGCGTGAACTTCGAGAATCCGAAGCTCTCGAACAAGAGCACGGACGACCTCGGCATCGTCCAGCCGACGCTCGGCCCGGATCAGAAGCCCGTCTACGCGCACGGCACCGACCCGACGCCGACCATCTTCGACGCGGCGGGCTTCGACACGTTCTTCCGCAACGTGCCGGGCACGAACGAGCCGTTCGTTTTCAACATGTACTTCGAGCCGGGCACCAACACGAACACCTTCTCGAGCACGGCTTTCTACCCGCTCGACGGCCTGGGCTTCGGCAACGACGGCAACGACGACATGCGCATGATGCACAACTTTCACTTCACGACGGAGATCCACACGACCTTCCAATACGAGGGCGGCGAGGTCTTCAACTTCACGGGTGACGACGACGTCTGGGTCTTCATCAACAACCAGCTCGTCATCGATCTCGGCGGTGTGCATCAGGTTCGCATGGGCATGGTAGCGGTCGACAGCCTCGGGCTCACCGTCGGGCAGATCTATCCGTTCGACATGTTCCAGACCGAACGTCACACGACGCAGTCGAACTTCACGGCGGAGACGAGCCTCAAGTTCGTCAACTGCGGCACGATCGTGAGCGGCGAGCCGAAGTAATCGCGGCGCTCGTTGCTCGTTATTGCGAGGGCCGGCCGCCCTCGCCGCCGCTGCCGCCTCGGCATGCGGCGTAGGCGTCTTGAATTTTGCTCGCGCATGCATCGAGGGCGACGACGAGGTCGCTCGTGCCGTCCGCGAGGGAGATGATCGGACTCAAATAGTCGAAGGGCGCCGGGTAGCCGTAGGCGAGCTCGTCGCAGCTCATCCCCTCGACGGGGCAGTCGTCTTGGGACGGGTAGTCAGCGACAGGGAGGCAGAAGGCGCGTGGAGCGCACTCGCTGTCCTCGAACTCGCAACTGCAATCCGGACGGGCGGTGCCCGGCGAGAAGTAATCGGAGTAGCAGTTGAAGTCCCCGAGGAGCGGAGGCGCGACACAGCGTTCACCCGAGGCGCAGTCCGCCGAGGAGGTGCAAAACGGCCGGCGACACATGTTGGCGTCGTACGGCCCCCAGAGCCCGCCGCAGCCGACCGCCTGGCACGCGGACTCGAACGAACAGTTGGCCCAGATCGTGTCCTCGGAGTCACCCGGCGGATCCGCTACGGGCACGACCTCGCACGTGGACGAAAGCTTGCGCCTAGGCGCGGCGGCGTCGCACGCCCCGCCCTCGTTGCCCGCGCCGGCTCCCGAAGCGCCCGGCGCGCTTTCGCCCGCGGTGCCCGCGGTGCCCGCTGCGCCGCCGCCAGCCTGACCCGAAACTCCGCCTTCCGCGTTGCCCGCGCCGCCCGTCATCGAGCCACGCCCGGAGCTGCCCGCATGACCGCTGCTTCCGCCGATCCCTACGCCGCCACTTGCGCCGCCGCGTCCACTAGTGCCGCCCGTGCTCGAGCCGCCGCGCCCACCAGTGCCGCCCGTGCTCGAGCCGCCCCGACCAGTCGTGCCGCTCCTACCCGCGTGAGCACCACCGTTGCCATCGTCGTCGTCACCGCAACCGTAGGAAAGCCCCACACACGCAACGACCATTCCCAACGCCACCCAAGACCTATGCATTTTCGCCTCCACACCTACCAGGTCGAGCCTGGCCACCACTCTTCTGATGCCCGAAAGACGCCGCTCGATCAAACGGGACGTTCGCGGCTCGTCGATTTCGGTCCCGGCGTCGAATACCGGCACGGCGTGGCACAACGCGGCTCAGGCCGACGCGATCTCGAGATCCACGACACTCGCGAATTCGCGATAGAGCGCGGCGTAGCGCCCGCCGCGCCGCAAGAGCTCGCGGTGCGTGCCGCGCTCGATGATGCGACCGGAATCGAGCACGAGCACGAGATCGGCGTGGCGGATGGTGCTCAGGCGATGCGCTACGACGAAGCTCGTGCGCCCCGCGAGCAAGCGGCCGAGCGCTGCTTGAACGCGCGCTTCGGTGACGGCGTCGACGGAGCTCGTGGCTTCATCGAGCAAGAGGATGCGCGGTTCGGCGAGCAGCGCGCGCACGAAGCAGACGATTTGACGCTGTCCGAGCGAGAGTCCGGCGCCACCCTCGCCGATCGGGGTGTCGAGACCCCGAGGGAGCCCGTCGAAGAGATCGAGCACGTCGAGTGCGCGCGCCGCGGCGCGAAGCTCAGCGTCCGTGGCGTCGGGTTTGCCGAGCCGTACGTTGTCGCGCAGCGTACCGGTGAAGAGGAAGTTCTCCTGCGTGACGCTCGCGAGCTTTTGGTGGAGCGAGTTGCTCGTCGCGTGGGCGAGGTCGTGGCCGTCGATGAGGACGGAGCCGTGCGTGGGCAAGTAGAGCTTCGCGACGAGGCTCATGATCGTGGTCTTGCCGCCGCCGGTGTGTCCGACGAGCGCCACGGTTTGGCCGGGCTCGGCCGTGAAGCTCACGTGCGAGAGCACGGGGCGTCCCGGCTCGTAGGCGAAGCTCACGTCGCGGAATTCGACCCGGCCGTCAAGCTCCGGCAGATCGCGCGCGCCGGGCTCGTCCACCCAGTCGGGCGTTCGATCGAGCAGCGCGAAGACGCGCTCGGCTCCGGCCATGGCCGTGAGCGCCTGGTTGTATTGATTACCGATCGTCGGGATCGCTCCGAAGAACGCGTTCGACAAGAACAAGAATTGAATGAGCGCGTTCAGCGGCACATGGTGGCCGAGCGCTTGATAGCCGCCGACCACGAGTAGGATCGCGAGAAAGAGCTGGCCGTTCAGCTCGAGCAGCGGCTGAAACACGGCCGATTGTTTGGCGGCGCCGCAGTTGTATCGCGAGTGATCGCGGATGAGCTCCGCGAAGAGCTCGCCGTTCAAGCTCTGGCGCACGAAGCCCTGGATCTCGCGGATGCCCGTCACGCTTTCGGCCAGCTGCGCCGTCACGCGACTGAAGCTCTCCTGTTGCGCTCGATAGGCGCGGCTCAGGCCGAGCCGAAAATGGCGCACGATTTTCCAGAGAATCGGCGCCATCACGAGCACGACCAGGAACAGCCGCCAGTCGTAAAACAGCATCAGCGCCGCGGAGACCAGGAAGTTTCCGAGCTGGACGGCGCTCACGAAAGCGACGTCCTGCACGCCGACGCGCACGACGTCGACGTCGGAAGTGACGCGGCCGAGCAAGCGTCCGCTGGGGGTACGCTTGAAGAAGGCGATCGGCATCCGCAACAGCGTCGCGTAGATGTCATTGCGCATGTCGTGCACGACGACCTCGCCGAGCTCGAGCGCGTAACGCGCGCGATACACGAAGCAAAATTCGGTGAAGGCCGCGAGGGCGAGCAAACCGAGCACGCCGTGCAACGTGCCGAGCGCGTCGCGCCCCGCGACCGGACCGCTGATCACGGCCGCCGTCGCCCACGTCACCACCGGCAGCTGGAGCGAGCGCAAGCCCACCATGAAGAGGAGGCGATTGCGCAGGCGCGCGTGCGGGCGCGTGTACGCGTAGATGCGCCGCGCGATCGTGAAATCGAGCGGGCGTTGGTCGGCGCTCGGCGGGGACGTTTTCATGCGCTCTCTCGCGGGGCGGCGAGCAGCTTCAGGCTCTCGGCGTCGGGGGCCTGCAGCGCCGCGGTACGGAAGTAGAGCCCGCGGTGCAGCATCAGCTCCTCGTGGCTGCCCTGCTCGACGAGCCGCCCGTCGCGGAGCACCAAGATGCGATCGGCGCGGCGCAGCGTGGCCATGCGGTTCGCGACGATGATGGTCGTGCGACCCTCGCGCGCGCCGTCGATGGCCTCGAGCACCTCGCCTTCGGTCTTCGCGTCGACCGCCGTCGTCGGGTCGTCGAGCAGCAGGATCGGCGGGTCCGTCAGGATGGCTCGCGCGATCGCGAGGCGCTGCCGCTGGCCGCCGGAGAGGTTCGCGCCGGACTCCTCGAGCACCTGCTCGTAGCCGTTCGGCAGCGTGCGCACGAAGGCGTCGGCACCGGCGACGCGCGCCGCCCGTTCGATGCGCTCGCGGCTCGCGCTCGCGTCACCGAACGCGATGTTTTCGGCGACGCTCGTACGGAACAACAAGCTCTCCTGAAATACGAGCCCGACGTTCTTGCGCAAACCGTCGAGCTCGAGGTCGCGCACATCGATGCCGTCCACGAGCACGCGCCCCGCGCTCGCGTCGAAGAAGCGTGGAATCAGGCCGAGCAGCGTGCTCTTACCCGAGCCGGTGGCTCCGAGGATGGCGACGCACTCCCCGGGCCGGATCTCGAAATCGAGCTCCGAGAGCGCGTCCTCGCCGCTCGCGTAGCGAAAACCCACGCTCTCGAAGCGGATCGAGCCCTGGAGTCGGGGGCGCGTCATTGCGTGTGGGGCGTTCGCGACCTCGAGCGGCGCGTCGAGCACCTCGAAGACGCGGCGCGCGCCCGTGAGGCTCTGCTGCAGCGTGTTCACCACCACGGACATGCTCGATACCTGCGCCGAGAACTGCTGCAAGAGCCCGGCGAACACGATGAGCTCGCCGAGCGACAGCACGCTCCGCGCGACGAGGTGCCCCCCGTAAATGAGCAGCGTCGCGACGTTCAATTGCGAGATGAAGTTGATCGTGGGGCTGTAGCGCGACACGCGGCGGAAGATGTCGCGCTGCTGGCGCCCGAGGTCGTGGTTCCTGTCGCGAAAGCGCGCGAGCTCGTCGGCCTCACGCCCGAAGACTTTGATCACGAGCATCCCGCGAATGCCCTCCGTCAGCGCCAAAATCAGCCGATCGGAAAGTCGCCGGCTCTCCGCGTAGGCGGGCCGAATGCGTCGCGAGAAGCGCGTCGTCACGAGCCAGAGCACCGGCGCGAGACCGAGGCACGCGAGTGTGAGCGCGACGTTCGTGCGCAGCATGTAGACGAGATAAAGCGTGAGCGAGATCAGCATGATCGCGCCCTGAAGCAGCACGCCGTCCACGAACGACCGCAGCGACTGCACGTCCCCCGTCACGCGATTGATGATCGAGCCCGTGGCGTTCTCGTCGAAGAAGCGGAAGCTCAAACGCTGGAGCTTGTCGAACACCCGCGTACGGAGCTCCGGCACGACCTTCAGGTGGACGAGGCGCCCGATCAGCACCTGGTACGAATACGAGAGCCATGCCCGTAGCAGCGCCATCACGAGCACCGCGCCCCCGATGCCGAAAAGCAGCGCAGTCGGCTGCAAATCCGCCCTGGGTGCGAGCCCGAGCGGCCAGCGTGGAGCCGGCGTTCCGGGCTCGAGCGCCGCGCGAATCACGTCGACGGCAACGCCGCTCAGTCCGAGGCCGAAAACACCGAGCCCGAGCAACACGACTTGCAGCGCGAACACCTCGAGGCACTCACGCCGGTACACGAGACTCAGGCGAAGGAGTCGTGCGACGAGCCCGACTCCGTCGGACGGACCCGGCGCCGCGCGAGGTTCCGGCATCGCGCTTCCCTTATCACCTGGACGTCGCCGAGCTTTGGCCGGATCCCTTCGCCCGCGGCTCGAACGAGCCTTAAGCGAAATCCTGGGTGGACGTTCGTAGGGAAGCTCGCTAGACTGCTTTCACCACGTGAGTTCCGTTCGTTTTTCCTATTGGTTTGGCTTTTGGCCCGCGGCGACGCGGCGTCCAGGGTCGGCCTCTAGCTAAACAGAAGCGAAGCCGGAAACACCGAAACCCCTGGTCGCCGCGAGCGGCCGGGGTTTTTTCGTTTGAGGACCCCCCCATGCTCGACATGCTCGAAACCCAAAACCTCCGCGTCGTCGATACCACCTTGTTGCAGAGCCCGAGCACCATCACGAGCGAGATCCCGTTGAGCACCCGCGCGGCCGAGACGGTCGTGCGCGCGCGCGAGGAGATCCAGCGCTCGATCGAAGGCAAGAGCCCCCGGCTCTTGGCGATCGTCGGGCCGTGCTCGATTCACGATCCGGACGCCGCGCGCGTGTACGCCGAACGGCTGGTTCGGCTGCGCGAGCGCGTCGCGAGCGAGCTCATCCTCGTGATGCGCGTCTACTTCGAGAAGCCGCGCACCACCATCGGCTGGAAGGGCCTCATCAACGATCCGCACCTCGACGGCTCGTACGACATCCCGACCGGCATCCGCGTCGCGCGCAGGCTTCTCTCCGACATCGCCGAGCTCGGAATGCCGGCCGCGACGGAGATGCTCGATCCAATCATCCCCCAGTACATCGCGGATCTCATCGCCTGGTCGGCGATCGGCGCGCGTACGACGGAGAGCCAGACACATCGTGAAATGGCGAGCGGCCTCTCGATGCCGGTCGGCTTCAAGAACGGCACGGACGGCTCGCTCGGCGTGGCCGTGAACGCGATGATCGCCGCGTCGACGCCGCACAGCTTCCTCGGCATCGATTCGAGCGGGCGCGTCGGCGTGGTGCGCACGGCGGGCAATCCGCACACGCATCTCGTGCTGCGCGGCGGCCACAGCGGACCGAACTACGGCGCGGACGCCGTGAAGCGCGCGGTCGAAGCGCTCGGTAAGGCCGGCGTGAACCAGCGGGTGCTGATCGACGCGAGTCACGACAACAGCGGCAAGCAGCCGGAGCGGCAGCCGCTCGTGATCGCCGACGTCGCCGAGCAGGTGCGGAACGGCGGGCAGCAGGTGCTCGGCGTGATGTGCGAGAGCCACCTCGTCGCCGGCCGTCAGGAGCTCGGCGACAAGACGAAGCTCGTGTACGGACAGAGCATCACGGACGGGTGCATCGATTTTCCGACGACGGAGCGTACGGTGCTCGCGCTCGCGGAGGCGGTTTCGGCGCGGCTCGCGCCGGCGGCGGCGGCGAGCTGAGCGACGCGGTCACTTCAAGGTGATCGTCTTCTTCAGCGTCTCGGGTTCGCCGCTGTAAGGCGGCACTTGGGCGGCCTTGAGCTTGGCGATGATGCACTTACCGGTCCGCGTCCCGGCGTAGGCGGGTGTCGTCACCGTCACGTCCGCGACGCGTCCTGACGGGATGAACGTGACGACCGTGGAGACACTGCCGGCCGGAGCGGTGGTTTCGCGGCAGTGGATGGCACGAGCCGCGGCATTGCCCAAGTTGATGTGCGCCGCCTTGGCGTTGAACGGCTCGAGCTGCGCTTTGGGCGCGGCCGCCTTGGTCGCATCGCCGGACGCCACGACAGCCGTCACGCTCTCGGCCGCAGGCGACCCGGAGCCGACGGGCTGAACGGCGAGCGGAGCCTCTGCGGCCACCACGACCGGGGGAGTCGCGGGCGGCGGCCTCGGACCCGACGCGGGCTCGAGCTTCGCCGAAATGGCGGTCGGCGTCGGAAGGGCGCGTGCCGCGGGACTCGAACTACGTCCGAGGAAGAGTCCGACGACGAAACCGACACCGACGAGGACCATCCCGAGCGAGAGCCACGTGTTCGTCGGCCGTGTCGCTGCCAGCGACGAGAGCAACGAGGGCGGCCGGACGTCGTCCACGAGATCGGCCGAGGTAATGGGACGTGGATCGACGCTCGGGAGCGGACGTGGGGGGAGCGCGCTCACCGACGGCATACCCACGCGGGCTGCGGTCGGGGGCGCGGCGACCGACGGCAACGGAGCGACGAGGGGGGCCGCCGGGACGGGCAGCGGCGGCAGCGGTGGCAGCCCCGACGACGCGTCGGCGACCGGCTGGGGGCCCGAGGCAGCGCGCGGCTTGTCCCAGTTGCCCTCCTTCATCGACGCGGACGGACGCACCGCAGACGTCGAATCGCAGCCCGGTTCGCTCGTGAGCTCGACGTCACGCCGTGTGCTGTCGTCGTCGGCAGAGGCGTCCGCGTTCGGCATGATGCGAGCGTGTATCGTAGACTCCGCACGCCCACTTGAAAACAACCGGCGCACGAACCTCCGCGCGCCTGCTACCCGCGCGAGTGTTTTCCGCCGCGGGTGGATGACGTCAGTTCAGGCGCGTTTCGACTTCACGCTGTCCGCGCAAACGCCGCGCCGTTCGCGTCGTTTCAGCGTGGATCGGGTCGGCGCCGATCGTGCCCTCGAGCGACTCGATGTACTGCTCGCTGCTCACACGTTCGAGCTCGTGCTTGGCGTACTCGAGGCGCTCCTCGATACCGAGGCGAAGCGCCTCGTCACGGTGGCCTGGGCGCGCCAAAAAGGCGCTGAGCGCTCGCACGTGCCGGGTCCAGAGATCGACGTCGCGCTCCTGCTTCACGCGCAGCCGCTCCTCGTACCAGTCGCTCTCGAGCACCGCCTGACGCGAGAAGAGCGCGCGAACGTCGGGGTGACGCGCGTCCTTCCCCTGATAGTGGCCGTGCGCCATGATGTGAAGGAGCGCCTTGAGCGGCGGGCAAGCGTCCTCGACGCTGCCGTCCTTGAAGTAGGCCTCGGCCACGCGGCGCTGTGCGTCCACGATGTTGTCGATGCCGTCGGCAAACACCTTCGGATCCTGCACTTCAGGCCGCAAGATTTCGTCGCTGAAGACGGTCGCGGGGTTGTCGAACACGCGCCCGAAGAACGTCGCGACGAACTTCGAGGTGATGCGACAACCGAGCCGGCTCGCGAGCACCCGGCGACCTTCGAAGTCGTAGTCGTCGAGCCGCTCGAGATGGCCCTCGGCGAGCAGGCGGTCGGGATCACGCTCCTGCGGGAAGAGGCGGCACCAGATTTCGGGCACGAGCAGGCTGATGTCGTGTTCGAAGCAGTAGTTCGGCCCGATCCAGCCGGCAGCCGAGCTGAAGCCCGCGTAGCCGCAGAGCAGGATCGAGACGAGCGCGTTGTTGAGATCGGCCGTCGCGCAGAGCGCGTTGAACGGACCCTTCGTGAGGGCGCCCTCCGTGCCGGCGCCGGTCGTGCTCGGCGACTTGCCCGTGACCGAGCAGATGTAGTCCATGAAGAGCTCGGGCAGCTCCTGGTAGTGAATGGGGCCGTAGACGCAGAGCGGGCGGATCGCGCCGTCCGGAGGGTTGTTGCGCCGGCCGGCGAGCACGCTGATCACCGGAAACACCACTTCCTCCTCGATCGGGAGCTTGCGATAGAGCCGCGCGCCCATGTCCGCGACGTAGCGATCACGCGGTCTGGCGGCGTCGGGACGCACCTGCAAGTAGCGCGGATTTTTGGTCGGCTTGCCGCCGACGAGGCGCGGCTTCGCGGAGCAAATCGAGAACCCTTGCGTGCGGCCCGCGTTCTTCGTCAGGTGCTCCTGCATCGCCTCGGTGAACGCGTCGTGGAACGCGACGTCTTCCACCATCGTGCACACGTCGGACGTGGAGAGCGGCTGGAAATTCGAGCAGAAGAGCCCCGGCGCCGACATGTCGGCTTCGGTCTGCTTGTCGAAGCCGGGATGGATCGCGTCGTCGGGCCGCTGGAACAACCGTGATTCGCAGTTGACGGCGAGCTTCAGGCTCGGATGGCCGTCGTATTCCTTGGGCAAACCCTTGAGCCTGTCGCGCGGCACGACCGTGGAAGCGCTGATGTCGTCTTCCATCTGCACCTTGTCGGCAGGCACGAAGTCCTGACGGAGCTTGTAGGTGCGCCAGGCGCCGCTCTCCTCCAAACCGACGCGGAGATAGCTGCCGACGAGCTTGCGCCCGTCGTGCTTGAGCTCGTGCCCGGGAGCGCCATTGATGATGTCGACGCTGAAATGCGAGCGCCAATCATCGCCCCAGTCGGGGCTGTAGAAGCGCTTGATCACGAACACGAGCGCGCGCACGTGCTTCGGGATCGACTCGAGCCAGGCGTTGTGCTCGGGGGCGTGGTCGGGGATCGGAGTGAGTAGCTTGATGACGGAGCCGAGCGAGCGTTCCGGCGAGAGAATCGGCCGGCTCTTGCCGCTGCGTCCGTGCGTGGACAGCGAATCGGAAAAATCCTTCTTGAAGATGGCATCGACGAGCGAGAGATCCTCGTCGACGTTCTGCACGAGGATCGGCCCGTAGAGCACGGCGTCGCTCAAGCTCTTGCTGATCTCGGATTTGCCGCCGCCCGATACGGTGCACGGCTTGTGGCAGAAGGTGCCCTCCGGCATCGTGCCGACCAAGCGCCAGCTCGGCGCGGCGGGGTGCTTCGCCATACGCACCTTGTAGCCGTTCGGCAGGAAATAGACGTGGTTCGGCAGCAGCTTGAGCTGCGAATCCGAGTCACCGCGCGCCCAGCTCACGGCTTGTTTGCGCACGTCGAAATCCGAGTCCTCCGGCACGTAGTGCACTTCCGGATAGACGTTGTCGGTCGCGTAACCCGACTCGTGCACCGTCACGCGACTGCCGAGGAGCTCCACCGCGTCGCCGAAGCGGTGCTCGCTGCCGAATTGGCGCCCCTCCGGCGCGTAGCGATCGCCGAGGCTCACCGTCGAAAACGCGAGCGCGCCGCCTGCGTGCTCTTCTTCCGCCAAGCCGTAGAGGTTTGCGCTGAAGCTGATCTGCGTCTTTACCTCCTTCTTGCAGTAGCCGAAGTAGTTGTCCGCGAGGATCGTCACCATCACGCCGCCGACGCCGCGCGCCGTGATCTTGAACGCGCTCCCGCCGTTGTAGAGCTCCTCTTCGCTCGACCAGCACATGCCGTTCGCGCGCTGCTCGGCCGTCGCCTGTGACACGTGCGGCAGTCCGAGAGCCTTCTTCTTCAGCCGCGTGAGGTGCGGCGCGAGGATCACGCACCCGGTGTTGCCGGTCCAACCGTCGACGTCGAGACCCGCGTCGTTTTCGGGCAGGTACGGATCCCCCCAGTTGCCGAAGATCGATTCGACGAAGTCGAGGTTCGAGACCAGGCCGCCCGGCGCGAAGAAACGGATTTCGAGGCGTTTCTCGCTCGAGCTGCCGGGCACTGCCGGACAGACGAGCGGACGCAAGAGCAGCGA
Organism: Polyangiaceae bacterium; assembly: GCA_025936045.1. Taxonomy (GTDB): domain Bacteria; phylum Myxococcota_A; class Polyangia; order Polyangiales; family Polyangiaceae; genus PMG-095. The sequence continues at coordinate 4,629 of JAICUB010000064.1, read as the reverse complement.
AACCATCGTCTCGACCGGGTCGTCCCAGTTCGCGGTGAACGGTAGCCGCAGGAGGTCGCGTGGCGGCCGCAGCGCCTCGCGCAACATGCGCGCGTACGCGACGAGCGGCACGCCGATCTTGTCGCCCGGTACCGGCAGGCCGATCTCGGCGACGTGGAACACGCCCTGCGTCGTTCGGCGATCGTTGATGGGGTTGTGGAGCACGCCGTTGTCGAGCCGGTAGCTCGAGACCTGCTCGTTGTGCCAATGGTCCGCGTCGAGCGGCAGCGAGAGCTCGCGCGCGAGGCCGTAGCGATCGAGCAGGAAGGTCTCGGCGGGCAGCCGAATCGGCGTCTCGCCTTCCAGCGCGACGAAGGTCTCGTCCAGAAAATCCTGGATCCGCCGGTCCACGGGGCTCAGGTGCTCGCTCAATAGCCGGCTCTGTTCGCGGTAGCGGGCAAAGAGGTCGCGTCCGAGGTCGAGCACTTCGGCGTCCCCGACATGATCGGGAACGGCAAAACCCATGGCCGCGAGCTTGAGCACGATCGAGCGCAACATCGCTCGCCGATCGGGCACCACCACGCTTCCGTCCCCTTTCAGACCAACCTGTCGCTCGAGATCCATGGGGCCTCCTACGGTCCGCTCCAAAAAATAGGACCGCCTTTTTACCAGGAGGTCATGCGCGCGGCCACGCGCGCGGTTTCGCCGGCTTTGTCACGCAAATTTCTGCTTCTCCGGGCAGGCGCGAGCATCGAGCCCGGCGCTCGGGCCGAGGTGGGTTCAACCTCAGGTGTGAATCCGAGATCACGGTGGCCGCGAAGCGCCGTTCCGAGCTCACGAGTCCGAAGTCGAAAATTCGCCGACAAACTCGCGGCTGTCTCCGGACCACCTACACTGCTGCTCCAATGGCGTACAAATTGCAGTTTGGTGGAGCATGAGGATTAAAGGGTTGTTGGGCGTTCCGTTCGTCTTGGCTCTTTCGGCGCCGGCTTTTGCGAGCGTGATGGTCCTGCCCGTGAAGGGGACGAATCTCGACCAAGGGGCGGTCGACGCCATCAGTCAGATGTTCGCGAACTCCTATCAAGCCGAGTCGAAGGAAACGACGATCTCTCCGACGGACGCGCAGAAGGCCGTCGACGAGTCGGGCGGCTATCCGCAAGCAGCACAAAAGCTCGGTGCCAGCGAGTACGTGTACGTCACCGCGATCCGTCTCGATTCGCGCATCTCGCTCCAGGCCACGCGCTACGGCGCCGACGGCCACTACATCTACTCGGCGAAGATGTCGGCGACGAGCCTCGACGACATGGAGCCCGCGAGCGACCGCCTCGCGAAAGCGCTGGTGCATCAGGAGTCGCCCGCGGAGGCGCGCAGCGTCGATAACGTCACGCGCACGGAGCAATCTCAGCCGATTCGTGCGGCAGCGCAGAAGATCGCCGGTTTCAAGGGCAGCTTCACGTACCCGATCGGATGGAAGAAGGGCAACGTCGCCCCGCAGATGAGCGGCGCGTTGGATCTGCGCTTCGAGAGCGGCATGCACTTCATCGAGTTCGGCCTTGGACTCACCTTCCCCGCCGGGCACAGCGACTACTCGTACGGCGGCATCTGGGCCGACATCGGCGGTGATTTTTACCTGACGAACGACAATATCGCTCCGTACATCGGCATCGGTCTCATGCCGCGCCTCGAGAGCAGCTCCCTCGCGAACCTCGCTCCTTACGCGCAGGTCGGCGCCATGTTTTTCCGCGACTCCACGACGCGGCTCTACACGGATTTTCGCGTCGCGCAGAACCTCCTGCCGGTGCGCGTGGGCGGGGACATCTACGACGACGCGGGGACGGACCTCTTCCCCACCGAGTTCACCTTCAGCATCGGCATGGGGTTCTGACGTGGGCATCCGGACGCGCGCGGACTAGACTCCGCTCGCATGCCGGACGCGATCACGCCCGCACCGACTGCCCGCTCGAAGTGCCGGGCATGCGGGAAAACGATCGACAAGGGCGCGCCGCGCTTCGGTGAGGCAGAAGCGAATCCGTTCGGCGAAGGGGAAACGCAGCGGTGGTTCCACCTCGAGTGCGCGGCGCTGCGGCGCCCCGAACGCTTCGGGCCCGCGCTCGAGACGACTCCGGAAATACCGGAGCGTGAAGCGCTCGCAGAGCTCGTGCGGTCGGGGCTCGAACACCCGCGGCTGGCTCGGCTCGCCGGAGCCGAGCGCGCTCCTTCCGGCCGGGCGCACTGCCGCCATTGCCGTGAAATCATCGAAAAAGGCGCGCCGCGCGTCGCGCTCGAAATCTGGGAAGACGGCCGCTTTTCGCCCATGGGGTCGATTCACGTCACGTGCGCGCCGAGCTACTTCGGAACACGCGAGCTCATGTCGCGCATCGAACGCACGAGTCCGAAGCTCGGACCGGAAGACGTCGCGCGCGTTCGCGAGCTCGTCGCGACGGCGCCGGAGATTGCGGCAGTGCCCGCGCCCGGCGCCGCAGCGAGCGAGAGCGACGAGAACAGCGGCGGTACCGAGAGCTGACGGTTGAAACGACGACGGCCGAGGACTCTCGTCCCCGGCCGCTGTCGGCCGCTCTCGGAACCCGGGCGGCCCGTTATTCCTCGCCGACGGCGGCGAGCTCGATCGGCTGAACGCGCACGAACGTGGGTGGAGCGTACGTCGGTGCCTTCTCGTCCACGACGACTTGGAGGCGCTTGTACGGCGGCAGGCCCGTACCGGCCGGGATGAGCCGGCCCATGATGACGTTCTCCTTGATGCCGCGAAGGTCGTCCGTCTTGCCGCAGATGGCCGCTTCGGTGAGCACCTTGGTCGTCTCCTGGAACGAGGAGGCGCTGATGAACGACTCCGTCGAGAGCGACGCCTTGGTGATACCGAGCAGCATCGGTTCGGCGACGGCCGGCTGTCCGCCGCGCTCCATCACGCGAGCGTTCTCCCGCTCGAACACGTGCTTCTCGACCTGCTCGTCGATGAGGAACGTGGTGTCGCCGACTTCCTTGATCCGAACGCGCCGGAGCATCTGCCGCACGATGACTTCGATGTGCTTGTCGTTGATACCGACGCCCTGCAGGCGATAAACCTGCTGGATTTCGTTCACGAGCCAGGCAGCGAGCTCCTTCTCGCCCTTCACGCGGAGGATGTCGTGCGGGTTCGCGGGACCGTCCTGCAGCGGATCACCCGCGCGCATGTGATCGCCCGGCTGCACCTGGATGTGCTTGCCCTTCGGGATCAGATACTCGCGCGATTGATCGGTGAGGGCCACGCCGTCGAGACCGTACGGCGTGATCAACACCTTGCGCTTGCCCTTCGTGTCCTTGCCGAACGAGACCACGCCGTCGATCTCGCTGATGATGGCGTGATCCTTCGGCTTACGGGCCTCGAAGAGCTCGGCCACGCGCGGGAGGCCGCCCGTGATGTCCTGCACCTTCGTCGTGTCGCGCGGGATCTTCGCGATCGCTTCACCCGGCGTGATGTGCTCGCCCTCGACGCCGACGATGTTCGAGCCCACGGGGAGTAGGTAGCGGGCGTCGAGATCGGTGCCCGGGATCTTCACCGGCTCCGCCGTCTCGGGGTCGATGATCGCGATGCGGGGACGCAGGTCCACCGCGCGCGACTCGATCACGATCTTGCGAGAAAGACCGGTCACTTCGTCCACCTTCTCCATCACGGTGACGCCCTCGACGAGGTCGCCGAACTGGAGAATGCCGCCGACCTCGGTGAGGATCGGCGAGGCGAAGGGGTCCCACTCCGCTACGGTCTTACCCGCTTCGACTCGAGCGCCGTCTTCCGTCTTGAGCACGGCACCGTAAACGAGGCGATGGTGCTCGCGCTCGCGACCGGTGTCGTCCATCACGACGAGCTCGCCGTGGCGGTTCATGGTCACGACGGTGCCGTCCTGCTTGCGAACGAGCTGGGCGTTCCGAATGTGGATGGTGCCTTCCGTGCGCGTCTCGAGCGAGCTCTGCTCGATCTTGCCGCGCGCGGCCGCGCCACCGATGTGGAACGTGCGCATCGTGAGCTGCGTGCCCGGCTCGCCGATCGACTGGGCCGCGATGATGCCGACGGCTTCGCCGATGTTCACCTTGTAGCCGCGCGCGAGGTCACGCCCGTAGCACCGGGCGCAAATCCCGCGGCGCGTCTGACAGGTGAGCGCCGAGCGAATGACGACATCTTCGATGCCGGCCTCTTCGATGGCGCGGACGTTCTCCTCGTCGAGCTCGGTGTTGGCGTTGACGATCTGCTCGCCGTTCAGCGGGTCGACCACGTCCTCGAGCGCGACGCGACCGAGGATGCGATCGCCGAGCGGCTGGATCACTTCGCCGGCCTCTTCGAGCTTCGTCACGCGGATGCCGTCGAGCGTCCCGCAGTCGAACTCCGTGATGACGCAATCCTGCGCGACGTCGACCAGACGACGCGTGAGATAGCCGGAGTTCGCCGTCTTGAGCGCGGTGTCGGCGAGACCCTTACGAGCGCCGTGCGTCGAGACGAAGTACTGCATCACCGTGAGGCCTTCGCGGAAGTTCGCCGTGATCGGGGTCTCGATGATCTCGCCCGAGGGCTTGGCCATCAGACCGCGCATGGCGGCGAGCTGGCGCATCTGCTGAGGCGAACCTCGCGCGCCGGAGTCGGCCATGATGTAGATCGGGTTG
>JAICUB010000012.1 GCA_025936045.1 Polyangiaceae bacterium | reverse complement strand
GCGGGGGCGAGGTCCGGGTCCGCTTCGCCGGGCCGGAGGGCTCCTTCGCCCAGGCGCTCGAGCGGGCGGGGCGGCTGCCCTTGCCGCCGTACATCTCCCGGGAGCCGAGCGCCGCGGACGCCGAGCGCTACCAGACGGTGTTCGCACGCGCGGTCGGCTCCGTCGCGGCGCCGACCGCGGGGCTCCATTTGTCGGAGGAGCTCCTTTCGCGCCTGCGCGCGCGGGGCGTCGTGGTTTCGAGCTTGACGCTCGAAATCGGCCTCGGGACGTTTCGGCCCGTCGAGGCCGACGACCTGGATCGGCACCCCATGCACGCCGAGGTAATCGACGTTCCCGCGGGCCTCGTCGAGGACATAGCGCTCGCTCGCGCGCGACGAGCGCCGGTCGTGGCGATCGGGACGACCGCAGTGCGCGCGCTCGAGAGCGCGGCCGATCCGGAGCGGCCCGGCCACGTGCGGTCGTTTCACGGCGAGACGCGGCTCTTGATTCAGCCGGGCTACGCGTTTCGCGTGGTCGACGCGTTGTTCACGAATTTCCACCAGCCGAAGAGCACGCTGCTCGCGCTCGTCGCGGCGTTCGCAGGTCTTTCGCGCGTGCTCGAAGCGTACGCCGTCGCGGTCGAAGCCGAGTATCGCTTTCTCTCGTACGGCGACGCGATGTGGTTGCCGGTGCGCGCGTGATCGGCTTTCGCGTCGTCACCGGAGCGGGTCAGGCGCGCAGCGGCGTGCTCACGACGCCGCACGGGGACGTGCCCACCCCAGCATTCATGCCGGTCGCCACGCAAGGCACGGTGAAAGGGCTCGACGCCGCCGACATGCGCGAGCTCGGCGTGCGGATGGCAATCATGAACACGTATCATCTTTGGCTCCGCCCCGGCGCCGAGGTGGTCGCGTCGCTCGGCGGCCTTCACGGCTTTTCGCGCTTTCAGGGCGCCATCGTGACCGATTCGGGCGGCTTTCAGGCGTTCTCGCTCGCGGCGCGCACCGTGCTCGGCGAAGCGGGCGTCGAATTCTCGTCGCACCTCGACGGGCGGCGACTCCTGCTCTCACCGGAAGAAGCGATGCGCGTACAGGGCCTCCTCGGCTCCGACATCGCGATGCAGCTCGACGTGTGCCCGGCGGGCGGCGCGCCGCGGCCCGAGGTCGTGGCCGCCGTCGAGCGCACGACCCGCTGGGCGGAGCGTTGCCTCGCGGCGGCGACGCCCGGGCAAGCCGTGTTCGGGATCATCCAGGGCGGGCTCGACGTGGAGCTCCGACTCGCGCACGCCGAAGCGCTCGCCAAGCTGCCGTTTGCGGGCCTCGCCCTCGGTGGCTTCAGCGTGGGCGAGCCGAACGAAGGGATGCACCGGACGCTCGCGGCGGTCGCGCCGCGCGTCGATGCGGCGCGTCCCCGCTATTTAATGGGTGTCGGCACGCCGGCGGACCTCGTGCGCGCCATCCGTGCCGGCATCGACATGTTCGACTGCGTGATGCCGACCCGCAACGCCAGAAACGGGCAGGCTTTCACGCGGCGCGGGCGGGTCGCGATCCGCAACGCCCGCTACAAGGAAGATCCCCGGCCTCTCGAGGCCGATTGCCGCTGTCCCGCCTGTGCCGGAGGTTACGGTCGTGCGTACCTCCGACATCTGCACCTGGCTCACGAGATGTCGGCTGCCCGGCTCATGACGCTCCACAACCTCGCCTTCTACGCTAGGGTCGTGGCAGAGGCGCGGAGTGCGATCGACGCTGGCTCGTTCGAATCCTGGGCACACTCCACGCTGGGCGAGCTAGAGTCGAATGACGAAGTAGATCGCTAAGTACTGACTCAGAGGAGCCTTTTGGGGGATAATCGACGGGAATGACCGAAAGGAAGCAGATCGGCAAGATCCTGCTTCGGCAGCGCGCGCTCACGCCGGATCAGCTCGAGCGCGCTCTCACGGAGAAGAAGGGTGGTCGCCTCGCTTCGCGCCTGGCCGCGGAAGGCACCATCACCGATCTTTCGGCGCTCAAGGCGCTGAGTGAGCAGCACGGCATTCCCGGCATCGATCTCGCGCAGATTTGCCTGCGCCTCGAGACGCTCGATCTCTTGCCGCGCGAGATCGCCGAGAAGCACCTGATTTTACCGGTGCTCATGCGCGACGATCGACTGTTCGTCGCGACGGCGAACCCGCGCGAGCACAAGGTGCTCGACGAGCTCGAGTTCGTGACGGGCAGGAAGGTCTATCCTTACGTCGCGCTCGAGTCGTCGCTCGCGCACGTGATCGAAGACGCTTACGGTAAGAAGGCGCGGGGCGAGTCGTTCTACGTGGGTGCTCAGTGCCCGCAGGCGATGCTCGACAAGCTGCGCATCGATCGCACCGGACAGCCGCTCGATCCCGACCAGGACGCGGGCGAGCCGGACAGCGAACGCGTGCTCCACGGGCCGGGCGTCGTCGTCGACGACGAAGTCGGGCGTTTATCGGAGAGCGACGACATCGAGGAGCAGGACTTCGACAACCTGCAACGCGAGGACAGCGTCGTCGAGCCGATCCCCGAGGACCAGCTGCGTGAACCCTCGGTGCCGCCGGCGGCGCCCGGCGCCAAGACGATCCTCATCGTCGACGACGAGCTCGAGATCCGGAAGATGCTCTCGCGGCTGCTCGCGCGCGCGGGTTACCGTGTCCTCGAGACCGACCGCGGCGTGACGGCGCTCCGCATCGTGAAGGAACAGACGCCCGATCTCATCGTGCTCGACGCGATGCTGCCGGAGGTGCACGGCTTCGACGTCGCGCGCCGCATCAAGGGTAGCCGTCGCTACGGACACATCCCGATCGTCATGGTGAGCGCGGTCTATCGCGGCTGGCGCTACGCCGAGGATTTGCGCCAGACCCTCGGCGTCGACGACTTCATCGAAAAGCCGTTCACGCTGCAGGACGTTCTGGCACGCGTCCAGGGCTTGCTCGGCGGCAAGGAGCCGTCGGAGAAGCCGCCTCCCTCGGCGGTGGCCGAAGCCTCAGCGGAGGTCGAACGAGCGCTCGCGGAGGGCATCGAGGCATATCGAGCCGGCCGGCTCGACGAGGCCGTGGCGCGATTGCGTCGCGCGGTGGCCATCGACCCGCTGGCATTTCGCCTCAGATTTCAGCTTGGTTTGCTGTACGGCCGGAAAGGCCAGGTATTCGACGCCGTGAGCGAGCTCGAAACGGCGGTGAGTGTAAATCCACAGCATTTTCCAGCCGTAAAGAACCTGGCGATCTTGTACCAGAAGGCCGGATTTCGGAACAAAGCCGTGGAGACCTGGGAACGCGCTCTCGCCCTTGCTCCCGACGACGCGACGCGGCTATCAATTCGAGAACACTTGCTAAGATTGCTTTGACGCCGCCCGCATGAGCCCGAGCGCCAGCGAATGAAGTTCCTCTGCCCGAGCTGCAAGGCGAAGTATCAAATCGCCGACGAGAAGGTCGCCGGACGCTCGGTCCGAATGAAGTGCCGCAAATGCGGTTTCGTCATTCCGCTCAGCGAGATCCCGCCCGCGCCAGAGACGATGCCACCGGAGGAAGCGGGGTGGGATGTATCACCACCTGCGGTACCGAAGGCTCCGGCGGTACCAGCCGTCGTCGCGCCCGGCGCGCCGGCTGCACCGCCGCCGTCCGCCGCATCGGCGGTCGAGGCAGCACCGACTTCGGGAGCAGCGTCTCCGTCTCCGCCCAAGGTCGCGCCCGCGTCCCCGACGACCGCGAGCCGCGCGGCGTCCCTTCCAAAGCCCGCGCCGAAGGCTCCCTCCGCCGGCGGTGCGCCCTCTATCGGAGCCAAGCCCGGCGCGATGCGCCCGACGCTCGGGGGCGCTGGCGTTCCGCGCGCGCCACAAGCGAGCCCGGCTGCGACCACGAAGGCGCCCGTCCCGAAACCCGCTGCCGCGCCCGCATCCGGGAAACAAGCTCCATCTCCGGCGCCCGCCGCAGTCGCCGTCAGCTCGAAGCCGAAGGGCCCTCTCGCCGCGGCGTCCTCTCCCGCAGCGCCTGCGCCGGCACCTCCCGCGAAGGCGCCTGCACCCGCCGTTTCGTCGCTGGCGCCGATCGGCAAGGTCGACCTCATGCCGGCAGTCGGCGGCGACGACGACGATGACGACGCGACGCGCATCGTGAAAGGCGGCGCGCTCGCGGACGCGTTCGGCGCGCTCGTCGTCGGTCCGCCGAGCGGTCCTCCGCCTGGCGAGCTCGGCATGCCGGGGGACGAATGGTTCGTCGGCATCAACGACGTACCGGTCGGACCGATTCGGCTCGGGGAGATCCGCAAGCGCGCGCTCCTCGGCGCGGTGACGCTCGATTCGATGGTGTGGCGTGACGGCCTCGAGGCGTGGCGCCCGCTCAACACGTTCCCGGAGCTCGTCGCCGTGCTCGAGGAGAGCATGTCGAGCGCGCGCGCTTCCTCGGGGCCGATGATCCGTCCGGCCGCCGGCTCGCCGGCGCTCGGCAAGGCGGGCGAACCCGATTCACTCGCCGGCGCATCGAGCGGCATCACCGGCACGGCCGTCGTCACCGACGACTACGCGGCGGCCGGTGTGAGCCAGGGCCGCTCGCCGATCTTCGCGTGGCTCGCGATTTTCGTCGCGCTCGGCTGCGGGTTCACCATCGCGTACGTGGTGTTCAGCCGGCAGCGGCCGCCGGAAACCATCGTCAAATACGTCGAAGTGCCCGCGAAGAGCGACGCGACGGCGGCCGCGGCCGCCGTCCAAGATCCCCAGGCCGCGACATCCGGGGCAGTGACTGCGGGCGCCGCACCGAAAACGCGCAGCTCGAAGAGCTCGGGCGTCGGGAAAACACCGGACGCCGCGTCCACCTCCACGGGCGGTGGACTCAGCGGCTTGAAGGGACTGAGCGCGCTCGGACCGAGCGGCCCGGCTGCCGGTAACGCTTCACCGGGAACCACTCCCGCGGGTGGCGGCGGTCAGCTCGACGGCGCGCAAACGCAAGCGACGGTGGCGCGCTACACGGGCAGCGTGAAGCGCAGCTGCTGGCAACCGTCGCTCGACGCGCGCGCACCGGACGCGCCCACGTCGGCGCGTGTGACGGTGACGATCACCGTCGGCGGTACCGGCAACGTCCAGAACGTCACGACGAGCGGCGATCCTCGAGGCTATCCGGGTCTCGCGAACTGCATCGGCGGCCGCGTGCGCGCTTGGCAGTTCCCGGCGACGGGCGGGACCACGACCGTGAACGTGCCGTTCGTCTTCGCTGCGCAGTGACGAGAGCGGATGCTCGACGGCGGTGAAGTGCGGTCCCGTGGTTGGCCGGCCAGTCGGTCTTCGTGGAAGAATATGAAATAAAAATGCATGAGATGGGGAAGATCGGCAGACTCACGGTGTTCTCAGCAAGCGAGTCAACGTGGTGGTCCGAGCCCTGTCCCCAATTTTGCTCGCGTTCACGTGCGGCGCCGTCGGACTTTCGACGGTCCGGGCGGCGCACGCGGAGTCACTCCCGCCCCGACAATCGGCTGATTCACGAGCGCTGCTCGAAAGGCTCGTGAGTCTCGCGCGCCGGCGTGCCCCCGAAGTGCAGCTCGGGCGTTCGGCGCTGGTGGCGAGTCGCGCGAGTTACGCGCGCGCCCGTCTCGCGCCGCTCGGGAATCCGCTCGTCGAGGTCAAGGTGGACCGCGGCGCGCACGGCGTGACGCGCGACGTGACCGTCGACGCCTCGCTTTGGTTGCCCGTAGAGCTCTCCGGGCAACGAGCGAGCCGGGGCAGGGAAGCGTCGGACTACGTGCGGCTTCACGAGGCGCTGCTCGAGCGTTCGCGCGCGGTGGCTACCGGGCGCACGGTACGCGCGTTCGGCGCGCTCGCCGTCGCAACGAGGCGCGCGCGCGTGCTCGAGGAGTTGCTCAAGGTGGCGCGTGCCGAATCCGACTACTACGCGGCGCGAGTCGCCGCCGGCGACGCCACGGAGCGCGATGCCGCGTTCGCCGCGCTCGAAAGCGCCCGTCATGAAGCGTTGCTCAGCGAGACACGTGCCGACGTCGTGGAGAGCGCAGGCGAGCTCTTCGAGCTCACGGGCTGGAGTGCGGAAGAAGGTCGCCCGCTCGACGCCACGTTGCCCGTTTCGGCAACGAAACAGCCAGTTTCCGCCGGCCCGCTGCGCACGCCCGCGACCGCCGCGCTCGAGCAGCGGGCGCGCCTCCACGCCTCGACCTTCGAGCGACTCGGGCGCGAAGCGTGGCCGGCGCTCGGCGTCGGAGTGACGGGCGGCCGCGGCGACTACGGCGAAGCGCGCTTCGGCGCGGGACTCACGTATGCGGTCCCTCTCTTCCGCGCGAACCAGGTCGAGCGCGCCGAAGCGCAAGCGGAGCGCACGCGCACGCTCGACGAGCTCGCCCTCACGCGCAAGCTCGTGCGCGAGCGGGTAGGCGTGATCGAGCGCGAGCTCGGTGCGCTCGGACAGGCGCTCGAGGTGATTACCCATCGCGCACTGCCCGCGGCGAACCGCGCCGTGGCGGCCGCGGTCGAGACGCAGCGCGCCGGCAAGGGCGATTCGCTCGGCGTACTCGTGAGTCGCCGCGAGCTCTCAGCGCTGTCGTTGCGCCGGCTCGAGCTGCTCGCCAAGGGCTGGTCGTTGCTCGGCGAGCTCACGGAGATGACAGGAGAGGTGCCATGAACGCGCTGCCGCCGACCGAAGATTCCGAGCCGAGCTCGCCGACGACCCGGTCGCTCGACCGGGTGCTCGTCCGCCGCGTCCTTTCGCGCTGGCTCGTTCCAGCGGGGATCCTGCTTGCCCTGGGCGCGGTCGGGTTGTTCTGGCTCGGGCACCACGGCGAGACGCGGGCCGCCTCGGCGCCGGAGCCGCCCGACATTCCGCGGATCGAGGGCTCGAACATCGTCTTCTCGCGGACGTTCGCAGAGCGCGCGGGCATCAAGCTCGCGAAGGTCGCGCGCGCGCCGCTCGTTCCCGTGGTGCACGCGGTCGGCACCGTCGACTTCGATCCGACGCACGTTGCCGCGGTCGGCGCCCGGCTCAAGGGTCTCGTGACGCGCGTCTCGAAGTTCGAGGGCGACAGCGTGGAGCGGGGCACGGTACTGGCGGTGATCGAGAGCGCCGAGCTCGGCGCGGCGCAGGCTTCCGTGAGCACGCTGCAGGCGGAAAAGCAGGCGGCCGACTCGAACCTCGAGCGCGAGCGCGGCCTCGTGGGGCGGAACCTTTCGACCGCGCGCGAGGCGGAGGTCGCGGCGGTCGACGCGGAGCGCTACGAGCATCTCCTCGGCGCGGCCCGCCAGAAGGTGCAAGCGCTCGTGGGCGAGGGCGCGCGGGCGCAGCGGCTCGGCGCGCACGAGCTCATTTCCCCGCTCAAAGGCACCGTCGTCGAGCGCAGCGTCACGCCGGGGCAGGCTGTCGAGGGTGAGCTCGTCGCGTTTCGCGTCGCCAATCTCGATCACCTTTGGGTCGAGCTCCACGTCTTCGAACGGCACCTGGAGCTCATCGCGCTCGGGGACCGCGTCGAGCTCTCGCCGCTCGCCGCGCCCGATGACGTATTCGACGGTCGCGTCGCGCGCATCGGCGCCGTGATCGACGGCGAGACGCGCAGCGCGCCGCTGCGCGTCGAGATCGACAACTACGACCGGCGCCTGCGCGCCGGCCAGGCGGTCAACGCGCGCATCCACGCGAGCGCGAGCGGCACGCGCGAACGCACGCTGGTGCCGGCGAGCGCGCTCACGCTCGTGGACGGGCAACCGACTTTGTTCGTCGCCAAAGGCGTGGGACGCGTCCACGCGACGAGCGTCGAGCTCGGGCAGTCGAACGGCAACGAGACGGAGGTCGTCTCGGGCGTCGCGCCGGGCGACGAGGTGGTCAAGGACGGCGTTTTTGCGCTGAAGAGCGAGCTTTTTCGCTGAGCTCCGCGACATGCTGACGCATTTGGTTCGGGTTTCGTCGCGCGCGCGCGGCGCGGTGTTGGCCGCGCTCGCTCTGCTGCTTTGTCTCGGCGTCTGGGCGGCGAAGACGCTGCCGATCGACGCGCTGCCGGACGTTGCGAGTACGCAAGTTTCGGTGCTGACCCAGGCGTCGGGCATGTCGCCGGTCGAAATGGAGCGGACCGTTACCATGCCGATCGAGAACGCGCTGAACGGCGTGCCCGGCTCGGTCTCGCAGCGTAGCGTTTCGCGTTCCGGGCTCTCGGCGGTCACCGTCATCTTTCGCGACGACGTGAACGTGTGGTTCGCGCGTCAGCTCGTGCTCGAGCGGCTCCGCGGCGTCGAGCTGCCGGCTCAAGCGAGCGCGCCGGAGCTTGCGCCCGTGAGCTCGGGTCTCGGCGAGATTTTCCAGTTCGTCGTGCGAAGCGACCAGCACTCGGCGATGCAGCTACGCACGCTGCTCGATTGGGAAATCGTGCCGAAGCTTCGCAACGTGCCCGGCGTCGTCGAGGTGAACACGATGGGCGGAGACCTGAAGCAGTTTCAGGTCCACGTCGACCGCGCTCGGCTCAAGGCGCAGGGCCTCGCCCTGGGCGACGTCGTGCACGCGCTCGAGGGCGCGAACCTGAACGCGGGCGGCGGCTACGTCGATCGGCGCGAGGAGTCCTTCACGGTGCGAGGCCAAGGGCTGCTCGAGAACGCCGAACAAATCGGGGAGGTCGTCGTGCGCAACGACGCGGACGGCACGCCGGTGCTCGTGCGTCACGTGGCCGACGTCGAGGTCGGCTCCGCGCTCCGACAGGGTGTCATCACGCACGACGGGAAGGGCGAAGCCGTGACCGGCATCGTGATGATGCTGCTCGGCGCGAACAGCCGCACCGTGGTGGGCGCCGTCGCCGAGCGCGTGCGCGAGGTGCAGCGCTCGCTCCCGCCGGGTGTGCACATCGACGTGATCTACGATCGCAGCGACTTCGTCGGCCGCACGCTCGCGACCGTGATGGAGAATCTGGCGGAGGGCGTCGCGATCGTGACGCTCGTCCTCATCGTGTTCCTCGGAACCTGGCGCGGCGCGCTCGCCGTCGTGCTCGGCATCCCCTGCGCGATGAGCATCGCCCTGATCGGCATGCACGTCTTCCACGTCACCGGGGACTTGATGTCGCTCGGGGCCATCGATTTCGGCTTTCTGGTGGATGGTCCCATCGTGATCCTCGAAGCCGTGATGGCCGCGACGGCAGGGCGGCGCTTGGTCGCCGCGGCCCGGGCGCGCGCCTACTCGGAGATCGCGAGCGCGGTCGCGCGGCCCGTCGCGTTCGCCGTGGCCATCATCATGTTCGTCTACATCCCGCTCCTCTCGCTCGAAGGCGTGGAGGGCAAGATGTTCCGCCCCATGGCCATCACCATGGCGTGCGCGCTCTTCGGGGCGCTCGTGTACGCGGTGTGCTTCTTCCCGGCGGTGCTGGTCGCGCTCGTCCCCCCTGCGAAGGGCCACGGGCCGCGCTGGCTCGAGCGGCTGAACGTGCTCTATGCGCGCGCTTTGCCGGCGGTCGTCGGCCGGCGCGGGTGGTTCTTGGCCGGCGCCGCGTCGCTGTTCGCGCTCTCGGCGTGGCTCTTCGCGCGGCAAGGGGCCGAGTTCGTGCCGCGCATCTTCGAGGGTGACGCGGTCGTGACGGTTCGCCGTGCCCCGAGTATCTCGCTCGCCGCCGCGCGCGACCTCGATCTGGCGGCGGAACGCGTGCTCCACGGCTTCCCCGAAGTCGCCACCACCCTCGGGATGACCGGCCGCGCCGAGGTCGCGACCGACCCCGTCGGCAACGACAACACCGACATATTCGTGCGCTTGCGCCCTTTGCGCGAGTGGAAGTCGGCGTCCGACTTCGACGAACTCTCCGAGCTCTTCAAGAACAGGATCGAAAATCGGGTGCCCGGCACCTTCGTCTCGGTGTCACAGCCGATCGAAGATCGAACCAACGAGCTTATCAGCGGCTCGCGCGCCGACGTGCAAATCCAGATCTTCGGCGACGATCTCGACAAGCTCACCGAGCTTGCGGGGGCCGTCGGCGCCCGCGTGCGCCGTGTCGCCGGGACGGGCGACGTGCGCGTCGAGCGCATCCTCGGGGCACCCACGATCAACGCCGTCGCCGATCGGGCGCGCCTCGCTCGCTACGGCGTGCGCGTCGAAGACGCTTTCCAGGTGCTCTCCGCCGCACGCGAGGGCGTGCCCGTCGGTCAAGTTTACGAAGCGGAGCGCCGCTTCGAGCTCCGCGTGCTCGAGCCGCCCGCGCGCCCGACGGCTGACGGCATCGGGGACCTGTTCGTCACGACCGGCAAAGCCGAAAACGTGCCGCTTCGCGAGGTGTTGACGCTCTCGGAAAGCGACGGTCCGACCGCGATTCGGCGGGAGGACCGGCGCCGCGCGGTGCGTGTCGACGTGAACCTGCGCGGGCGCGACCTCGTGTCCTGGGTGGCCGAAGCCGAGCGCGCCGTACGTGACGGGGTGACGCTCCCGAGCGGTTATCGCGTCGAGTGGGGCGGGCAATTCGAGAACTTCGAGCGCGCGCGTGCCCGGCTCGCGCTCGTCGTGCCCGCGGTAGTCGTCGTGATTTTCACCATGTTGCTCGGGTTGTTCCAGAACCTGCGCTTCGCCGTGGGCGTGTTCGTGCTGGTGCCGCTCTCGCTCGCGGGCGGCATGCTGGGCCTCGTCATGCGCGGCACGCCGTTCAGCCTGCCCGCGGCCGTCGGCTTCATCGCGCTCGGCGGCATTGCCGTCTTGAACGGAGTCGTGATGGCGAGCGAGGTGCGAAAGCGCCTCGACGCCGGGACGCCGTCGTCCACCGCGGTGACGGAGGGGTGCGCGGCGACACTTCGGGCCGTGCTCACGACAGCGGCCGTCGCGGCGCTGGGGTTCTTGCCCATGGCGACGGCGACGGGCGCCGGCGCGGAAGTGCAGCGTCCGCTCGCGACCGCGGTCGTCATCGGCATGGCCATTTCGACGTTGCTCACCTTGTTCGTGCTGCCGGGCGTCCTCGGCCTCGTGCTGAAGGGCTATCGGCGTCCGGTGCCCGAAGAAGACGGCGGCGAGCTCGGCACGGAAATGTCGGGGCACCCGGCGGCGGAGTGAGCTTTCGGCGAGCGTCAGCTGGGACGCGCGTCGCCGCGCGCCTCGTGCGGCCTACCCACCTTCTGCTGTCCCTTTCTCGCCACCCCAGGCGGCGCTATGGCCCAGGCGTTTCGCCACCGGTAAAGCTGTTCGTGTCCGTGATGAACCACGAGTACCCTGTGCCCGCAGGGCTGCCCGTACTATCCCGAGCGACCACGACGTACATCCCTTCGTCGAAAGTGTACCCGGCCAAAGCGGCAGGCGCGCTGCCAAAGCTGATGGTGTTTCCGGGTTTGACCGCAATCGCCGGCAGGATGGGCGGAGTCGAGCCCGGTGGCTGCAGGTTGGGCGCCGCAGTTTCGAGGATTTGAGAATTGCTTCGCCACCATAGAGTCAGGCCGTTCGTGCTGTCCGCGGTGAGCGCCGGATCATCGCTGATGGTTTGCCCGGCCTGCAGCGGGATGGCCCACTGAGTCCAGGTTGCTGGGCCTGAACCCGGAATTGCGGCCGAGAAGGCCGGTGGCCACTGGACCGCAAAGAAGTAGGTGTAGAAGAAGGCGTCTCGGTGCGAGCCAGCATTATGGGCATGGACCACGATCCCGTAGTTCAAGCCGAGCTGAACCATGGCCGGTGCGCCGACCGCTGCCCAGCCCGTGGGGAGCTTCGGGCCCTGTACTCGGGCTGACCACGAGTGCGACAGATACGGCAGCTGCCGTGAATAGCCCCAAATCACCTGGTTGCTGTCCACGACGACGAGAGCCATCGCGCTCACCGTCCTATCGTGCGTGCTGCCGGCGAGGGTAGGATTGCCACCCCCAGAATACGTATCGCTGCTGATTGCCGCGAAGGGCTCGGAGGGTGCGCCTTGGTTCCCCGGACCGGGGGCGCCCATGACTCCAGCACTCGTGTAGATCTTGTTGTCGGTAGATTTACCGGCGATCACGAACGCGCCGACAGTCTGGCCCGAGGAATTCACGACGTCCTCTCGTTGACCGCACGAGGGCTTCGCTACGAACTGCCTGTTGCCGTAGCTTGCCCAAGAGGGCGCGACGCCAGGGGCATCGAATTGCAGAATGTGATAATGGCCGCCGGTGTCGGCAGTTACGGCCAAAAAACCATGTTCGCTTCCGCACAGGGCCGGCGCGAATTCTTGCTGCATGCCCGCGACATTTTGGTCGTTGTTCGGCGTGAGTCTGCTCCAGTCACGCCATGCGCAATCACCATCGGTATTATTCGGGTTGCCGCTGTAGTCATAACAGCGAAGCGCCTGCGCGCTCGTGCCGAGCTCCGAGTCGCCCGGGGCCGTTGCGCCGCTACAGCCGCTCAACAAAGCAAGCGCTGCCGCGCTGCCCAACATCGACGTGAGCGGACGTAGTATAGAATTCTTCATAATTGCCCTCGGAGTAGGTGCTTTCCCAATGCGGGCGGGAGCATGCTCGTCGCGATTTCACGCTCACAGGTGAAAAACTTCGCATCCCGCCCCACGCACTTTTGAATCGAATACGGCGAGTCGCCCTGCGCGCCGGATACTTCCAATACGGCGAACGGAGGACATGCCGAACGCTTCCTTCTACCCGAGTTACGTGCGGGTGCCCCCGGTTGCCGGCAGCGGTGGCGTCTTCTACGTGACGGACGCCGTCTTCACCGATCACAGAAATAAACACGCCCGGCTTTCGCCGGGCGTGGTCGCAGGGTTCGTAAGCCGGGTTCTGTTGCTCGCGCGAGTCGCCTCGCGCGGGCCGGCGGTCATTCCTCTGGGACGCGCGTCGCCGCGCGCCTCGTGCGGCCTACCCAGGAGCTCGGGCGGGCAGCCCTCGAACGCTCCTCTACGTGGCCTTGCTCCGGATGGGGTTTGCCGTGCCGCGCTCGTTGCCGAACGCGCGGTGGGCTCTTACTCCACCTTTTCACCCTTACCCCGGCGCGAACGCCGGGGCGGTCTGCTTTTCTGTGGCACTTTCCTCGAGGTTACCCTCACCGGGCGTTACCCGGCATCCTGCCCTATGGAGCCCGGACTTTCCTCTCGACGGAGGTCCGTCGAGCGATCGCCTGAGCCGCTGCGGCCCGGCGACCCTAGCACCAGATTCGAGCGGCTAGGCCGCAGAATCGAAGCTGAAGCCGTCGCCCGTGCGCCGTGAAAGCTCCTCGATCCGACGGCGGAGCTTGCGCTTCGTTCGGACCTCGAGCTGGCGCGCTCGCTCGCGCGAAACGCCGAGACGCCGTCCGATTTCCGCCAAGCTGAGCTCGTCGTCGCGATCGGCCATCAGCCGCTTTTCCGCGATGTAGCGCTCCCGTTCGTCGAGGTCGGCCATGGCGCTCTGCACGGCAACGCGAACCTGATCGTCGCGCTCCGTCGCCGCGAGCGTCTCCTCCTGGCTGCGATCCGGTGCGGCCAGGAGATCACCGAGTGACGTGGACGAATCATCGAACGGCTTCGTGTCGAGCGAGACGTCGCGCGCGTCGAGGCGGCGCACCATCGCTTGCACGGTCGCTTCGGGCAAGCCCATCGCTTCGGCGAGCATGGTGTCCGCTTGCGCGCCGTCGCCGACGAGGTTTGCGATTTTCACGCGCTCACGCCGGAGCCGAAAGAACATCTTCGAGCGAAGCGCGCCCGAGCCGACGCCGACGAGGCTCCACGAGCGGATCACGTGATTCAAGACGTATGCTCGAATCCAATACGCGGCGTACGTGACGAAGCGGGTGCCGCGTCCCGGCTCGAACTTGCCGAGCGCGTGAACCAGGCCGAAGTTACCTTCGCTCACGAGCTCCTCGACCGGGACGCCGTAGCGCCGGTAGCGGAGGGCGATGGCAACCACGTAGCGAAGGTGAGCCGCGAGCAGGCGATCCCTCGCGCGCTCGTCATGCAATGTCAGCCAGCGTTTCACCAGGTCCTGCTCGTCTTCGCGGCTCAACACCGGAAACGCGCGAACTCTGGCGAGATAGGTCCCAATCTCGACGCCATTCATCCGGGCCATGCAAGAACTCCGAGCTCCGGTCACGGGTGACCGGTCTCGATGAGCGCCTACGGGGCGACGTGCGGCGAAGTTGCGCGGGGAACCGGATTAGTACGCCCTGCAACGCAACTTGGACGAATGAGCAGGTTCGGCTCACAGGCCGTTCCGCCCTCAGCGTTCGAGCGCGTTAGACCTTGAACGACGAGCCGCAACCACAGGTCGAGCTTACGTTCGGATTCGCGAATTTGAACCCCGAGCCGTGCGCGCTCTCGACGTAGTCGATTTCGGTCTGATTGAGGTACTGGAAGCTCAGCGGGTCGATGTACAGCGCCACGCCGTTCGATTCGAACCGTTCGTCCAGGTCCGTGGGCTTGTCCTCGAAATAGAGGTCGTACTGAAACCCGGCGCAGCCGCCACCGATCACGCGGAGACGCAGGCCCTGACCGTCGAGGCCCTCATCCTTGGAAATCTGTTTGACCTTGTCGGCGGCGAGCTCGGTAATGGTGATCATGGGACTTTGTCTGCGGGTAATATAGGCCGGTGCGACCCCCTTCGCCATCCCTCCCGCTTTTTCTTGCCGTCTCGGGTGTGACGATTGCGCTCGTCTCGGGCAATGCGCGTGCCGCCGAGGCACAAAACGCCGCGCCTCCCGTTGCCTCGGCTCCGGCAGAACCGGCCGGACCGAACCCGCCCGCTCTCCCTCCGACACCGCTCGGTCGCCCGCTCATCGACCTGAGCAAGCCGGAGCCGCCTCCGCCGGAGCCGCTCCACCTGCACCGGCACGACGGCTTCTACTTCCGAGGCGACGTGGGGCTGCTCGTGGCGCGCACCTTCGTAAAGAGCGATCAAGCGTCGCGGCCGAACTATTCGGTCGGCGACGGCGGACTCGGCCTCGACCTCGCGTTCGGAGGCACGCCGAGTCCGGGCATGGCGCTCGGCGGTGAGCTCTCGCTCGCCAGCATTCAGGGCGGCAATTCGACGGCCGGCCTCGGGATGATCGGCGCCTTCGTGGACGGCTTTCCTCAGGTGAACGGCGGGTTCCACCTCGGCGGTTTCCTCGGGCTCGCGGGCAGCCGCACGACCACGCCGGGCAAGCTCGACGAGCTCCGCGGCCGTGGCCTCGGCCTCGCGGTGTGGCTCGGACAGAACTGGTGGGTCGCCGACGAGTGGTCGATGGGCGGGCTCTTGCGCTTCACGGGCGCGTTCGATCACGACGGCTCGCACGATCACGGACCCGGCGCTTACACACTCGACAGCTCGACCTACGGCGTCGCGTTCCTCTTCAACGTGCTTTATCACTGAGTCCGCGCACGAGCCCCGAACGGCACGCCGCGACGACGCGGCCGTCCGCGACCGGCGTCGGCCGCAGCGGATCGGGGCAGCCGGTGCCGAGCAGGCTCGTTGTTTCGCCCTCGGGAGTGACGCTCCAGAGCGGCGAACCGTTCGCGACGACCAGCAGCGCACCCGTGCGATCGACGACGAGGTTCGAGAGCTCGGCGCCGTTCTCGCCGGTGGGCAGCGTGAAGCGCGCGAGCTCGCGGCCGTCCCGAGCGAGCTCGACGAGCGTCGAGCGGCCTGCCGCGACGAACACGCGCTCGCCGTGCGCGAGCGCGACGTCGTGGAGCGCGAGCGCCGGATCGGCCCAGCCTGGCGCGCCTTTCCGTGCCGAGAGGTCGAAGCGGGAGAGCTCGTGCTCGGTGAGCGCGAACAGGCGGTCGCCCGCGAGCATCACCTCGCCGACGGGCGCGCCGAAATCGCCGAGCTCGAGCGGATCGCCCGCGGCTCCGCGCAGCCAGATCGAGCCGTCGCGTCCGATCGCGAGCGTCGCGCCTCGCCAGTCGAACACCGCGCGTAGGCTCACGCCGAGCTTCGTGCGAAAGCCGCGCGCGCCGCCGGGAGCGACGCGCGCGAGCCGCGCCCCCGTCGCGACCACGGCGCCGCCTTCGGCCGTCGGCGCGAACAGCACCGCGCCGTCGACCGCGTTCCAGCCGAGCTCTTCGCGTTCGCGCGCGACGCCCGCGTTCGAGAGCTCGAAGAGTCGCGCCTCGCGGCTGACGAGCAAGTACGCGTCCGAACCGAGCGGGATCGGCCCGCTCGCGAGCTCCACCCCGAGCCGCACCGACCACAGGCTGTGGCCGGAAGCATCGAGCGCCGAGACGCGATCGCGGCCGTGCGCGACGACGAACGCGCCGCCGCGGCTCGCCACCGGCTCCCCGACGATAGGCGGGGCGAGCCGCGTCTGAAAACTCACGCGTGGCGAGCGCGGCAAGCGAGCGGGGGTTTCATTGGTGCCGCCGGCGTCGATGCGGGCGCCGATCGTCGCGCCCTCGGCGCGCGCCGGCTCCCGATAGCCGACGCGCGAATCGGCGCCCCGCGCGAGGCTGCTTTCGCCTCCGACCGCCGAGGTGACGACCGCGGCGCAAAGGAGTGCCTGCAGGCGCCATCCCCTTGCATTCGAGCGCGAGGTCATGGGGCTTCGAGTTTTACGACGTATTCTTCGCTACCGGGTATGGCCGTGACGGCCGCCTCGCTCGGCCCCCAGGGATTCGGGGAGAGAGCGAGCTCGATGCACGGTGGTGCCGCCGGATCGACTTCGATGAACGACCCGCGCCAGGTGCCGGCCACGTCGTGCAACGAGGGCCGGCCGCTCGCGCCCGAGCGGTGCACGCGCACGGGAACGCCGTTGTCCGGTCCGCCGCGGGGTGTCACCTCGAGCACCGAATAACGGTTACGCGGTCGGTCGGGCGAGTCTTGGACGCTGAAACGCACGCGCTTCGCGCCCGCTGCCGCGCAGACGAGATCGACGTCCTTGGCCCACGCGAGCGCGCCCCGAAGTGTCGCGCCGAGCGCGACGACGTTGCCGAGCGGCGCGGCGTCGTTCGGCTCCACCTCGCGTTCCGGCACGGCCGTTCCGGGCCCGAGCTTCAAACGGTATTCGTCGGATACGTTTTCGTAGACCGGGGGCGCCCCCGACTCGAAATACGTGTCCTGATCCTGCATGACCGCGACGATCCACGCGCCCGGGGTCAGACGGAGCGCGCTCACGTCGAGGCCGACCTCGGGCATGGCCGTACAGTAACGTCCGAACGGTTCCTGAGCGTCCGCCTGATAGAAGACGACGCACGACGCGAGGTTCGGCAGCGGTTCGAAGCTCAGGCGGAACACGTCGCCGCCCGCGGGCACGTCGATGCGAAAGAAATCTCGGTCGCTCCGCTTTTGATCGAGCCGTTGTCCGAGATGGCCGCGCACATCGAGCGGGAAGGGGAGGCTGCGCGCTTCGCTCGCGGCGTTGTTCGGCTCGAGCTCGAAGCCCTGGAAGGAGGGCGGCGCGAAGAGGGAGCGATAACCCCGCACGCCACCCGCGACGAGCACGAGTGCGCCGGCTCCGAGCAGCGACCAGCTCAAGTAGCTCCGCCGGCGTAGCTTGCGAGCGTAGTCTTCGACCTCGTCGCGCGTGGCGACCTGATCGTCGCCCGTGAGTTTCACGAGTTGTCCGGAGTCGAGCAAGAGCTCGACGTTGTCGCCTGCGCCGCGGAGCTCGTTGACCAGCGCGTCCTTGAGCGCGGCGGCGCTCGGAAAGCGATCGGACGGATCCTTGGCGAGCGCCGTCAGCACGAGGCGTTCGAAGGAGCTCGAGAGCGAGAGCTCCGGCACGCGCACGTTCGGAGGGACGGGCGCCTCGATGAGATGGCGCGTGAGCACGCCCATCGGCGTGGCGGCGTCGAACGGCACCGTGCCCGTGAGGCATGCGTAAAGCAGCGCCCCGAGCTGATACACGTCGCAGGCGGGCGTGACGGCTTCACCGCGGATCTGCTCGGGCGCCATGTAATACGGCGTCCCGACGATTGCCCCGCTCGAGGTCACGTCCGAAAGCTCACTCGACTCGCGCAGCTTCGCGAGGCCGAAGTCGAGGACTTTGGCCACGTCGTCGCCGTTTTGGCTCGCGACGATCATGATATTTTCGGGTTTGAGGTCGCGGTGGACGATGCCCTTGTCGTGCGCCTCGCTGAGCGAGCTGCAAATCTGGATCACGATGCGCGCGGTGCGTTCGGCCTGCAACCGGCCCGCCTCGCTCACGACGGTGCCGAGATCGCGCCCGCGCACGTACTCCATGGCGAGATAGGCGAGCCCGTCCGCTTCCCCGAAGTCGAAGACTTGTACGGTGTTCGGATGCGAGAGTCGGCTCGACATCAGCGCTTCGCGTTTGAAGCGCGCGACCTGCTCGCCGTCGCGCGTGAGCTCGCCGGTGAGCAGCTTGAGCGCGAGGATCTTGCCGATGCGTGTGTGCTCCGCCTTGTAGACGACGCCCATCCCGCCGCGTCCGATGAGCTCGAGCACGCGGTAGCGCTCGGCGATCAAGCGGCCGATCAGCGGATCGGCGAAGCGCGCGTCGCGCGTGGTCGGCGGCGGCACCGACGCGGGCTTCACGGCGGCGCGCTCGGTCGGTGGTAGCGTCGTCGTGGCGGCACCGAGCGCGCCGCCGCAATTGACGCAAAATTTCGCGTGCTCCGAGTTCGACTCGCCGCAGTGGCGGCAGACGGTGGCGGCGGACAGGCCGCTCACGGTCACGGGCGGCCTTTGAGCACGAAATCTGCGGAGATTGCGGGGATCTTCGTCCCCTGGTGCGGTCCGTCCACGGCGCCGCTCACGACGCCGAACACGCTCACTGCGCTGCCCTGTTTGAGCTCCGCCTTCTCACCGATGGCGACGCGCGCGAGGCACGGTGCGTGCGAACAGCCGCTCTTCACGTCCATCAAGAGCACCGTCGTGAACGCGTCGACGCGTGCGTCGACGACGCTGCCGTCGAGCCCGACCGCGAGTCCGCGCTGAGCGTCCGGATCGCGTTCGAGCGCCGAGTACGACGTCGTCGCTTTGGCGCGCGCGATGGCCGCCTCGGCCGCCAGGCTCTGCACGCGCCGCACGCGTACGGGGACGAGTCGGGGCGCTTGGTCCTTGGCGTCGGCGCGCACGGTGATGTTCGTTTCGCCGAGCGCCGAGACGCTCATCATCTGCGCGAACGCCCCGCTGCCGTCCACGGTGATGGGACGACCCTCGACGGTCACCGTCGCGTCTTTCTGCGTGTGACCGGCGAGCACGAAGGTTTGCGTCTCGATCGTGATGCTCGGGCCCGGCGCGGAGAGGACGAGAGGTGTTACTCCGATGCGCACGCTCACTTCACCGCGCGCCGGCGTTCCGCTCGGGGGCGTCACGACGTACGGGATTTTGCGCTCGAGCATGCCCACGACGGAGCTGTTGCCGAGGAGCGCGCTCGAAACGTCGATATCGGCGCTGCCGGATTCGGAGCCGCCCGGCGCCGCGGTCAAGGCGAGCGGCTTGCCGTCCACGACGACGGCCGCGTGCGGGACGGCTTCGACGCGCACGACGACGCGCGGCGGCGCTTGCATGAGCCCGGACGTGTCGGCGCGGATCCGGAAATCGACCGGCACGCTGAGCTCCACGGCGTCGGCGCGCCCCGGCCGCCGCTCGAGCTCCGCGGCGAGGGTGTTGTTGCCGACCGCGAGCTTTTGCTCGATGAGCACGTCCGCGCGGCCAGCGTGGAACGTCGCACGCGCGTTGCCGACGCGAACGGTCGCGCCGTCCGCACAGCCTTTGCAGACGAGCGAGAGCTGGTCTTTGCCGTCCGCGTTCGTTCCGAGCGTCGCTTCGACGGCGCCGCGCGCACGATAAAGAAAGAGCGCCACTCCGGCCGCGGTGAGCAGCGCGGCCGCGCCGACGATCGCGACGGCGGCGGCCGCGGGAATGCGGAGCGGGCGCGGCAGCCCGGCGGGTGGCCCGCCGGTGCTCTCGGGCGACGGCGGGCGCCATGGCTGCGCGACGGGCAGCTCGGGCAACGGCACGGGCGGCACGGGGGCGGGCGCTAGCGGCTGCGCCTTCTCGATTCCTGGATTCAGAGGGGCGATGCCCGGCCGCGCGATGCCCAACATCGTCTTGTGGGCGACGGGGAGGCGGGCGGCCTCCGGCGGAACCGCGTGAGGCGCGAGCACCGGTGACGGCGTCGTCACGTCGGGATTGAACGGCGTGGGGGGAGGCGCCATGCCGATCATCGTTCCGCGGAGCGGGTTCGCCACGCCCGCCGGACCCGGCGCCGCCGCCTGAGCAGGATGAAGCGCTTCGGGGGCGAGCCCTATCATCGTGCCCTTCAGGCCGAGCGGCGTAGCGCGCGGAGCTTCAGCGCCCGGAGCGCCGGCAGGCACCGCGCCGAGGCCCATCACGGTAGCCTTGAGCCCGGCGGCCCCGGCTGGGCGTGAGGCCGCGGAGGGCGCGGCGTGGGGAGGCGCGAAGCCCGCCTGCGTCTGCCCGACGGGAGAGGAAGCGTGACCGGGTTGAGTCGGGGCCGCGCGACCGGGTGCCTCGCCCGTCAGCGTTTGCCCGAGGCCGGGCGGCGGCAATGCCTGCGTTTTGTCGAGCGCGGCGGGCATGGCCGTACCGCAAGCGGCGCAGCGACCCGCCGTGTCGGGCGAAGGTGCTCCGCACTGAGGGCAGGGGCGCATGCGGCGCCAATATACCGGACCGGAAGATTTTGCGCCGGACCGCGTGGTACGGCCGGGCTTTGCCGCAATCCTTGGCCAAAACTTGAGCCCTGGCCTATGGGCGAAGGAGGCCCCGCCATGCTCGCCAAGCGCATCATCCCCTGTCTCGACGTGCGGGACGGCCGTGTCGTCAAAGGCGTGAATTTCGTCGGCATTCGCGACGCGGGTGATCCCGTGGAGTGCGCGCGCCGCTACGACGCCGAGGGCGCAGACGAAATCACCTTCCTCGACATCACCGCGTCGCACGAGGGACGAAAGGCGATCCTCCACGTGGTGGAGCAGACCGCCGAAGCCGTGTTCGCCCCCCTCACCGTGGGCGGAGGCGTCGGCGCGCCCGACGACGTTCGCACCCTGCTCGAAGCGGGCGCCGACAAGGTGAGCATCAACAGCGCCGCAGTCGCCGATCCCTCGCTCATTAGCCGCATCGCGGACGCTTGGGGGCGGCAAGTGCTCGTCGTCGCGATCGACGCGCGAAGGCGCCAGAGCGGCGGCTTCGAAGTGTTCACGCACGGTGGTCGCCGGGGGACGGAGCTCGACGCGGTCGCATGGGCGCGGCGCGCCGCTGAGCTCGGCGCGGGCGAGATCCTGCTCACGAGCATGGATCGCGACGGTACCAAGGCGGGCTATGACCTCGAGCTACTGCGGCAGGTGGTGGACGCGGTCGACATTCCGGTCATCGCCTCGGGCGGCGTCGGAACGCTGGAACATCTACGTGAGGGCTTGGCAGAAGGGGGGGCCGATGCTGCGCTCGCAGCCTCGATCTTCCACGACGGCATGTACACCGTGCAACAAGCGAAGGGCTACCTCGGATCACGGGGTGTGCTCGTACGAGGAGGAAGCGCGTGAACGTTACCGTGGCCGAAGTGCTTGCCGGCGCCGAAGCGCGCGCGGTCCCGCTCAGCGCAGAATGCGTGGGTTATCTCGTGCTCGCGGCAGCCGATCAGGTCTCGGCGGCGCCCCGGCGCCTCGAGCCGAACGACGTGCTTCTCTTCGAGGACGGAGGGATCCGCGTCGCGAGCGGCCGAGCCGCCGACGGGTCACTCGCCGAGCGGGACTTGCGTGCCGTGCTCGACGCGCTGCTCGTGCGCGCGAGCGCGCCGACGAGCGGCCTCTTGCGTGCTTCGCGTCGCGCGCCGGGCGCGGGGATCGAGGCTCTCGTGCGCGAGCTCGAGACCGCGCTCATCCCCGTCAATCGTTCGGCCGCCAAGCGTTCGCTCGCGCGGCTCGAGCGCGAGACGGTGCGAGCTCTGCAGAGCGGTCGCATTTCCGTTCCGCCTCCGGGCGCGCACGTCGCCGAGCCCGACCCGGCACCCGTTGCGAGCGCCGCCGTTGCGCCTAGCACGCCGCCCGTTCAGCCGCCCGCGGTCGTGCCCGAAATCCCCGAGCTTAGCGTGGCGCCGCCCGCGGCGTCGGTGCACGAGCGGAGCACGGTTCCGCCGCCCGCCGTGTCGGTCGCGCCGGCTCGCGCCGAGCTTCACGAGCCCGTCGCAGCGCCCGTTTCCACGCTCGCGCCACCGCTCGAGCAGACGGAGGTACTCGACCTTCCAGTGCAGGCGAGCGACACCGCGGGGGCCGAGACGCTCGTGCTCGCTCCGGTCGCGCTCAAGGTCGATAGCGATCCCGAGCTCGTCGAGACACGCCCCGAGCCCATCGTGCAGCGAGCCAGCGCCAGACCGCCCGCACCTCCGACCGCCGCAATTCCGAGCCAAAACGAGCTCGTGCGCACCGAGCCGCTCACGTTCGTCCGCTCGTCCACCGCCGTCGGCGCGGAACCGCTCGTGAAGACGCCGCCGAGGGCGCTCGAAGTGATTGCCGTCGAGGTAGCGCCGGTCGCAGCGGCAGCAGCGAGAAGTGCGTTGCCGAGCGTGGACCTCGAGCCCGAGGCGAGACCGCAAGTGACGCCGGTGCTCGGTACGCGCGTGCAGAGCGAAAGCGAGCTACCGCCCGTCGTCGTCGCATGGGATGAAGACCCGGAGCCCGAATTTGCCGAAGATATCGAGCTAGAGCTGGCTTTCGACGACGACGACGAGCTCGACGACGGTGACGTCGATGTGATCGAAGTGCACTTCGACTCCAATCCGCCGGCGAGTGAGGCCGCCGGCGAGCTCGTCGTGGCCGAAGCGAGCGAGCTCACCGAACCGTGCCCGCCCCTCGACGCGGAGTCGCTCCTGCCGCCGGCTCCCGTCGCGGCGGAGCCGTGCGTGAGCTCACCCGCGCTGGAGGAGAGCATTCCGCTCGCGGTGATGCTCGAGACCAAGCTTCCTCCCGTCGTCACGCAAGGCGCCGCGCCCGACGCGCTCACGCCGCCGCCGCGCCTCGCGCTGCCGAAGCCGCGTCCGAGCGACGTCGAGGATTTGCTGCGACGTCTCGAGGCGGAGCCGCTCTCTGACGCGGAGCTCCGCTCGGGGTTACGAAACCTCGCGGGCATGGAGCCCACGCCCCCGCCGCCCGGTCTCAGCGGCAAGAACTGAGCTTGCGCGCGGGCCTGAACTTCGTCACGAGTTGACGAGGCTCGGCCGCGTTGAGATGCTCGCCGCGTGCATCCGCAAGATCTCGCGATCGTGAAGGGGCTCGTCAGCGTGGCCTGGGCGGACGGTAAGATCGCCGCCGAGGAGAACGAAATCATCCAGAGCATCCTGGATGCATATGCGGCGACGCCGACCGAGCGCCGCGAGGTCGCGCTGTTCGCGCAGCGGCCGCGCACCTTGGCCGACGTTCCCATTCACGATCTGAGCCACGACGATCGGCGCGTCTTATTGCAGCACGCCGTGTTGCTTTCTTTCGTCGACGGCGCGCAGGACACGAACGAGAAAGCGCTCATCGACGAGCTCTGCGAGGTCTTGCGCATCCCCGCCGTGGAGGCGCGCGGCATCGTGCGCGCCGCCGAGGAGCGCGCGAAGGGCATGCTGAACGTCCTCAGCGGGATGGGTTGACGCCCAGCCGCTCGATTTCTTTCAAGAGCGCGATGGGACTGAACGGCTTCGTATAAAACGCGTTCGCACCCGCTTCGGTCGCGCGCGTGCGCGCGGCATCGTCATCCATCGCCGTGATGACGATGATCGGAATGGCACGGGTCGCCGGGTCGGCTCTGAGGCGCCGGCACACCTCGAACCCGTCGAACTGCCCGGGCATCATCAGATCGAGCAGCACGAGATCCGGCGGTTCGGTCAGCGCCAAGTCGAGCGCCTTGGCGCCCGACGATGCAGCCGTCACCTTGTAGCCGCGCGCGTGCACCAGCGCTTCGATCATGCGCCGGATGGAATCCTGATCTTCGACCACGAGAATGCGCATCAGGGACCCCTCCCGAGAGTAACCCAAGTTTCGGTGTGGCCGTCGGCCGATTCACGCAGCTCGAGCGCGGCATTCAGCGCGGTGGCCGTTGCGTCCGCGAGGACGAGCGCGACCCCGGCGGGTCGGCCGAAGCGGGTCGGATCGATCTGGTGACGAATCACGTCCCAGCGCGACGCCTCGGGGACCGCAGGCCCGCCGTCGCAGACGGAGATGGCGGTGCCGAGCTCCGTCCGATGGATGGAGGCTTTGATGCGACCGCCCCGTGGAGTCGCCGCGAGGCCGTGCAAGAGCAAGCTCCTGAAGAGAACCTCGAGCGTCCGCGGCGCGGTCTTCAGCAGGACGTTTCGCCCTGCGTCATAGACGAGCGTCACTTCGGCGCGACTCGCGTGGGGCTCGAGTTGGTCGCCCACGCTACGGAGCGCGGCCCCGAGATCCACCGTGCTCCGCTCCGCCTCGAGCGAGCATTCCGCGACGCCGTCGAGCTCCGTCAAAAGCTCCTGCACCGCGGCAGGCGAGTCCGTCAGCCCGCGCAGACCACGAGACACGGCGGCCGCGAGCGCGCGCACGCCGTTGAAGTGCTCCGGGTCACCACGGCTCGGGGGCGGGATCTCGGTCCGAACGTCACCGGCCGAAAGCACGCTCACGAGCTCCCGCGCGTAGGCTTCACCGAGCTGCTGTGCCTGTTCGAGCTCTTTTCGGAGCTCGGTGACTTCGCGCTGGTCGGTGGCGCCGTCGGCCTGCAGCAAGATCGAGAGCGTCTTGCCTTCGAGCTCGACGGAGCCGCCGTGGCGGAGCGCCATACGGGAAAGCCAGCGGCTCTCGAGCTCACCGAGCGCGGAGGTGTCCGGGCCGAGGTTCGCGCTCACGCGCACGAAGTCCCCCTGCCGCCTCACCATCACGTCGATCTCGGCGTCCCCCGGCGCGCGTCCGCTCGCCTGCCCGACCAGGAGGTGCAGCATGCGGCGGAGCTCGGTCTCTTCCCCGAAGACTTCGGTGCCGGCCCCCGGGGCGATGGCCACGCGGGCGTTCGGCGCCATCTCCACGAGCAGCGACGCGAGGTCGATGCGCCCCCGCCGACCTTTCTCGCGGCCGCCGGTATTGAGCTTGCTCAACATCTCGATCGTGTCGTCGAGCGCGTCGAGCGTCGTTTCCGCGGGCGGCGGCACGGTTTTGGCGTCGCCGGGCGCACGAAGCTGGTCGACCTCCGTCCGCAATGCTTTTGCGGCGCCGCGAGCCTCCTGCGCTAGCAACCAGCTGATTTCGTGGCGGGTGAGCCGTTCAGGCGGCACGCTCGGCCATCTTGCCATGGTCTACCGCCGGTTGCTACGGCGTCGTGCCCTGCTTTCTGGCAGGCTTTCCCGCGTGCGAACGCCCCCGCTCGTCATCCTCGCGTTCGGCGTGTCGGGGTGGCTCGGGCTCGGTTGTGGTGAGCGGGCGAAGGGCGACCCCTTTGCCCCCACGAGCCCCGGCGCCGCCGGAGCGGCCGAGGACGGCGGCGGGGCTGGTGGCGAGGACGCGGGCCCCCCACCTCTCCAAGGCGGAGAGCCGTGCACCGACGACGGTCAATGCGACGACGCCATCGACTGCACCGAGGACCACTGCGACTCCACCCGCGGACGCTGCGCCCACTCTCCTGACGACTCCGTTTGCGACGACAAGACCTATTGCGACGGGGTCGAGACCTGCAGCGCGACGCTCGGATGCCAGCCTGGGCCGGTGGTCACGTGCACCGACCAATACACGTGCACCATCGACACCTGCGTGGAAGCGACGCACAGCTGCGAGCACGTGCCGCGCGACGCCGACGGCGACGGCGATCCTCCGATCCAGTGCAACGGCACCGACTGCGACGACTTCAATCCGTTGGTCTCCGGCACGGCGACCGAGATCTGCGGCAACGGGGTCGACGACGACTGCGACGGCGCCGTGGACGAGAACGATTGTGTTTCCCCGTCGAACGACACGTGCGGCGACGCGCTCGAGATCCGGGCGCCCGGCTCCTACGCGGTTTCGACGCTGGGCGCGTCCAAGGACTACGCCATCTCGTGCGAGCGGGAGGCCACGAGCGGCGCCATGCGCGACGTCGTGGTTGCCGTCACGGTGCCCGCGGGCGGACCGAGCGACGTCGACATCGTAGCCAGCATGGGCAAGACGGGCTTTCCGAGCGTCGAGGGCTTGACGCCGACGACGTTCGATTCGGCCGGGAAGGGGCACCTCGTCGTGATGCCCGCCATCGTGAACCCGGGTGACCTTCTGCTCTGTCTGCTCGGCACCGAAGGAGCGACGAGCGTCACGACGCCGTCGGGTTGGACCGCTCTCGCGACGACGGTGGACGGGAGCGAAGCGGTGCGTGCGTCCGCGTTCTATCTCGTGGCGGGCGGCTCCGAAGACGGAAGAGCCGTGAACTTCTCGACGGAGGACGCAGCGCGCGGTGTCGCGCAGGTGTATCGCATCACGGATTGGGCCGGGACGGAGGCGGGCCTCACGGCGCTCGGCGGCGCCGAAGATACGAGCGCCGAACCGACACCGCCCGCAGCCAGTGCGCCGTGGGGGACGGATCACAATCTCTTCCTGTCGTACGCAGCCTTGTCCGGCACCGCGTCGGTGAAGGCGGGGCCGCTCGGTTACACGACCGTGGGTGCGACCGCGAACGGCGGCGAGGATCCGCCGCTTCAGCTGACGGCCGCGTACCTGGACGCCACGGCGGGCAGCGTCCCCGCCGAGTCGTTCGGTCTCGACGCGAGCGTGCCGTGGGCGGCCGGTGTCGTCGTGATCCGCCCCGTGAGCGGGGACCTCGTGCTCGCGGCCGCGGATCCGAAGCAATGCGGTACGGCCGCGGGTGAGACCGCGTGCACCGCGAGCGTCGCCGTGCCGTCCAAGGGCACCGTGTCTCGGCTCGTGCTTCGCGACCTCGCGCCCGGCTCGTACCCCGTCTACGTCGCGGCCGACCGGGAGACGGACATCGAGCTCCACGTGGACTTTCGGACGCCCGAGCCCGCCCCCGCGAACGAAACGTGCGGAACGAGCGCCGAGCTCGTCCCGGGCGAGCCGGTCGACGTCGTCCTCGCGGGGCTCGACCACGATCTCGAGACGGCGTGCGACTCGCAGACCGGCGAGCTCGTCTATAGCTTCACCTTGAGCGAGCGGAGCGACGTGCGCATCGACGCGACCAGCGTGGACGCCTTCGGCGACCCCGTGATTTCGCTGAGAACCGCGGCGTGCGTCTCCGATTCGAGTGAGCTTACCTGCCGCTCGGGCTCGCCGAGCGAGCTCTTCGCGCGGGCGCTCGACCCCGGCAGCTACACGGTCGCGCTGAGCGGCACCGGCCCCGCCGAGGTGCAGCTGGTGCTCAACGTCACGGCCGCGACCACACCCGTGAAGACCGAAGGCTGCTCGGCGCCCCCCGTGCTCACGCCCGGCGTGACCGAGCCTGTGACGCTTACCGACGCGACTGACGCCGTGCAAATCGGCTGTCTCGTCGGAGCGCCCGACGCCACGTACGCGCTCGAGCTTGCCGAACGCTCCGACGTGCTACTCGTCCAGAGCGGCTCCGACGGGGACACGGGCGGCCTGCTGGTCGCCGAGCCGCCGTGCGCTCGGCCGAGCGACGCCGACGCGTGTCAGACCGCGAACGCGTGGCCCGTCCGAACGGTGGCTCACGCTGTCGGCCCCGGGAGCGTCCGCGCCGTGGTCGAGACGGCCGAGGGCAAGCCCACGTCGCTCACCGCGTTCACGCGGTCGGCCGTGAGCACGGTCTTCGTGCAGGGCGCCGACGACTGCACGGACGTCTACGAAATCCCCGAGACTGGCGGGCGTTTCGAGGGCAACACCGCGAACCAGTACGCGAATTACGACGGCAGCTGTGATTACGGCGGCGAGCCTCCGGGTGGCGCGCCCGACCAGCTTCTCGAGCTCACGCTCAGCGAGCAGCGACGCGTCGTGCTCGACGCAAGCGGCTCGAGCTACCAGACGATGCTCGTCTTGCGCGAAGGGGACGCTTGTCCCGGCGTGGAGCTCGAGAACGGCTGCTCGCTCACGTACGACCCGGCGGGCGCCGATGCGCCATTTTTCTCGTTCATCGACCAGGTGCTCGACCCCGGGACGTATTACATCCAGCTCGACGGCTTCAGCGGCGACGGCGGCCGCTGGGCGCTCGAGGTGTTCACGAGCAGCGTGACCGACGATCAAAAAAGATGATTGGCTCCTCGCTCCTCCCGCCGTCCTCGCTCCGCGGTCGCTACATCGACTCGGAAGTGCAGCAGGGCGTGCGCTATTATCTCGAGCGTCACGTGGGCGAGGGAGGCATGGGTCAGGCGTACCTCGCGCGGCGAGAGGGGCCGGAAGGTGCCGGACCCGTCGTCGTGAAGGTCGTGCGTCCGACCACGGGCGACGGGCAGATCTCGGCCGAGCTTTTGGCCCAAAAAGAGGCAGTCGCGCTCGGTCGCTTGAACGAACGCGTCCCGACGTGCCCTTTCGTCGTGCGCTTCGTAGACACGGGCAGCACGCTGCTCTTCGGCACGAAGCCCACGCCGTGGATCGCGATCGAGTACGTGCACGGCGGGGTGGAAGGCACGACGCTCGAGGACCGCGTCACCTACTCGCTGCACAAGACCGACTATGCGTTCGATCCGGTGCGAGCGGCGCACGCCCTGCGCTGCCTCGCCGCCGGACTCTCCGCGATCCACGGGGTCGGCGTCATCCACCGTGATCTCACGCCGGGCAACGTACTCTGCTGCGGCTTCGGCGACGGAGAGATCTTCAAAATCTCGGACTTCGGGCTCGCGCGACCGGAGGGACTCGGCCGCACGTTCGCGGGTGTCGGCGTGGGCACGATCGGTTACGCCGCGCCCGAGCAGAGCGGCGAGATGACCAAGGTCGTGCCGGCGACGGACGTCTTCGCGCTCGCGTGCGTCGTCTATTACATGCTCACGGGCGCGCATTATTTCGAGGGGCAATCGCCGCTGTCCGCCTACGCGGCGATGCAGCGGCAAGAGCGCGCGACGTTGCTCGACGCCGAGCTCCTGAGCCCCGAGCTGCGCGCGCGTCCCGACGCCTGCCGCGCCATCGACGCCGCGCTCGCGCGCGCGACCGAGCGCGATCCGAGCGCGCGCCCGCGCACCGCCGACGAGCTCGCAGCCGCGATCCTGCCGTGGCTCGGTGAGCAACCGTCGGGTCCGCGCTCGAGCCGGCGCCTGATGGGGACGCTAGTCGGTCTCTCGCCACCGCAGGATCTCGCCGGGTGGAGCTGGATCGTGCGACAAAAGCCCCGCGACGATCTCGTCATTCAGAGCGCGGCGTGGGACACGGACGGCCATTGCTTCGCGTTCACTCCGCGCGGGCCGGTGTTCTGGAACGGACAGGCCTGGGTCGGTGCCACGAGCACGCTTTCCGAGCTTCCGCGCGGGATGTCGTTCGCTCGGCGCTGTGAGGCGGGGGGCTGGCTGGTCGGCGGCTCGGGGGGCACGCTCGCCGTCTTCGGCACGGACGGCGTGCGTGAGCTCGCGCAGGCGCCCGACCAGCGCGTCGAGTTCATGGACGGCAGCGGCCAGCTCGAAGACCTCGTCGCAGCGGTGGGCCGGCGCCCGGGCGAGCCGCCGTCGCTTTGGGCCATGTCGGGCGGGCGCTGGCTCAAGCCGGTGCCGTTGCCCGACGTCGCGACCGTCTCTTCGCTCGTGCGCCTCGACGATCTGCGCTGGCTCTTGAGCGGGCGTCGCTCGAGCGGGTCGGGCTTTGCCGCGCTGTATTCGCCGCTAGAATGGGAGTTCAGCGAGCTCGCCGTGCCCTTCACGCGTGCCTTCATCGGCGCCGCGAGCAGTCTCGAACGCGAGATCGGGCTCGTGGTGGGCAGCGAGGGCGTCGTGGTTCGTCTCGACGGCGACGGCGTAACCACATCGCGCGTACACGGCCAGCCGGATCTGTCGGCGGGCGCGCTCGACGTGCTCGACCGCGAGTGGGTGACGAGCCTCGGCACGTTGTGGACGCGTGCGTATGCGCTCGGCGAGGCGTGGCGGCCCGCGTGGGCCGATCACGGCTGGGGCGCGCCGTTCGTGAGCTTGATGGCCGACGCCGGGCTCGTCGTTGCGATGACCGCCGATGGCGGCATCGTCGAGGGGCGCTCCGTTTCGCGCGGGACCAACGTTTCGAGCCAACCGCCGCGGCGCTGACCCGCCGGCCGGAAACACTAGCGAAACGATTCGGCAGTCGTTATCCTGCTTCGCGTATGGCGCGAATCGGGCTCCTCGCGTTATTTTTCGGTGCGCTGCTCGTTGCACCGGTGCCCGCCGCCGCCGCGCCGCCCGCGCGCCGCGTCGTGAAAGCGCTCGACGCAGGGGAGCGTCAGGCCCTGCTCGGGGGAGCGACCGTTTCGCGCCCGGTGCGTTTCGAGCGTGGTGACGGGTCGTACATCGGTGGCGTCGCCTACCAGGTCGTGAACGCGACCCCCGCAAAGGTGTTGAGCGCGCTTTCCGACGCCGAGGCGCTCACCCGCGCGCTCCCGCGCACCGAGCGCGCGACGCTCGTGAGCCGCGACGGGCGGCGTGCTCGTATCGAGCTCGTCCAGGGCAAGGCGCCGTTCCTCGCGACGTACACGGTGGAGCTCGAGCAAGCCGCGAGCGGGGATCGCATCCGCTTTTGGCTCGATCCGACGCGGCCCCACGACGTAAAAGACGTCTGGGGATACTTTCGCGTGAAGCCGTTCGGAAAAGACAAAACGCTCGTGACCCTCGCGGTCGCCCTCGATATGGGGCCCGGCCTCGCGCGCCTTTTGCTGTCCGATCGCGTGGAGCGCCTCATCCTGCGCGCGCCCGGCAAGATCCGCGAGTACGTGGAGCCGTTGCGGCTCACGTCCGCTCACTGAGGCCGCGGCTTTTCGTGAGTCAATGCTGACGCGCGTCTTCGTCATCGCGCTCAACGCTTACCGCGAGGCGGTGCGCGCCCGCATCCTGCACGGGTTGTTCGCGCTCGCCCTCGCGACGGCGGGTTACGCGCTCGTCGTCGGCGCCTACGCGAGTCGAAGCCGGCTGCGCGTCGTGAGCGACCTCGGCGCGGCCTCGACGTCGCTCTACGCCATCGTGGTCGCCGTCGTGCTCGGCGCTACTTCGCTCTACCGTGAGCTCGAGCTCAAGACGATTTTCCCGATCCTGGCGCGCCCCATTCGCCGCGCGGAGTACCTCGTCGGCAAGCTTCTCGGCATCGTGCTCACGCTCGCCGTCTTCATCGCGGCGAACGCGGGTATCCTCTTGCTCGCGCTCGGCGTGCTGAGCGGCGGGGCGGGGGCCGTGCTCGCCGTC
Organism: Polyangiaceae bacterium; assembly: GCA_025936045.1. Classification (GTDB taxonomy): domain Bacteria; phylum Myxococcota_A; class Polyangia; order Polyangiales; family Polyangiaceae; genus PMG-095. The sequence goes on along the minus strand of JAICUB010000012.1, from coordinate 114,032 downwards.
GGCGTGTCGGGCTCCTGCGCCGCGTTCGGAGTCGGCGCGTGGAAGGCGCCGCGTGCGAGGAGCTACCTGCCGATCTTCGCGGCCTTGGTCCTGGTCCTCGGTGGTTCTCTGTTCGCGGGCGGCGCGCCCGACGATCGGCGGGTCGTCTTGGGCTCGGCGCTCCTCACGTTGTGCGAAGTGCTCGTGATCACGTCGGTCGCCACGTTGTTCTCGGCGTTTTCGTCGCCCTTCCTCACCGCCGTCTTCACGCTCGCCATCTTCGTCATCGGGCGCTCGGCGGACTCGCTCGCGAAGCTTCCGATCCGTCTGTTCGGCGCCGCGATTCACGGCATCTTCGCGGCGCTCGCGCAGGTGGTGCCCAATCTCATGTGGTACGTCCCGCCACGCACGCTCCTGACGGGGGAGGCCGCCGGCCAAACGTTGACCACGCACGTGCTCCTCGCGGCAGCGTACGCCGCGTGCTGGGCCGTGCTTCTCACCACGCTTGCGGCCGTCGTGTTCAAGCGGCGGGATTTTTTGTGATCGGCGCACGGCGCGTCTCGCTTGCGCTCACGCTCGTCGTGCTGGCGCTCGCGGCGATGACGTTTCGTGTCGTGCGCGACGGAGAGGTAGCGCTCGCGGAGAGCGATCGCGCGTTCAATCGCGGTGATCTCGCGAACGCCGTCCTCTACGCGCGGCGGGCCGCCATTGCGTATGCGCCCGGCGCTCCCCACACCCGCGCCGCCCTTGCCAGGCTGCGGGCGGTCGCGGTCGGCTCGGAAGGCGCGGGCGACGTCGCTTCTGCGCGCCTCGCGTGGGGCGCCATCCGCGCGGCGGCCTTCGAGACACGCTTCGTCGTTGACCCCTACGCCTCGGCGCGCGAGGAAGCCGACCGTGCCCTCGCGCGTCTGCTCACCGAACCCGGCTCACCGGACCCCGAAGCGCGCGCCCAGGCGTTCGCGAAGACGCGCGAGCTCTTGGCCCGTACTCCCGGCCCCGCGCCGGCGGCCTCGGCGCTCCTGCTCGCCGGCCTCGTCCTCGCCGGGGCGGGCCTCGGCGTCGTCGCGCTCCGGGGGCTCACGCGCGAGGGCCGCATCCTGCCGCGGGGGTTCTGGTTGGGGCTCGGCGTGTTCGCCGTCGGTGTCGCTTGTTGGACCTTGGCGGCCTACCGGGCGTAAAATTCGGGGTCGTGACGCAAGACGCCGGCCGCACGGACGTTCTCGACCGCCTCGTGGCGCGCTTTCGCGAGCACCTCGCGAGCGAGCGGCGGGCGTCCGCGCATACCGTACTCGCGTACGTGCGTGACGTGGAAGCGCTCTCCGCCTTCGCGCGCGAGCGGCGTGGCGACGCCGTGAAGCTCGAGGACATCGACAAGCTCCTTTTGCGCTCGTTTCTGGCCGAGCTCGCGCGGACCGTGTCGCCGGCGACCATCGCGCGCAAGCTCGCGAGCATTCGCGCCTTCTTCGGCTGGCTCGAGCGTGAGACGCTCGTTCGGAAGAACCCCGCGACGGCGCTCGCGAGCCCGAAGCTCCGCCGCAAGCTTCCGACGTTCCTCAACGCGGACGCGGCAGGCGAGGTGATGGAAGTGCCGCTCGCCGCCGCCGTTTCGCACGCCGAGCGCGTGCGTGACTCCGCGTTGCTCGAAGTGCTCTACGGCTGCGGCCTGCGCGTGAGCGAGCTCGTCGGGCTCGACCTCGGCGACGTCGCGTTCGAGCGTGAAGAGGTGCGCGTGCTCGGCAAAGGCAAGAAGGAGCGACTCGTTCCGCTCGGCAAGAAGGCGCATGACGCGATCCTCCGCTACCTCGAGGCGCGACCGGAGCTCCGCAACGAGCGCACCGGCGTGCAGGACGCCCGCGCGCTGTTTCTCGGCCGGCGCGGCACGCGCCTCGGCGTTCGGCGCGTGCAGACACTCGTGCATCGTTACGGCGCGCTCGGCGCCGGTCGCAGCGACCTGCACCCGCACGCGCTCCGTCACTCGTGCGCTACGCACCTGCTCGAAGGTGGCGCCGATTTGCGCGCGATTCAGGAGCTGCTCGGCCACGCGAGCCTCGCGACCACCCAGCGCTATACCCACGTCTCCCTCGACCAGCTCATGAGCGTCTATGATCGCGCGCATCCACTCGCGCGTCTGCCGAAGCGCGGCGACACGAGCGTAGCGGGCCGGCGGCCGTCGCGATGAACGAGCGGCTCTCGCGTTTCGCCGCGCGCCTCGGCGCGGCGCTCTCGGGCGCGATGCTCACGGGGCTCGTCGTTTCGGCGGTCGATGCGGCATACGCTTGCGAAGGCACGCCCGCGCGCCACGTCATCGCGGCCGAGCTCGGTTTGATCGCGCCGCTCGCCGCCGTGGCCGGCGTGCTTGCCGCCTTCGTCGCCGAGCTCTTGTTGCCAGCGGGATTTCCGCGGCTCGGCGGGCTCTTCCAAGAGCTCCGCAAGGAGAGCCCCGCGCGCCGGCGGGAGGTTTCGGCGCGGCTCGTCGCGGCCGTGGTGCTCGGCCTCGCGGGGCTCGTGCTCGGCGCGCGGGTGGCCCTGCGGGTGCTCGCCGACGCGGAGCCGGCGCTGGCGTCGGGCGCCGCGCTCGGGCTCGTCGTCGTGGCGATCACCGCGGCCGTCGGTGTGGGCGCGGCGGCCGCCGGGCGCTTCGCGGGCGATGGCTTCGCGGCGTGGGAGCCGGACCCGGTGTTCGTGGGGTTCGGCGCCTCGGCGTTCGCGGTGCTCGCCGTGACGGCGCTCATCGCGAGCGGCACGACGAGCGGCGCGGGCGGCGTGCTCGCCGTGTTCGGGGTGTTCCGGCGCCAGGAGCTCGACCTGCGCGCACCGGCCGAAGTGCTCGCGATCATCGTCGCTGCGCTGTGCGCCCCGCCGTTCTCGCGGCGTTCGCTGTCGCTCTTGGTGGCGCTCGCGGCGTTCGTGCCTTGTAGCGCGCTCTGGCCCGCCGTAGGCTCGGCGTTCGATCGCCATACCGCGCTCGCCGTGGAGCGACACGCTCCGCTCGGCAAGCTGCTGCTCGCCGCCGCGCGCCGCGCGGCCGATCGCGACCACGACGGGTTTTCGGCGGCGTTCGGCGGCGGGGATTGCGCGGAAGGCAACCCGAAAATCAGCCCGGCCGCCGAAGACGTCCCGGGCAATCGCATCGACGAAGATTGCTCGGGCGCCGACGCGACCGTCGAAACGACGCCCGCGGTCGCTCCGGCCGCAGCGGCGCCGCTCGCGCAAGCGAGCACGGAGTTCGTCCGCGACCACCTGCCGAAACAGCCGAACGTGGTGCTCATCACCATCGATGCCACGCGCGAGGATCTCGGCTTTCTCGGCTACAAGGCGCGCAACGTCTCCCCGCACCTCGACGCGCTCGCCGCGAAGGCCACCGTATTCGAGAACGCCTACTCGCTCGCCTCCTACACGAGCAAGAGTCTCGCTCCGATGCTCATCGGCCGGTACGGCTCGGAGACGCATCGTGGCTGGTACCACTTCAACCGCTTCACCAAGGAAGACACCTTCGTCGCCGAACGCTTGCAGCGCGCCGGCATCCACACCGTGAGCGTGCAGGGCCACTGGTACTTCTTCAAAAACTACGGGATGGAGCGCGGCTACGACGTGATCGACACGCAGGCCACGCCCGCCGATCAGCCGATCGAAGGGGACCGCAGCTCGAACGGCGACGTCCTGAGCGATCGCATCATCGCCGAGCTCGAGCGGCCCGAGCTTTCGCAAAAGCAGTTCTTCATGTGGTCGCACTACATCGACGCGCACGCCGAGTACGTGCCGCACCCCGAATTCGACTTCGGCCACCACGGCCGCGAGCTCTATGACGGCGAGCTCGCGTTCGTCGATCATCACCTCGGGCGTGTGCTCGACGCGCTTGCAAAGCTCCCTTTTGCGGATCGCACCATCGTCATCGTCACGAGCGACCATGGCGAGGCGTTCGGCGAGCACGGCCTCTACCGTCACGGCTTCGAGCTCTGGGAGGAGCTCGTGCGGGTTCCGCTCGTGATTTACGTGCCGGGGGTCACTCCGCGTCGCGTCTCCGTGCGGCGAAGCGCCATCGACATCGTGCCGACCCTCCTCGACATCTTCGGTATCGCGACGCCGCCCGCCGGCGAAAAGGGCGCGTTTCACGGCGTCTCGCTGCTCCCCGACGTGCTCGCGCCGCCCGGCTACGTCCCGACGCCCCGCGTCGTCTACATCGACATGCCCGCGGGCCCCTACAACGACTCGCGCGAAGCCTACATCGAGGACGACATGAAGCTCATCACGAGCGGCCCCCGCGCCCTCGGTCTCTTCGATCTCAAAACCGACCCCGGCGAAAAGCACGACCTTTTGGACGACACCGCGAAAGCGCGCCCGCTGATGGGCAAAGCGAAAGCGTTCCGCAAGACGCTCGACGAAGTCTTCGAGCGACCGCACTGAGCGGGAGCCGCGCCGCGAACGAGGCGAGCCAACGAAAGCGGCCGCAGCCAACGAAACAGCCGCGATCAGTATCGCGACGCGCCGCGCGGAACCGAGCGCCGCTTCGGCCGCCCGTTACTCGTGCGGCGCGATCCGAGCGAACTCGAATTGAGCAGATGGGGTTCGAGTTCGTCCTCGAGTGGTGGGCCATAGACGGAGCCGAACACCGTCCGTCGCGCACCGCTCGGACTGTCGCGCACACGGCGTGGCTCGCAGCGCTGGAGCGGGAGCGGGAGCGGATGGGAGTAGGGGATTTTGGGGGGCACGTCGACGGGCGATGGCGTGACGCGTCGAGCGAGGCTGACTCGCTTGCGAGGTGGAACGGCGTGCGGCGGCGACATTTCGGCGAGCACCAGCGGTCGCCCCTCAATCCAAAAAAGGTACCCGTGACTTCGACGCGCGCCGCGCGGTCACCGATTTCGCAGGTACGGCGCGAACGCTTCCGCTTGGGCGAGGAGGCCGGGGATGCCGCCCGTATGGAGGAAGAGCACGCGCTTCGGTTTGGGCTCGAGGCGCGTGAGGCCGAAGAGAGCTTTGCCGGTGTAGACGGGGTCCACGAGGAGGCCGGTGTTGCGCGCGACTTCGACGATGAAGGCGGTTTGGTCGTCGCTCGGGAGGCCGTAAGCGGGGCCTTTCCAGGCGTCGTGGATGCAGGGGCGAGCGCTCGGGTCGAGGTTCGGGGCGAGGGCGACCGTCTCGGCCGTGATCCGCGCCACGACGGTTTCGAAGTAGGCGCGGTCGTCGCAGACGGCGACGGCGTGCGTCACGGCCGCGATGCCGTGCGCGCGGGCGCCGAGCGCCGTGCCGGCCGCCGTGCCGCCGGAGCCACAGGCATGCACGACGGCGTCGAACGCGCGCGGCCCGCCGCCGAGGCCGGCGTCGAGCTGAGCGCGCACTTCCGCCATGCAGTCGACGTAGCCGAGGGAGCCGAGGCCGTTCGAGCCACCCTCGGGGATGACGTAGGGACGCTCGCCGCGCTCGCGGAGCTCACGCGCGACCTCGGCCATCAGCGCGTCGCGTTCACGGTACTGCGCGGGCGTGATGAAGCGCACTTCGGCGCCCGCGAGGTAGTCGAGCAGCAGGTTGCCGACGGCGGGCGGGGGCGCTCGAGGATCGGGGGTCCGCAGCAGGAGCACGCTCTTCAAGCCGAGCTCGGCCGCGACGAGCGCCGTGGCGCGCGCGTGGTTCGATTGCTGGCCGCCGCAGGTGACGAGCACGCTCGCGCTTTGGTCGAGTGCCTCCGCGGCGAGGTACTCGAGCTTGCGGATCTTGTTGCCTGCGGCGCCGCTCGCCGTGAGATCGTCGCGCTTCACCCACACTTCGGTGCCCGCGAGCGCGTCGAGCCGTTCGTGACGCCAGAGCGGAGTCGGCAGGGTCGCGAGTGAGAGCTTCGACCTCGTCATTCGATCTCCAAGAGCGGCGCGTCGCGTTCGACCGTATCGCCCGCGCTCACGCGAACGCTTTTTACGACGCCGGAGCGCGCCGCGACGAGCTCGTTCTCCATCTTCATGGCTTCGATCACGATCACGGGCGCGCCCGCGGTAACGCTCGCACCCTCGGCGACGAGCACTTTGAGCACGCGTCCGGGCATCGGTGAGCGCACGAGCGCGCCCGCGTCGCCCGGGCCGCCGCCGCGCCGTCCGGCTTCCGCCGAGCGCGCACTCGCCGCTGCGCTCGCGCGCGTGCGCTCGGCGACGACCTCGCCGTTTGCGGCCCGGAGCAGCGTGAAAACGCGGCCGTTGACGCTGACGGTCGTCACGTCACCGCGGCCGAGCAGTGTCACTTCCATGGCTTCGCCTGCGCCGGCGTCGAGACGCACGTGGAAGCGCTCCGGTGTCGTTGCCGCTACGTCGGCCGTGCGCTCGCGCCCGCCGCGGGTGACGAAATAGCGCCGCGTCACGGTCGCCCCTCGTGGGTGTGACGCGGGTCGAGCGGAGGGAGCGGCTTGTCGAGCTCGATCGGGCGCGCGCACACGATGGTGAGGCGGGCGGGCGTGTAGAGAAAAAGCGTCGCCAATTCGGCTGCGCTCGTGAAAAAGTCGGGCGCGAGGTGGATCTCGGACCAACCGCTCGGACATAGTCGATCGAGATCGTACGGGCCGCTCGCCTCGGTCGTGCCGAAGAAGAACGACGAGTGCCAGCGCGCCTCGTAACCGTGCGGGGGGTCGCCCGGCGGAAGGCCGCTGTAAAGATGCGTGGCGGCACAACCGGCGAGGCTCATGGCAAAGAGGGGCACGGCGAGCGCACGCATCAGTGGGACCACGGCGTCATGCCGTGTGCGGCCGCCGATGCAGCGCGGCACTCGAGCTCGAGCTCGTGCGGGGTGTAAATACCGAGCGTGAGCACGGCGACGGCGACGTAGCGCGGCGGCGTGGTGACCGCGAACTTGGTCGGCTGGCCGTGACAGAACGCACGCACATCGAACGCCTCTTCGCCGAGCGTGCCGAACAGATAGCCCGGAAGCACGACGCGCGTGTCCATGGTCGTGGGCGTGCCGCACGCGATCGCGGCCAGACAGAGCCCCGCTGTTCGAGCAAGCTGGAACAGGGGGCTTCGTGCCGCTGGGACCTCCGGTGGGCGCAGCAGGGATCGAACCTGCGGCTTCGTCCGTGTGAAGGACGCACTCTACCGCTGAGTTATGCGCCCGAAAGACCGCCGCCTGTGTAGCGCGCTCGGCTTCTTCCCGCAATAGTAGTAGACGAGCGCTCCCGATGAGCGATCCGGAAGCACCCCCGACCGAGCCCGCTGCTGCGCCGCCGAGCCCGGAGCTCCTGCCCGATTTCGGCGCCGCGCCGGGCGCGCGGCCGATGCACGCCCCTGAGCCGCCCTCCGTGTCTCCCGCCGATCCGGTGATGGGCGAGGTCCTCGCGCGGCAGCGTGACAAGTGGCTCGGCATGGCCATCGTCGGGGTGACGTTTCTCATCGGCATCGCCGTCTCGCTCTGGGCGAAGCACGCGTCGCGGCCGGAAACGAGCGCGCCTCCCGGCCCACCCACCACCGAGGGCATCGTGGGCTGGCCGGCGCACGTGGACGTGACGGCGACCCTGCCCGCCGCCCGCAAGGTGACGCGTCGGAATCTTCTGCGCGGCTTCACGGCCGAAGGGGTGAGCAGCGACGGCAAGGTCGATCTCACCGAGGGGCCCGTCCGCGTGCGGTACGCGTTTCAGAGCCCGCCCGGGCAGGGGCCGCAGCCGGACAGCGAGGTCGGCCCGTTGCCGCAGCGGCCGCTCTGCGGAAAGCAGGACGTGCGCCTGCGGAAGGAAGGGCTGGTCGCCGATGCCGATCAGCCGAGCACGCCGTGTCCGCCGAAGCAGCCCGAGCCGCTCCCCGATCCGCAATGCACGCTCGCGACGATCTGGCAGCGCGCCCTCGAGCGCGGCATCAGGAGCGACCGGCTCGCGCGCATCGAGTATTTCCGCGCGCGCGGCGGGCCAGCATGGCGCTTCGAACAGTCGGAGACGGGCGCGCACTTCGTGCTGTACGGCGACTGCCGGACCGAGCTCAAAGGCGCAGCGGCGTCCGGTCACGTTCCGTGAAGCGAGCGAGGCTCGAGCCCGCCCGCGCGCCCGTGTTCGGTCGCGCGAGCCGCGCGTAGACTACGAGCTCGGCTGTTCGAGCTCGAGGCTCGCGAGCAGGCGCCGCCAGAGCTCGCCGATGCTCACCGGATCCGACGCGCTCACCCCGACGACGCGCACGCCTCCACGGGCAATCGCCGCGAGCGCGGGTTTCCGTTGCGAAAGCGGCAGCCTGTCGAGCTTGGTCGCGACGATGAGTACTCGGGGCGCCGCCCGGCCGCCGGGAGTAGCGTCCTTGAGCATCTTGAGGAGCTCGAGATCGTCCGGCTCCGGCCCGCGGCGCGCATCGACGAGCACGATGACGAGGGCGAGCGCCGGGCGTTCGAGCAGGTAGCGCTCCGCGAGCTCGGCCCACGCGAGCTTCTCTTCCTTGCTGCGGCGCGCGAACCCGTAGCCCGGCAGGTCCACGAAAGTGAGTGTGCTCCCGCCGCGCGTCTTCACCGAAAAGAAGTTCAGCGTGCGGGTTCGTCCGGGGGCCGAGCTCGTGCGTGCGAGGTGATGGCCGAGCAAGAGATTCAGCAGCGTGCTCTTGCCGACGTTCGAGCGCCCCGCGAAGGCGACCTCGACCGCGAGCGACGGCGGGAGCTCGCCCGCGCGGCTCGCGCTCGCGATGAACTCGGAGCCCACGGCGACGGGCGCGAGCGCTGGCGGCTTGCCGCTCATGCCGCACCTCCGCGTCGGCGCGCGCGGCGCTTCTTCAGTTCGGTCCACAGCGTGACGAGCTCGGGGCTCTTCAACACGAATGCCACGACCAAGAAGCTAGCCCCGAAAGCGAGCGCGCCCAAAAGACCCGGCAACGCGCGGGCAACCGCGCCGCTGCCTGGGCCGGCAGCGAGGACCCCCGCGACGGCCCGGCCCCCGGCAACGCCGGCCGCCGAAGCCACGAGCACTCGTAGGACCGACCCCCCAATCCCCTGGCCACGGATGGTCGGAACCTTGCGCGCCAGGAGCACCCAAAGGAGGAGCGCTTGCACCGCGCTCGAGCCGCTCACCGCCCAGCCGACCCCCACGTGGCCGAGCGGACCGCGCAGGACGAGCGCGAGCACGATGAACGCGAGCAGATCGCTCGCCGCCACGTACACCGGCGTGCGCGTGTCCCCGACGGCGTAATATACGGCGAGCAGCTGGCGCACCGCGGCGACGAGCCACACGCCCGCGCCCTGCGCCACGAGCGCGTGCGCCGTCTGGCGCGCCGATTCGTGATCGAACTCGCCGCGCTGGAAGAGCAACACCACGAGCGGCTCCGCGAGCCCGACGAACAGCGCCGTCGCCGGGATCGCGACGAACAACGCGAGCCGCATGCCGAACGCGAACGTACGCCCGAGCTCGTCGAGGTCCGAGCGAGCGGCGAGGCGCGCGAGGCTCGGCAGCGCCGCGGCCTGCAGCGCCATCACGAAGATGCCCTGCGGGAAATCGCAGAGCCGCATGGCCCAAGAGAAGTAGCTCTGCGCGCCGAGCCCGAGCTCCGAGAGAAAGCGCCGCGCGAGCACGACGTCGACGTAGTAGACGCCCATGCCGACGAGCAGGGGCGCCATGCGGCGCGCGACCTCGCGCACGTGAGGGTTCGCGAGCTCGAAGCTCGGCGCTTCGAGGTAGCCGATCGCTCGAAGGCTCGGCCATTGCGCAAGGACCTGCAGCACGCCGCCGAGCAACGCGCCGGCCGCGAGCGCGAGCCCGCGATCGTAACCGCGCGCGCCCAAGAGCGGCGGCAACACGAGCGCGAGCGTGATGAACGAAACGTTGAGCAGCGCGGGCGCGAACGACGTCGCGACGAAGCGCCCGTGCGTGTTCAGCGCCGCTGCTCCGAGCGCGGCCGTGCCCATGCACAGGATGTAAGGGAAGACCCAGCGCGTGAGCAGCACCGTGCGCTCGAGCTCGCCGGCCACGTTCGCATAGCCGCCCGCGAACAAATTCACGAGCGCGGGCGCGAAGCCGATGCCGAGCGCGGTCGTGCCCACGAGCGCCAGCAGCGAGACGCCGCGCACGGCCCGGAAAAAGCGGCGCGCTTCGCTCTCCCCGCCTTGCTCCTTCACCTTCACGAGCACGGGCAGCACGGCGTTCTGCACCGCGCCTTCCCCGAGCAGCTGCCGGAGGACGTTCGGGATCGTGAACGCGACGAAGAACGCGTCGGTCACGGCGCGCGGAAATAGCGCTGCGATCGTCTGGTCGCGGCCGAGGCCGAGCAGGCGGCTCGCGAGCGTCCCGGTCGCCACGATACCGGCGCTCTTGGCGATCCGCCTGCGCTCGCCGGCCTCCGCGGACGGGACGGCGGTTCGCTCGTTCACGCTCGTCCTTCTAGCATTCTTCACTCGAGCCCCGCGTGCGCCTTGAGCACCGCTTCGACCAGCGTGGAGGCGAGTTCGGCGTCGTCGAGCTCGAGCGCGTTCGGATCACCGTCGGCGGCCGCGCGTGCGAGCCGCTCGCGGAGCGGTCCCTCGATTCGAAGGCGCGCGCCTCCGCACGCGCGGCACACGAGTCCGCCGTGCTGGGCGTCGAGCAGCGCGACCTGCTCGGGCGGGCACTCCTTGCCGCAGCGCACGCAGCGCTCGAAGTCGAGCCCCCAGCCGAGCGTCGCCAAGATGCGGAGCCCGGCAGCTGCGAGCAAGCGCTTCGGTTCGAGCGTTTCGCCGCGTTCGGCGAGGCGGTCGAGCAGCCCTTCGACCGCGAGCCAGAGCTCGGGCTCCGGTGTCCGCGGCGGCGCGGCGCGGCGCACCCACGACAGCGCTTTTCCTGCTGCTTCGAGCCGCGCCAGGCTGCCCGTGAGTCCGGTGCGCGCGACGGCGATGCCCGCTTCACGCAGCATGAAGAGCTCGCTCTTCGGCCGCTCTTCGAGACCCACGTCGAGCGTGTGCATCGGCTCGAGCGCGCCGCTGAAGCGACGCGTGCTCCTGCGCGCCGCGCGCGCGAGCGCGGACACGCGGCCGTAGCGTTCGGTAAAAAGCGAGAGCACGAGATCGGCCTCGCCGTACTCCGTGCGCTTGAGCAAGAGCGCTCGCGTCGTGCGAACGCTGTCTTGAGGTCGCGCGCGGGCGACGGCCACGCGTCAGGAGGCGTCGAGCGCGGGCAGCGCGCGCGCCGAAAGCTCTTGCGGCATGTCGTCGCCGCGGGGCCGGAGCACGATGCTGAGCGCGAGCGTGAACAGAATGAGCAAGAGCACGAATGCAATCGCGACGCCGAAGCGACGGCTGCGCGCCGGCCGCACCGGGCTCGTGATCGGCAGCGGCGTCACCCACGCGACGCGGCGGCTCGCCGTGTAACGGGCGAGCACGTCGTCGACCGGCACCTCGATCGCTTTGGCGTAGGCTCGCAAAAAGCCCCGCACGAAGACTTCACCCGGGAGCTCGTCGAAGCGATCTGCCTCGATCCGTTCGACGCTGGCGAGCGGCACGCGGGTGGCGCGCGAAACCTCCGCGAGGCTCATGCGCTTCTCTTCGCGCAGCTTCCGGAGGTGCTCACCGACCGAGGTCATGGGGAGCCAGAGACTACTTTAGTTTCGCTAACATGGAGCTACATTCTTTGCCGGCGGGCGTCGCCTTCGACAGGGCCACGCAGCGCTCCAAATCCGCCTGGGCTTCAGGCTGGTTGGCCGCGCGAAGACGTACCCGCGCCCGCCCGAACCAGGCATCCTGCAGCCCCGTGCAGCCAGGCGCTTCGGTCTCCAGCGCCTGTGTGTACGAGCTCTCGGCGAGCGAGAGCTGACCGAGCCGTTCGTAGGCTACACCGAGACGGTAGTTTCCCACGCAAAAGGCCGGCTGCGCCGCGATGCTCCGGCGCAGCGCATCCACCGCAGGCTCGAGCTTTCCGAGCTCGAGGTAAGCCCAGCCGAGGTTACCCCACGCATCCTCCGGCGTCGTATAGAGGATGTCCTGCGTGAGCGGCACGAGGAGTCGCGCTGCTTCCTCTGGGCGGTGCTCGTGGATCAGGATCACGGCGAGCGTGTTTTGGGCTTCGCGAAAGTCGCTCTTCACTTCGAGCGCACGCCGTGCGAAGCGTTCGGCTTCCGGCAACCTGCACTCGGCGCTATTGCGGCTGCAAAAGTCGAGGTAGAGGAGCGCGACGAGGTGCGCCGCCTCCGCGTTTCCATCGTCGAGGTCCGCGGCCTTGAGCGCGTGCTCGAGCGCTCCGCGCGGATCGTTGCGCCGGAGCCAGAGGTCGCGGGCGACGTCGTACTCCGTCTCGGCCTGGCGGCTCGGATCCTGAGCATGCGGTCCCGCCGCGTTCCCAGACGAGCACGCGATCAGGAGAGGCGCGAGCAGGAGCCACGGTCGCCGGCGGCGCATCCGTTCCTCGGTCACGCGCTCCGTCCTCGTTCGCGCTCGGGACTGCCGCGGAGCTGGTCCTTCAGGCTCAATAGCGAATAGAGCTCGCGCAGCGTCTCGAGGTCCGTCACCTCGACGCGCTCGTTTTGGATCCGCACGTAGCCGCCCTCACGCAGCTGCGCGACGACGCGCTTGACCGCCTCGACGTCGAGCCCGACGCGGGCCGCCAGCTCGAGCGGCGAAACCTGCAAGCTGATGTCGCTGCCGTTGCTGCCGTCGCTGAGCGCCATTTCACGCTGAACGAGCTTCGTCAGTGCCACGACGACCTTGGATTGGTGATCGCGCATCATCAGGATCTCGATCTGATCCTCCGCGTCGCGCAGGCGGCTCAAGAGCTGCTGCAGCACGCTCGAGCCCACGCTCGGGTGCATGGTAAGCACGTCGTCGAACGTCGCATGATCCACGGCGACGGCCGTCACCTCGTCGAGCGTGACGGCGGTCGAGCGCCGCATGGCGCCCGGCTCGAGCGCGGACTCCCCGAAGAGGTCACCCGCGCGTGCGACGCGCAGGCTGCGCTCCATCGCGCCCACCTGCTTGAACAGGCGGACGCGCCCGCTTTGCAACAGGTACGCGAAATCAGCCGGCTCGCCGTCGCGAAAGAGCACCGCGCCGGCGGCAAACGAGCGTCCGAAGCGGGAGAGCAAGTGGTCGCGGTCGCTCGGACCGTCTGCGGGCGTCGCCATCGGCAGGGTGGATGCTACACCCAAGCTCGCTTCCGTGCTCAAGCCGCAAGGCTGCGCCGGTGCTCAGCCGAGTGGCGAAGGCGGCAAGTTCGGCAACGTTGCGCCGGGCCCGCGCACGTACACGGGCTCCGCTCGGGCCGTGTCCGGCTCGAGCGTCGCGCCGAGGAGTGCAACCGTGCTCGCGTGCGGCAAGTCGAGCTCCGCACCGCGGAGGAGCTCGAAATCCATGCCGAGCTCGCCGGCGCTCTCGCCGACGAGCACGGCGCTCGCACCCGCGAGGGCCGCATGCAGGGCCCCGCGCGCCGCGCTCGCGGTGAGCGCTGCGGGCGCGAGGAGCTCGGCGCCGTCCGGCGCATAAGCTGCGACGAAAAGCTCGCCGCGCCGCGCGTCGAGCACCGGCACGCGCACGCGCCGATCGCTGGCCGATACGGCGCGCGCCATCGCGTCGAGCGACCCCATGCCGACGAGCGGCCGCCCAAGCCCGAGGGCAATGCCCTGCGCGAGCGCAATCCCGACGCGAAGCCCGGTAAACGACCCGGGCCCCACGCCGACCGCGATGCGGTCGAGCACGTCGCGCGTGATGCCGGCGTCGGTCAGCGAACGCTCGATGAGACCGAGCAAGCGTTCCGCATGCGCGTTCGGCTCCTCGTGAGTGTGGGCGGCGACGACGACGCCGTCCGAGCTCACCGCGACCGAGCCGCGCCGCGTCGAAGTTTCGATGCCTAAAACTCGCACGGCGCGATGGTGATATCGTGAGGGGCCGATGTCCACCATCCTCCCGCGCTTCGACTATCGAGCCGACTTTGCGACGGCGAGCGACAAGGGGGCCCGGCGCGAGCACTACGAGGACGCCGCGCTCCTCGCGCCGGAAATCGCGCTTTTTGCCGTCGCGGACGGCATGGGAGGCCACCGCGCAGGGGACGTCGCCGCGCTCCTGGCGGTCGAAACCGTGCGCAAGGTGCTCTCGGGCCGCGAGGCGCAGCGCGTGATCGACGCCTACGTCGCCAAGGCGGATCTCGAGAACCGGCGCTCCGTTTACGCGTGCTTGCGGCGTGCCCTCGAGGAGGCGAACCGTGCGGTTCTCGCGGACGCCGCAGCCAACGAGGAGCACCGTGGCATGGGCACGACCCTCGACGTCGTCTGGCTCGCGCGCGGCAACGCGTTCGTGGCGCACGCGGGTGACGGGCGCGTCTACCTCGCGCGGTCGCGCACCATGCTGCAGCTCACGCAGGATCATTGCTCGGGCGCGGGCGGGGCGGGCGTGCTCCGGAGCTCCGGCATCACCAACGCGATCGGCCTCGCCGATCAAGTTCAGGTGGACACGCTCTTCGTCGATCTCGCGCGGAGCGATCGCTTGCTGCTGTGCACCGACGGCGTTCACGGCCAAGTCGAAGCCGAAGCGGAGCTTTCCGACCTCGTGCGCAGCGGGTCCGCGGCGCACGCGTCCGGCTCGCTCGTCGCGCGCGCGGCCGAGCTCGGGCGCGACAACGCGACGGCCGTCGTCGTCGAAATCGGCGAACGCTTCGTCAAACGTACCGATCACGACCGCGGGCTCGCCGCGGGCGACCTCGAGCGCGCCCGCCAGAGCCCGCTGCTCGTCGACCTTCCACAATCCTTCGCGCTGAGCGCGCTGGCGGCCGCCGTCGAGGTCGAATTCGCCGCCGGCGAGCGCATCCCGCGCCTCGTCACGAGCAACCTCGTCGCCTACATCGTCCTCGACGGGGTCGTACGCTACTCGAACGCCGAGCGCACGGTCGGCGCCGGCGCCCTCGTCTTCCCCGAATCGCTCGTGGGTCTCGCGGGGCCCGCCGAGCCGCCCATCGCGGACCAAACCACGCGCGTTCTCCGCGTCCGCGCCGACGACTTCGCCGAAGTCTGCGCCGACCCCCGCCTGGCGGCCGAACTGTATCGGCGTCTCGCAACGCACATCGCTCGGGTGGCCTCTCGAGGCCGCTGACGGCCAAGGCTCACGGCACGGCAGCGCAGCGGACGGCGAGGAAACACGGAGCAGAGGTGGGTTCAGGGTCACGCGGCGGGCGGCGCGTGCTGCCAGCGCTGGCGTCTCCGGCACGCGAGCGCCTGATCGGTCCGGCCGAGCGAACCTGCTTGCAATCGCTGCGAAAGCGACTAGGTTGCGCCGAGTCGATGTCCGGGTCCGCCCGGACGTGGTCGGATCGGGGCGTAGCGCAGCCTGGTTAGCGCACTAGACTGGGGGTCTAGGGGTCGCCGGTTCGAATCCGGCCGCCCCGACCATTCGAAGCCCGATTCGGTGCCCGATTTCGGGCTTCGAAACTCAGGTATCGCGTCGTCCAGGGGGGCGACGGCGCCAAGGCTCAAGGCCGCGATCTCGGTCGCCGGCTGGCGGTACCGAAGGATCTCGTCGGACGTGTGGCCGGTACGCTGCCGCACCAATCCTCGTTCTTCCCGAGCGCGAGCGACGGCGTCACGAACGAATGCCGAAAGCTGTGCATGCCGAACGCGCCCTGAGCGGGCCCGTTGTCGTCAGCGCGCCAGAGTAGCTGCAGTCCGCCGCGGCGGTCTCGTCTCGTCAGCCGGTCGTGCGAGGTCCTCCAGTTGATCGAGGGCGCGCCGGCATGCGCGCAATGTGCTTTCCATGGGGGCCAGGAAACAAACACTCTCGACGCGCCGGGTGCTCGAGAGGCACCCGAACGCGGCGCTCGCCAAGCGCTTCGAGATTTGTTCTACGTCGCCCGGTCGGGCTCAAGGTGTTGCGTTACGAGGAGTCTCTCACGTTGTCGCTCCAAGCCGGGGACGACGCGATTGGCGTCGAATGGTTACCGATGACGGAACCGAACCGACGGAGCCTCTACGCCGACCACGGGAAGTTCGTCGCCCTCGCGCTCGCCCACCTCGAGGAGGAGCCCGTGACGGCCGAGTTCGTCATCGAGGCGATCAAAAGCGATATTGACAAGGGTTTGGGCATCGTGCCCGTCGTCGGTGGTGGCATGTCGGTCCCCTCCGGGATCCCCGCTGGCGAGGACTATCGAGCCTATCTTTTTCATTGCCTGACGCGCGTATTCGACTCCGACGAGCGCTGGGATCCAGGCTCGTTCCGGTGGCCCCAATTCTCGACCGTGCCTACTCGCGACGACCTCGACTCCGCCATGTGGGAGTGGGCCACCGAGCGCATTCGAGAAAGCAAGACGAGCAACGATATCGACGCCGGCACGAGCGAGACCATGCTCCAAGCCATGGGCGCCGTGCGAGATTGGCGCGCGACACTCGACCTTCTCTCGCGTATCGAGTTCGTCTACGAGTACGGCGAGGGGCGCCGTCCGCTGCGCGGGATGCGCCTCAAGGAGTCCGATCCGCGCATCATCGATTCGTTCTTCGTGAATCTAACGAAAGGGAAGCGTCCGAATACGGCGCACATGCTGCTCGCGCACCTTGCGGACGTCCTGCGCGTCAAGGTCATCTTGACGACGAACTTCGACGAGCTCATCGAGTCCGCGTTTCAGCGGTTCGACATGCCCGTCGCTACGTTCGACGTGCACTACGACGCCGGCTTTCCCGATGCCCGCTCCGTGCGAGCGCACCGATCGGTCGTGAAGATCAACGGGGGTCGCTACGGCTTGCGTGCCGACTTCACGCTGGACAAGCTTCCGAGCCCGACCGACGTCGCGAACTTCACCGCTTACCTATCGTTGTTCGCCGCCGACGCGCCGGTCCAGGAACATCAGCGCAACTTGATGGTCATCGGTGTGTCCGGACGCGAGCGCCGCACGATCGCTCTGATGTGCGAGGCGCTGATTCGTTTGCCGCGCCTGCGCGTTTATTGGTTGTGCCCGTCCTGAGCGCATCTGTGAAGTGCGCGACGCGTTCGAGAGTTCGCTTCGTCGAGTCGGCGTGCGCGGCAAGAAGGTGGCCGCGGCCCTCGAGCGCCTGCTGATCGCTCCGATGCCGGACGTGGCTCCGTTCCTGCTCACGCTGTATCAGAATCTATTTTTGTGTCTGCCGCCGTGTGGCGTTCCGTTCAGTGCCATTTGGCCGACGCCCCCGCCACCCTACCTCAGCGCCCGCAACACCGTCGAACTCAAGGACAGCGTGCGAGCGCTGACGGCGCGCATTCTCGAAACTGCTCCGAATCTATTCGTGTATGGGCTCAGCGGAGTGCCCTCGATTGCGGCCCAGGTCTTCTTCGAGCTGAGGCCGCGGTTTCATTGCATCTGGCTCGACCTCGAGGAGCAGTTCAACGCGCGTGATTTCGCGATTCTCGTACTCGACGCCATCGCGACTGCGGTCGGCATTTCCGAGAACCTGCCGCTTCGCATCGCGGACGAGGATCTCGCCCAGGAGGAGGCCCCGGAAATGCTACAAGAGCAGCTCGTGCGGTTGATCGAGCTGGCGGCCCGCTCGTTCATCGTATTCATCAATGGGCGCGACTATCCGACTCGCGGTGCTCCGCGCAGATCTAGTCGGATCTATTGAGCGGCACGCTCGGTCAGCCACCGCTCTTTCGGCATCTCGACGAGGCGACGATTCGGCAGGGGATCGCCGATTGGTACGACGCCCTCTATCAGAGCTCGGGGGACATCAACGCGGCGTGTGAGTCCATCGATCAGCGTCTTGCGTGCATCGCGGCGGCGCTGCGGGCCACGGGCGAGCCGAACGACGGCTTGAAGGGCCACTTGATGGTGACGGCAGCCATCCAGATCGACATGATGCTGCAGGCAATGGAACCGACCGTTGCCACGTCGGCTCGCCCTCTCACGCTCGTGCGCGTCTTCAGCCGCATGAAGGACCGCTTTCGCGCAGTTCTGGCGTCGCGCGATCTCGAGTTTCCGGCGACCTTCCAAACGACACTCGGGCGAGCGCGTCGGCGCTTCGACCACATGAGCCGGGCATACGAAGGGGAGGTAGCGCAAAACTCCGACCCGCCGGAACCCGTGGCCCAGTCACGGCCCCTCCACGAACGGCCGCTGGAGGAGTTGCGCGACCCGAGCGATCCGGCGCCGTCGGTTCCGGGCGCCGCCGAATGGCGGGCCGAGCTCCAACGTGTGCGGAACAAGTCGAACAGTCGCGACTACGGGGAAGCAGAAGAGTTGGTCAAGGCCGCATTGCAGAAGCTCGGCACCTCCAGCGACATCGTCTGCGGCAAGAGCTCGAACGTGTACGCGCAACGTTGGGCGTTCCAGCACGACCGCGTCCCCGAGCAACGCTCGAAGGAGATCGAGAGGCTCGTCGAGCTTCTACGCCGCTTTCAGTTGGTCAAGCTCTATCGAGCCGAAGCGGCGCGCTGCGTGGCCACCCACCTGCGTGATGGGGGAACCTCGCCCGAGGCGACGAAACTCGAGAAGACACGCGAGACTTACCTGGACGAAGCCGAAAACATCTATCGCTTCGCCGCCGAGGTGATGCGGTATGTCGATGACACCGAGATCATCACCCGCGAGCAAGCATTCTTACGGAGCAACGCCGGAATCATGCTCGCGCGCAGGCGCCGGCACGCAGAAGCACATCGCAAGTACAACGAGGCGTACGGCTACCTCAGCCGGGACCGCGGCCCTTCGCAGTCGCTCCGCTTCGCGACCGTGGACGTGCGGCGGGGTGAAACGTTCGTCTCCCAACTTCAGGAAAGCCGCCCGGGCGACAGGCAAACGACGCCGAACCGCCTGGGGCTCCTTTACGACGCGATCGCGAGCATCGATCGGGCCGCATACAAGGCTCGCGGACAATCGGTGAATTCCGTCTGGTACAGCTGGCTGCACGAGCTCGAGCTCAGCGTGTGCGTGGAGCTTGCGCGCGAGGGCGAGCACGGGGAGACCGGCGAATGGAGCGTTCAGGAGCTCTTCGCGCGGTGTCGTGACGGCGGAAGCCTCGGCGATTGGTTCCGCGCGAGCTTGGACCATGGGCTCTTCCTCGGGTCGACGGACCCGTTTCGCTGTGCGCGCTACGTGGACCTCGCGTGTGAGTTTCTCGGCGCGAAAACGGTGATGCGCAACGAGATCGAGCCGCACAATCTGCGGCGTATTAGCGAGCTCTTGGCAGTTGGCGCACGCAAGCTCGGCGCGAACGGCTTCGGTGACGCCACGGACCCGAACGTCGTTCGCTACGCGGAGATCGTGCTCGCGCGGGCCGCCGTGTGTCTCCGCTCGGCGCCCACACGCTGAGCGCCGACGCGCGATCCGCTACTCGCGTGGGGGCGGTGGATGCCGTCCACGCCTGGGGGCGCGGTCAGCGCGGAGCTCGGTGAAAATGCGAAATCGGTCGGCCTAGCGCCAAAAATGCGATGTCACTCCTCGCATATACTTACAACGCTGCGGCGCAGGTGTAGCGAACAGCAAAAAAGTCTGCCTGCCTCGGGCGGATTGGGTCACGATCCAGCATTGTCGGACATGAAGCACCATCCTCGCTCCCTTAGGACCGCTGTCGTCGCTTCAACCCTCGCAGCGATTGCGCTGGCCTCGGCGTGCGCGACCGAGATCACGCCGCCGGAGGATTCTGGCGGCATTGCGGGAACCGGGCCCGCGGCGGGAAGCGGCGCGGGCGGCCATGCCGGCGCGGCCGTAACGGGCGGCACCGGGGGCAGCACGGGCGGCAGCGCTCCGGCCGGGACCGGTGGAGCCGTCGGCACCGGCGGTGCGATGGGCGGAACTGGGGGCAGCACGGGCGGAGCCGGCGGAACGACGGGCGGAGCCGGCGGAACGACGGGCGGAGCCGGCGGAACGACGGGCGGAACCAGCGGAGGCGTTGGCGGCACCGTGGGTTCAGGTGGCTCTTCGAAGGGTGGTGCCTCGACGGGAGGCTCGGGTGCGATGGGCGGGGCTGCCATGGGCGGCCGGGCTGCGGGGGGCAGAGGAGCTGGGGGCGTGTCGTCGGGCGGCGCCGGGACCGGCGGAACCTCGTCGATGGCCGGGAGCTCCGGGACTGGATCCTCGGGTACCTCGAGCACCCTCGACTGCGCGAACGTTCCTGCCATGCCGACGGGCGGTCAGACGCACACCTCCGGCCAGGGCGGTTCGGACAACCTGGCTTGGCAAATCTGGTCGAACGCGGGCTCGGGACAACTGACCACGTTTACCGGTGTTCCGGCGTTCAGCGCGAGTTGGAACAATTCGGGGAACTACCTCGGACGCCTCGGCTTCGAGTGGGGGAACAAGCCTCAGAAGTTCGATGCGTTCGGGACCATCTCCGCGGACTTCGCAGAGAGTCTGACCGGTAACTCCGGTAACCAGTGGTCGTACGTCGGAATGTACGGCTGGTCCACCAATCCCTGCATCGAGTGGTACATCATCGATGACTCGTTCGGTAAGATGCCCGTCAATCCGGGTAACTGCACGAACATGAGCAATTCACCACTCTCCGTCGACGGCGGCCAATACACGATGTGCGTCCGCAGCACGAGCGGCACGGGTGGCGATCGCTGCGGCGGCGCGGCCCAGTGGAACCAGTATTACAGCATCCGGCACGACAATCGAAAGTGCGGGACGATCTCGGTGACCGAGCACTTCAAAGCCTGGGCTGCCGCCGGCAACGACCTCGGCACCCTGCTCGAGGTCAAGGTGCTGCTCGAGGTGGGCGGCGGCCAAGGTACCGCTAACTTCGCCGTCGCCAACGTCAGTAAGACCATGTGAGCCCCGCGGCGCGGACGGGCACGCTATTCTTGCTCCATGCGCCTCGACACTTTGGTTCTGCTCGCAGCCGCCTGTGTCGGCTGCGGTTCCAGTAGCAATCCGACGCAAGTCGGAAGCGGCGGCAGCGGAGCGAGCTCGGCTGGCGCGGCGAACGGTGGCGGTCCGGGCACGGGCGGAGCGACTGCCGGCGCTGGCGCCGGGGCGCCCGGCGTCGGCGGTGCCGGTGCTGGTGGCAGACCCCCTGCAGCGGGCGCCGCGGGGCAGGGTACCGGGGGCTCGGCGGGCAGAGCGATCGGCGGTTCCGCGGGAGTGAGCACGGGCGCAGCCGGCGAGGAGACGAGCGGTGCTGCGGGCGAGAGTAGCGCTGGGAGTGCCGGCACCGCGCTCGGCAGTTCGGGCGGGGCCGGCACCGCGAGTCGGTGGCAGCCGGCGGCGGACACCACGTTTTATTGGGACCTGCAAAACACGCCGCCCGACGACAGCGAGGACGTCGGCGCCTACGACATCGACGGTTGGGGCAACGACGCGAGTGAGGTGACGGCGCTGCACGCGCGTGGAATCAAGGTCGTCTGTTACATGGATGCCGGCACCTACGAGCCCGGGCGACCAGACTCCGCTGACTTTCCCGCGTCGCTCAAGGGCAATGCGGTCGAGGGTTGGCCCGGTGAGCTCTGGCTCGATGTCCGTCCGAGCGGGCCGAATTACGCCAAGTTGCAGGCCATCATGCGTGCGCGCTTCGAAGTGTGTGCGAGCAAGGGTTTCGATGCCGTGGAGCCGGACAACCTCGATTCCTACCAGAACCACCCCGGATTTTCGACGAGCGCGGCCGACCAGCTCGCCTACGACGAGTGGCTCGCGAGCACCGCTCACGGCCTCGGACTCGCAATCTTTCAAAAGAACGACCTCGACCAGATCGGCGAGCTCGAACCCTTCTTCGACGGCATTCTGGACGAAGAATGCAACGAGTACTCCGAGTGCGACCGCTTGCAGCCCTACGTGGCTGCGGGCAAGCCCGCATGGGACGCCGAGTACACCGAAGATGGAGCGACGACGGCGTCGTTCTGTGCGGCTGACATGAGCGCAGGAATCACCGGTGCGCTGTTCGCGCTCGCGCTCGACGGTAGCTTGTTCGAGCCGTGCTCGAACGATCGGGGCCTTCACAACTGAGTTACACCCAAGCTCGCTGCGCCGAGCAGCTCGCTGAGGAGCTCGTGGCTGAGCTCGGGCACGTCGTCGGTCGCCGACAGCAACGCTTCGGCGAGCTCGCGCTTTTCGCGATGGAGCTCGACGATGCGCTCTTCGATCGTCTCCTCGGTGATGAGTCGATACACCGTCACCGGTCGTTCTTGCCCGATGCGGTGCGCGCGGTCGGTCGCCTGCGCTTCGACAGCCGGGTTCCACCACGGATCGAGGTGGATGACGTAGTCCGCCGCCGTGAGGTTCAGGCCGAAGCCGCCCGCCTTGAGGCTGATCAAGAAGAGCTCGTTGTCGCCGTTCTGGAACTCCTCGACGCGAGTGTGGCGGACCTCTTTGGGAGTGGAGCCGTCGAGGTAGGAATAACGCACGCCGCGTTCGTCGAGCGCTTCCCGCACGAGCTCGAGGAAGTCCACGAATTGACTGAAGACGAGGGCGCGGTGCCCGTTGTCGCGCAATTCTTCCGCGAGCTCGAGGAACGCCGTGAGCTTGGAGGTTTCGCTGGGCGCATCCGGGTACACGAGCCGCGGATGGCAGCAGAAGCGACGCAGGCGCGTGAGCTCGGTGAAAACCTGGAGCTTGTGTTGGCGTTTGCCGTGCGGCGTTCTCAGCTTTTCGTGAATTTGCCGGCGGAGGAGCGCATAGCGCAGCGATTCATCCTCGCTGAGCCGCACGCTGTGCCGCACCACCGTGAGCGGCGGCAAGTCGGAGAGGACGTCGTTCTTCATGCGTCGCAAGAGAAACGGAGCGATCAGGGCCTTGAGCTCCGCGCGCTGTTCACTGTCCCGGTCGCGCTCGATGGGCTTGAGGTAGCGAACCTGAAAGTGCTTCCACGAGCCGAGCAGGACGGGATTCAGGAAGTGGAAGATGCTCCAGAGGTCACCGAGGTGATTTTCGACGGGCGTGCCCGTCATGGCGAGGCGGTAGCGCGCGGGGAGCGCAAACGCGGCGCGCGCGCGGAGGGACTGCGCGTTCTTGATGAATTGCGCCTCGTCGAGCACCACGGTGTTCCACGTCAACGACGAGAGCTCGCTCGCATCCTGCTGCAGGAGCGCATAGCTGACGATCAGCACGTCGCGCGCGGGTCCGCTCCGAAACTGCTCGAGCAGCGCGGCGCGTCCCTTGCCCGAGTATTCGAGCACCGTGAGGCTCGGGGCGAAGCGCCGGAGCTCCTCGAGCCAGTTGCGGCACACCGACGTAGGCGCGACGACGAGCGCCGGGCCGCCCGTGCTGCGCGCGAGCAGCAACGCGATCGCCTCGAGCGTCTTGCCGAGGCCCATGTCGTCGGCGAGACAGACGCCGAGTCCGAGCTGACTATAGCGTGAGAGCCAGCGAAAGCCTTCGAGCTGATAGGGGCGCAGGCTGGCGGCGAGGTCCGGCGGCAGCGGCGGATCGCTAGCGAGGATTCGATCGCAGCGACTGAGCCAGCCGTCCCCGCTTTCGTCCTCGAAGTCGTAGCCCACTTCGCGCAACGAACGTAACGTGCCGAGCGCGGCTTCGGGGATGCGGAGCTCCGCCCGGCGACCGCGTCTCGGTGCCTCGGTCGCGTTCGCGAGCAGCGCGAGCACGCGGCGCGCGCGCCGTTCGACCTCCACGAAATCGCCGTTCGGCAGCCGCAGGAAGCGTCCCGACTTGGTGTACGGCAGCGTCGCAAGCTCCGCGAGATCGAGCGACATCACGTCGTCGATGCGCACGCCGCCCGTCACGAGGTACCAGCCCTTGTTGCGCTTCAGCGCGCCGTGCAGCGCGCCGACCCCGAGCGTCCCGCGCGCAGTCACCGGGCGCCGGTCTTGCCATTCGAGCACGACGGCGAGCTCGCTCCGTTTCAGCTCGGTGAGCAGCGTGAAGAGTCCGTCCTCGCCGAGCGAACCACTGAAGGTCGGCTCGCCTGCGGGTCGCTCCGCCGGCGGGCCGCCGAGCGCGTGCTCGAGGCTCGGGCAGGCGGTGGCTAGCTCGTGAAAGCGCGCAATTTCCTGCTCGAAATCGCGTTCGGCGTCCAGCCAGTCGTCGCCGTCTCGCGTCGTGATCGCGAGGCGCCCGAGACCCGGCGGGAAGAAGCGGCCCCGCGCTCCGAACGGGCGCACGCCGACCTCGACGTACCACGCGCCGGATTCGGGCGAGATCCGTAGCACCGGCGTCGACTCGGCCGCGAGCCGCCGCCGAGCGCCCAAACTCGAGCTTCGAATCTCCACGTGCTCGGCGAGTCGCGAGAGGACGCCGACCGCTTCGGGCTCATACCGCTCCGGGATGCGCACGCCGCTCGGTACGAGCCCGAAGAGCTTCCCGAGCGCCGGCGTGACGCGATACACGACCAGGCGCGTCTCGCTCTCCACGACGACGTTCACGCCCTCGACGGCGCCCGCGGGTTCGAAGGATATCACGAGATGCCCGTGCTCGCGTCGCGTCTCGACGCGACAGGTGCCGCGGCCGATCGCGACCGGAAGGCGTCCGCGCGCGCCGTTGAACACGCGCGGATGGCCCACGAGGTGTTCCAAAAGCTCGAGTGGTAACGCGTGGCGGCGCGGGTGGCTCCAGTCGAGCGCACGGAGCACCGCCTGATCCTCGGACGGCAGGTCGTCTTTGACGGCGTCGAGCTCGTCGAGCTCGACGCGGCGCCCGCGCGTCCAGCCCGTGCTGCGCACGAACTCCTCGAGCGCGGGTTTGGCCGGGACCCCGTTCGTCATGTCCACGTACCAGGCAACCCTGCGCGAGACGACCTTCTCGCTTCCCTCCATGCTTTGCGTGAAGCCTTGCAACGCGCCGAGCGCACGCCGCCACTCGGGCTCCGGCTCGAGGAGCTCGCACAGCAAGAGCTCTCCGGGTTGGCACGGGCCGAGCTCGCGTAGCTCCGTGAGCGACTCCCGAGCGAGCACGCGAGCGAGGTGTTGCGCTTGGCGAGCAAACCAGGTGTAGCCGCCCGCGCTCGCACGCTCGGCGTCTGCCACGAGGCGGCGGGCCCAACCAAGCCGCGCTACTTCGTCGCGCTCCTCGAGCGCGACGGTGAGCGCGTTCACGAATGCTTCCCAGGGCGAGGCCGTCGCCGGCAGTTGATGCACGCTCAGGCGCAGTCGCTCGGTGTCCGGCTGCGTCGTGCGCTTGAGCAGTATGCGAAGCGCGCGGCTCACGTCCGATTCGGCGCTCGTCCTCGGCCAACCTGCGAGCGGAGTCGGCCGTTCTTTGCGGCGTGGCAAGCAACGCCGCGCGAGACGAGCCCCTTCCGGCGGCTCGCGGCTGAGCGCCACGAGGACGAGCAACGCCGTGACGCTGGCCGCCCCGTGCGCGGTTCCATGCGAGCGGTCGTACTCGCCGAGGAGCTGCTGCGTTTGCGCGAACGCACCCGAGGTGTAGGCAAGCGCGGCGCGAAATCCAAGCTGCTCGCGGCTCGGAAAGCCGGCGATGAACGAGAGCCCTTGCGCGGGTTCACCACGCAGGAGCGCGTGCTCGGCCAGCACCCAGCGTAACGCCGGTGTCGCCTCCTCGAGGCGTTCGCTCGCGAAGTGGTAGAGCGGCTCGACCGGCGCGAGCGCGAACAAAGCGTCCGAGAGCACTTGCTCGACCAGACGGACGCCGAGCTCTCCCCAGGTGCGTTCGAGCCAGGCCGGATCGAACGACGCCGTGAGCGCCTCCCGCAGCATGCTGCTCGCAAATGTCGTCTCGTGTCCCCGTACGGCGCGTCGTGCGAGCTCCGGCAACGCGCGTTCGAGAGCTCCGAGATCGCCCGCGTAAAGGGCGCACGTGAAGCTGCTCCGCGCCGGATCCGCACTCGAAGCGCGCAGGCCGCGCCGCACCTCGCCGAGCTCCTCGCGATCCGCCAGCTGCCGCAAAACGAGCGGTCGCAAGGCCGGCACGAGCGCGAAGGTGCGCTCACCCTCCGTTCCCCGCGCCCCGAGTGCCCGCGAGCCGGCTACGGCGACGACCCAGCCCTTTTCCACACACGCGCGCCAGAACTCGGGTGAAACCCGCGGAGCCACGGCTTCGAGCGCACGGGCACCGAGCCGCTGCTCGCACGCGAGCATCCCGAGCGCGCGCCACTCGGCCACGCCAAGCTCGCTCGCGGACGGCAAGAACGGCTCCGGCATCGACGGGGCCGAGCATGGCCGCCGCCTCGCTCCGAATCAAGCCGCGCGCTACCGGGCGCGCCCAGGCGGGACCGTCAGCGTACGCCTTCTTTCCTACATGTGGAGTCGCAGCCGTCGCCGAGAACGGTGTTGCCGTCGTCGCAATCTTCGTGGCCCTCGGGCTGTACGATACCGTCACCGCAGAAGCCGCCGCGCGTCTTGCAATCCGGTGCGCAATGGCCGTAGCCGCCGGTGTTCTGGTCGGCACCCTCGTCGCAGAGCTCGTCCGGCGTCACGATGCCGTCGCCGCACACGCTCGTGCATTCCGAACGGCCCACGTTGAAGCCCTCGAGCGTGAGCTCGTATTGCGAGCCCGTGACGTGACGCTCTGCTTGAAAAACCGCGATTTCGTAGACGCTACCCTGCACGAGGCCGAGCCCGAGCTGGGTATTCGTCGCATCGTCGAGCGTCACGCTCTGGGTGATGGGTCCGTGAATGCCGCCGATGTCCACCGCGAGCTTCTTGTTCACGAACACCCAGACATCGTCGTCGCCGAAGAACGTGAGGACCTCGCCGCCGGCCCATTGGAACCAGTAGTGAAGCTCGCTCGTGAACGAATAATTGTGGGCGCTCGTGACGATGGGCACGTCATTCCAGCCGCGTCCGTCGAGCGGGAAGAACTGCGTCTCGGCGAAGACGAACGCCCCGCTTCCGGGCGGCGTTTCCGTCAGCGTGAGCGAATCGAGCACCGTTTTGCTGTAGTCCGAGTCTCGAAACCAGGTCGAGAAGTCGGTCGCGTTCGTCGTCCAGCCGTTCGTCGCGTTGATCGTGTCGGTCGTCGGCGTGGCGGCGTAGGCGGGCTTGCCGTCCATGTCGAGCGGCGTGCCGAGCGGACCGACGATGCCCGTGAACAGCATGGGCGGCATCGGCGTCACCTCGAAGTTCGGGTGCCCGCCGGGATCCTGCCGCTTGATCATGTCGCGATAGACGACCGGCAGCAGGAGCTGCCCCGTTGCCGCCTGGCTCGCCGGCATGCAGACGTAGCCGGGTTCGACCGCGCAGGTGGGCGAGCAGCCGTCTCCTGCCGCGTCGTTGCCGTCGTCGCACGGTTCCGTGGTGTTCCCCGGCAAGAGCAGGCCGTCGCCGCACGTCGTCGTGCACGAGGCGCCGCTGCAGTCAGGCTCGCGGTTGCAGTCCGGCGTGCACCCATCGCCCCAGTTGTCGTTGCCGTCGTCGCAGCCTTCGGAGCCTTCGGTAACCTTGTCCCCGCACACGGTGAGGTGACACCCCGTCGCGTCGCAGGCGTAGCCGGGAGCCACCGTGCAGGTCGTCGGGTCACAACCGTCCGGCGGAGTGGCGCCGAAATCGCACGCCTCCTTGCCGGCGCGAATTCCATCACCGCACTTTGCTGCTTCGCACGCCACTCCGGGAAATGGACACGACCAGCCTGACTCGAGCGTGCACGTCTCCGAGCAGCCGTCCATGCTCGCGACGTTGCCGTCGTCGCACTCCTCCTTGAGCTTCGGATCGACCTTTCCGTCTCCGCAGACGGATGGCGCGGTCATGTCACCTGCCGTCCCGCTGTCGCCCCCGGATGACATGACGACCACGACGGTCGTACCTCCTTGACCGCCGGTGCCACCCTGACCGGCCGTGCCACCCGCCGTGCTCCCGGAGTCGCCGCCCGCGCCCGTGCCAGCGGTACCCCCGACGCTCGGGTCCGTCGGACCTCCGCCGCTCCCCGCGAGTGAGCTCGTGTCCGCACCAGGGTTGTTGCTGCTGCAGCAGCAAGAAAGAACGGCGAGCGCGAGCAGCGCCTTGGGAGAAGACGATTCATATGACATGGGACTGGGCCTCGAGAAGGGTTCCGTTACGTTGCGCCTGGCGATTTTAGACTCCCACATTTTTGGCTCCTGATCGCGGGATCTCACGTTGAGTTCGCGGATGCCGGGTGCTCGCCGGGACCGGACGCAGCGTCGTTAATTTTTGATGGATAGGAGCTCGAGTCGACACTGCGCTCGATTGCGGGAGTGTCTTCTCGGAACGAGTCAAGACCCGAGGTCAATGCGACCACGACTCGAACTGCCGGTTGGTCGGTGAAGGCCTGCTCTCGGCGCCGACGGCCGGGACCGTGGTCGAGGAACTTTCGGCGTGGTCTGCAATCCGCTGCGACATGTGCCCACACCGGCGGGTTGCGTCCGCCGGAACATCAGAGGGCATGTCGTACGGCATGATGACGGCCCTTCAGCTCGGCAAGCAGACGGAGTTCGATCGGCTCTGGGCCTGGGTCAAAAACCACATGGCGCAAGGAACCACGGGTGAGATCGCGTGGCACTGCTCGACGAGCGGCAGCAAGTTGTCGACCGGTGGCGCGCCCGACGGTGAAGAGTACATGGCGACTGCGCTGATCTTCGCGGCCCACCGCTGGGGAGGCTCCTCCGGGTCAGTCCATGGGCAGCGCCGGCTCGGATGCCAAGCGCTGCGTGATGAACATCATGATGGATGCGAATTTCTTCGGCGCCGATCCGTGGCAGACGGCCACGTATGCGCCCGCGCTTGCCGCATGGATGAAGTCGCATAGCGACGACTCGGCTGCTCAGTTCTCCTGCAATGCGCTCCTCGGCTTCGGCGTACCGGGTGCCACGGGCAAGTCCTTCGTCGCCAAGATCTGGTCCGCCGGAATCCCCACGGGGACTTATCGTTACTACGACGGGACGCTGTACATGCTCGGTTTGCTCCACGTGAGCGGCACCTTCAAGCTCTCGTGAGCTACTTCGGTTCGGGTCTCGCGCCCGGTTGACGTGCGACCGGGCGCGACCAGGAGTGGCGGATTGACGCCTCACCACCCACTGCGCCCGTGGAACTCATGGATCAGAGGCCTGCGATCGCTCGTCTTGTCCTCACGCTGGCCGTTGCCGCCTGTGGGTCCGAGCCCACTTCCGGACACGCAACCGGCGGCGCCAGTGGTTCGGGCTCGGGTGGCGCTCCGCTCGGAGGGACGGGTGGAGGGTCTGCAGGTGGCTCAGCGGTCGGCCCGGTAGCGAGCGGCGCGGGCGGCTCAGCGGGGACGAGCCGCGGGGATCCCGGGGGCATGGGCCCCGGCGGTGCTGGTCGTGCAACTGGCGGCAGCCAGGCGACGGGCGGCATGTCGGGAGGAGGAGGCTCACTCACGGCAGGTGGCATGTCCGGAGGCGCCACCCCCGCCGGGGCGGGCGGCAGCGGCGGGCTGGTCTCTGCGACCGCGGGCGCGGAAGCCGGAGGCGGCGGGGCAGGGGACGGCGGCCGGTCACGGAGACAATCCCGAGCAGCACCCGCCGGAATGTGTCGTGGATTCCGCCAGCAACCGCTGGTGCGGCACCTACCCGGTGTTGATCAATCAGCTCGCCTCGCACGGCTTCGTGGTGGTCGCGTCGCTCAGCACGACGACCTCCAAGGGTGACCCGCTGCCTACCATCGTCGGCTTGAATTGGTTGCTCGAGCAGGCGGAGGACAGCGGAAGTCCATACTATCATCATCTCGACACGGCCCGCATCGGAGCGGTCGGCCATTCGGAGGGCGGATTGTCCACCTGCAAGGCTGCGGCCGACCCGCGCATCAAGACCATCGCGACGGTGTCCGGTGCGGCGACGCCGACGGGCCTTCAGGGCCCGGCGCTCTTCATCTGCGGCGGCCAGGACACGGTCGTATCGTGTGACAGCGTGGCGAGCACCTACGGGTCCGTCACCGATCAACCAGCGATGCTGATGGACAACCTGAGCGCCGACCACGGTGGCTGGCTCTATCAGAACGGCACCAAGGGGCCGGACATCTTTGCTCTCACCGCCTGGTTCAGAGTGCAGCTGATGGACGACACTGCGAACCGTGCCTACTTCTACGGCTCGAGCTGCAAGCTCTGCACGGACAGCCGCGTGACGGTCCAACGCAATAGCCTCATGATCCCGTAGGCAGCGATGCGTCGGGAACTTCCTCGGGCGGCGCGGATGGGCACGAGTAAAGCTGCGAGAATCGCTCTCCTCTGCGGCGCACTGGGCGCTTGTGGCCGTTCCCTCCGCCACGAAGCACGCCGTGACGAGGGCCCAAACCGTCCGGACTCGGGCGCGGCGGCGGGCAATGTCGGGGAGGAGGGAGGTAAGGGGGCTGGCGGTGCGCCCAGCGCCGGCTTCGATGCGGGCGGCGCGCCCGCGGTCGAAGGCGAAGCCGGGGTCGGCGGGGCGCTCGACCACTCCGACCGGAGCTCCGTGGTGCTCGACGGAACGCCGCTCTACAGCAGGATCCCGCGGCTCACGGCTGCTCAGTGGGAGCACGCGGTCACGGACATTTTGCGCTTTGCCGGGCCTCCCGATTGGTCGCAGAGCTTCGCCCCTCCGCCGCCCGCCGGCACCGACTTCGAGAACAACGAGAAGCGCCTCTTCATCGACTCGACCAATCTCTTCGACTTCGAAACGGGCGCCGAGGCCGCGGCAGCGCTCGCGACCGGCTCCGCCGCGGCGCTCGCAGCGCTTTACGACGGCGACGACGTGGCGGGATTCGTTCGAACGCTCGGCCGTCGCGCCTTCCGGCGCCCGTTGACCGAAGACGAAGAGGCGGCGTACGGCGCGATATTCGCTCGGGGCGAGGAGCTCTATGGCGAGGGATTCGCGCAGGGAGCGGGGCTCGTGATCCGCGCCTTACTCGAGTCGCCTCATTTCCTGTACCGCACCGAGCTCGGGCCCGCCGGAGCGGCGCTGAACGGTTACGAGGTCGCGTCCAAGCTCTCCTTCTTGCTGCTCGACACGACTCCGAGCGACGCGCTCCTCGACGCGGCGGCGGCCGGCGAGCTCGACAGCGATCAGGGTCTCGAGTCGGCCGCCCGTGAAATGCTCGCGGCGCCCGCCGCGATCGGAGTGCTGCGCGACTTTCACCGGCAGCTGCTTGCGCTCGACCGGTACGCAACTCTCGACAAGAGCGGCGTGACCGATTTCGACCCTGGTGTGCTGCCGGAGCTCGACGCGGCGACGACCGCGTTCTTCGACCACGTGTTCCAAACGAACCTCGGCCTGCACGAGATCCTCACCTCCAAGGAGGCCTACGTCGGTCCCGGCCTCGCGTCGCTTTACGGTGTGGCTGCGCCCGCAAGCGGGCTCGAGCTTCGTGAGCTCGATGCGTCGCGCAGCGGCTATTTCATGCAGGTCCCGTTCTTGATGGCGTGGGCCGACGGTGCTCGCTCGGCGCCGAGCCAACGCGGGCTCCGGCTGCAGCGCATGCTGTGCGGGCCGCGGCCCGGCGACGATCCGACGACGACCACTCCGCCGGAGCAGGTGGGCCAGACGACTCGCGAATACGTGGCGGCGCTCACCGCAGGCTGTGGGGGAACGTGCCACGCGTCAATCGATCCACTGGGTTTCGCGCTCGAGAGCTTCGACGGTCTCGGCCGAGCGCGCGCCGAGGACAACGGACGCCCCGTGAAGACCGCGGGCAGCTATCCGTTCGCCGAAGGCGTCAAGCAGTTCAATGACGGTAACGACCTGGTACGCATCATGGCAAACAGCGTCCAGGTTCACACCTGCTACTCGAAAAACGTGGCAGCCTTTGCGCTCGGTCGCGATATGGCGGCCGGCGATCGGCCGCTGCTCGAGAAGCTCGGGCAAATCAGCCTATCCAATTCGCTCAAGGAGCTCGTCGTCGCGCTCGTTCGCGAGCCGGCGTTCCGCTCGCGTCCCACCGAGGCGCCATGAGCGGGCGTGTGGTTACCGCGACACGCCCGCGGGCGAATCGGCGCGCGGTGCTGCGCGGGCTCTTCGGGGTGAGCGTCGGGCTGCCGTTTCTGGAAAGCCTGCCCCAGCGCTCCGCGTGGGCAGCGGGGCAAGAGCCCGTGTTCAGCCTGTTCATCTGCGCGGTGGAAGGCATCGTCGCGACGAAGTTCTTCCCTGACGACACGGGCGCCCTCACGCAGAGCGGGCTCGCCGCAGCGGGCCAAGCGACGAGCGAGCTCGCTCGCCACGCCGATCGCTTGCTGTTCGTGAACGGCGTCGACTGGGTACGACCGGCGAGCGTGGGTGAGCCTCACGCCGAGAGTCTGGTCCTCGCCCTCACCGCCAAGAATTTCGACACGCCCGGCTCGCAAGCCATGAGCACCGGTCCGTCCGTGGATTGGGTCATCGCCGACACGGTTCAGCCCGGAACGTCACCCCTCGCGCTCTACGCCGGCAATCGTCACAACGGCTACATCGCCGAGCGTCTTTCGTTCAGCAAAGCGGGTGAGCTCACGACGCCGAGTGACAACCCTTACACGCTTTATCAAGAGCTCATCGGGGTCCTCGGGCCCGGCGGGACGACGACGCCCGACGGTCAGGCTGCGGCGCGGCTGCTCGCCGAAAGCCGAAAGAGCGTCCATGACCTCGTGCGGGAGGAGCTCACCGGCTTGATGCAGAACCCTCGCCTGAGCACGGCGGACAAGCAGCGCCTCCAGAGCCGTTTCGACGCCATCCGCGCCGCGGAGGTCACGATGGACGACATGAGTGACGAGCACATGGAGCGCTGCAGCGCCGACGGCCTCGAGCTCGACAAGCTCGAAGCGCTCAAGACCTTCGAATACGACAAGAACGGTCAGGTCGAGGACGTGGCGAGGCTCCACATGAGCCTCGTCGCGCTCGCATTCGCTTGCAACTACAACCGCACCGCGACCCTCCAGTGGGGCGACGGATTGGACAAGACCGTCTACCAGGTGAAGTCGAATCTCGACCGACAATGGCCGTTCAGCTTCGTCAGCCACCGCGTGCAGAGCGACGCGGAGGTGGGCGACGACCCGGTGGCGGCGCTGGCCCACGCGGAAATCGACGTCGTTCGCATGCAAACGCTCGCCGCCGGTCTCGATCACTTCGAAGCGCGTGGTCTCGCGGATCGTGCGTTCGTGCTCTGGGTCAATGTCTTTTCCGACGGACCCACGCACTCCTACCAGAACGTGCCGCACGTCATCTACGGCAGCGGCGGCGGCTATCTGAAGCAAGGCGCTTACGTCGACGCCGGCAGCGTCGGCAACAATCAGCTGCTCAACACGCTCGTCAGCGCGGCCATCCAAGACACCGGCAGCACGGTGGAAGACTTCGGGGAGGGGAAGCCGGGACAGCTCAGCGTGATCCGCGCCTGAAGCGACTCGGGTAGCCTGCGCTTGCGGAGCTTCGTGACGTCTCGCGGTCGCCCTGACGGACCGTGCTACACCACCGCAGTGGAGGTGTTCCCCTTGGGCTCGGCTAGCCGCGTCGACGTGAGTTGGCCCCTCGCCGGCGCGGTCCTCATTTTTTTCACGCTCGTCGGGAGTTGCGGCGGACGCTCGGAGCAAGCGGGTCCAGGGGGTTCCGCTGGCTCCTCGGTCGGCGCGGGAGGCTCCGGAGCTGCCGCGGCATCGAACGGGGGAACGGCCGGCGCGGGGGCGATCGCGAGCTCCGGCGGAACGGGCGGAGTGGGCGGCAATGTTTCGGCGGGATCGGGAGGAGGGACCGCCGTGGCCGGAGGGGCCGCGGGAACGGGTGGGACGATCACCATCGGTGCAGCCGGTGCGTTTCCCCTCGACGAGCTCCCCGTCTGCCTGCAGCCGCTGGACGCCGGCTCGTGCCGTGGTGCGTTTCAACGCTGGGCGTTCGACCCGAGCACGCTCGGATGCGTCATGTTCACGTACGGAGGCTGTGAAGGAAACGACAACCGCTTCACGAGCGAAGCCGATTGCGAGTCCACGTGTGTTGCGCCGTTGCCCGAGGGTTGCGGCTCCGCGACGAGCGGCGGCCGTCCGGAGCGCTGCCCGTGCACCAAGGACACCCAGTGCGCTGGTATTTGCAACAGTCCCTCGGAAGAGCTGGGCGGCGGCTGCCAGCCGTCGGAGGTCGGTTATTGCAAGCAGTTTCGTGGCGAAGGCGACTGCTTCTGTCGTCTCGACGGTAGCAGCGGGTGCGGAGTCTGACGGCCCGCCGCTGCGTGGCGGGCGTTCGGTCCACCTGCCGGCGAGTTTTTCGAACCAGGCGCGTGCCGGCTGCTCCTCCTGGCTCGCGACCGAGGAGGAGTCAGCCCACGCGCGCTCGAACGATCAGGACGGCTTGTACATGACGGTCGCCCAGCCGTGCGACGGCATGTTGACTTGGAACTTCTTGCCGCCCATGGCGACGACGTAGCTGCTGTTCGCCGCGCCGCTGTTGAACATCACCGCCACGATGCTGCCGTCGGGGTTCTTGAACCCGACCGCGTCACCGCCGCTGGTGGTCAACACCTTGGCCGTGGGTTGGACGTACTGGGAGAAGTGGCGGAACACGTAATAGGCGGGCGTGGGATTCACCTTGCCGCCGTCCACCACCAAGAGTGCGTCCTGCTTCCAGTCGCGCGAGGTGTCGATGCCGAGGCCGCTCTTGTCGAGCACCATGTTCCACGCGCTGTAAGACGTGACCTTGCCCTTCGTGATCGCGTCGCGGATGTAGCCCCACGTCTCTTCGCCGTAGGCTTGGTCGTTCGGCGCTTGGCTCGAGTTGTAGGCGGCCGGACAACCGCTGCCCGCGGCCTTGCACCACGGGTAGTTGCCGCATCGGTGCTCGGTGGCCCACACGGGCAGATTGCCGAACGTCGTGCCGCTGTTCACCTTGTCGAGCACGCCCCACTGCGCGCCGACCACGGTCACGAAGCCCTTCGCCGTACTGTCGGCGAGCACGGCACTCGAGATATCGAGATCGGATCTGTTGTTGTCACCCGCGTTCGACAGCGTGCCGAGCATCACCTTCACGTTGAGGGCTTGCATCGCCTGACCGAGGATGCCGACCCAGCTCACGTACGTCGCCTTGTCCCAGAGACACGACGGGTAATTTTGATCGTAGCCCGGCTCGTTCTGCGGCGAGACGATCTCGATGTTGATGTTCTGCGCCTTATAACCGTTGACGAAGTTCGTGTAGTACTTCGCGTAGGCTTGGAGGTTCGCCGTGTTGCCGGTGACGATGTTGCCGCCGTCGTAATACGACGGCTTCTTCGCGGTGCCGCTGCTGCCGTCGTCGGTCTTGTAACCGGTCTTCATCCACACGGGCGGCGTCCACGGGCTCGCCCAGAAGCGGAGCTCCGGCTTGATGGTTTGCGCACCCTTGATGTACGGGATGAGCAGCATCATGTCGCGAGCGAGCGAGAAATTCGCCATTGCGGTGTCCGCGGCGGGGCGATTCGAGCCGTCACTCGTCGCTGCCGGGTCTTGCCCCGTGTCGTCGCAGGTGTAACGACTCGTCGCGTAGTCGCTCGCACCCATCGGGATGCGACCCCACGCGAAGTTCGCGCCGTCCTTCGCGCTGAAGAGCAACGTGAGCGCCTGCGTCTGCAGGTCCGCGCTGTTGAGGAAGTGCCAGCCGAGCTCGTTGAAGGCGCCGCCGAAGCCGTCCCACGTCTGCGCCGCCGTATCGTTGATGGTGACGTTGGCGGTGCCCGTCGATTCCATGAGCGTCGGGCTCGTCTGCCAGTAGCCCCCCGACGCGGACGTGACCATGGGAGGCAGGCTCACGACCGTGCCGCCCCCCGCCGAGCCGGCGTTGCCCGACATGCCGGCCATGCCCATACCGGCGCTGCCGCCCGCGCTGAGTCCTGCGCTGCCGCCTGGCGTGCCAGCGCCCGCCGTGCCGCCGGTGCCTGTGTTGCCCGTGCCGCCGGTGCCTGTGTTGCCCGTGCCGCCCGTGGCGCTACCGCCGGTGCCGGGGGCGTTACCGGTACCGCCGGTGCCGGGGGCGTTACCGGTACCGCCGGTGCCGGGGGCGTTACCGGTGCCGCCGGTGCCGGGGGCATTACCGGTACCGCCGGTGCCCGGGGTGTTACCGGTGCCGCCGCTGCTAACCATTCCGGCAGAGCCGCCGCTCGTGCCGCCACCGACGGCGCCGCCGCCGCCTGTGCCGCCGCTGCCCGAGTTGTTGTTGCCGCATGCAACGGCTGCGATCAGGAATCCGAGGCTGGAAATCGAAAGAAATCTTGTCATGGTCTTCTCAAATCGAGGCTACTTGGCAGACGCGGTTACTTACCCACGAAGGTAGTAACCGTCATGCTGTCGAGCGTGGCAGTGAACGTACCGTTGGTCACCGGCACTGCCGTCTTGGCCGCGAGGCTGTCCATCGCAGACGTCACGTTCGGGGTCATCATGGCCGGGGCCGTGCCCCCAGCGATCGTGATCGGCACGGTCGCGGCGGCGCTGCCCTTGTTGATCGCAACGACGACGACGGTGCCGTCGGTGCCCGTGTAACCGGAGAGCAGCACGTCAGGAGACATCGTGCCCGTGATGTCGACGCGCGTGTAACCCGGCCGCACGAATTTTGCGTAGTTGCCGAGCGTGTAGCAACGTTTCGTCAGAGCCGTCGAGCTCTTGAGGACCAACCCTTCGTTGTCGTCACTGCCGCCCGCCTGGTACCACCAGTAGAGCCAAGCCGACGCTTCACCGACCGTCATCGCGGAGTGGATCCACTGAGCGACCGCGACGCCGTTCTTGATGTCGCTCGAGGGGCCTTGCTCCGGCCAGTACATCACGCCCGAGGCCTCCGTCTCCCAAACTTCCTTGGACCTCATGCCTCCGTCGACGTCGGCCGGCCAAGGTGCGGCCTTTTGGGTGTCGTACTCGTGCACGCCGAGGATATCGACGAAGCCCCAGGCCGCGGAATCCTTGGCGAGGAAGTGTCCGTAGTCGTAGCCGCTGCCTTGAGCGCAGGCGTCAGCGCAACCGGTCGTCCCCGGATCGTTGCCGAAGCAACCACACTTGAGCGGGTCCGAGCTGTTCGGATGACCGGAGACGGTCGAGCCCGTCGCCGACATGTTGCTCCAGAGATGGAGCCACTCGGACGGTTCGGGCGCGAGGAACTTGACCGCCGGCGTCAGGGCCTTGACCTTCGGGCCCAACGCCTTGACCCAATCGACCATCTCGTTGGCCGTAAAGACCATCGAGTCGTAGTCGCCGTTGCACGGCGGACCGATCGAAGAGCCACACGACGCGAAGTCGGGCTCGTTCGCCGCGGCGACGGCGTAGAGACCCTGGGATTTGGCGAAGTTCGCGATCGTCGTCGACCAAGAGTCGTAGCAACTCTTGAGTAGGTGTCCGCCCTTTTGCGTGTTGTTGTTGTCCTTGCAATTGGCTGCCGCAGTCCAAGGCGAGGCAATCACCTTCGCGTTATAGGAGCTCGGCGGGACGACGCCCGAAAGCTTGCCGCTCGAATCCATGGCCACGCGCACGATGGACAACCCGAGCCCGTTGCCGCTCGTGCTGTAGAAGGTGTCCCAGGGAGGTTGGGTGTTGCTCAAAGCGGTATTGAGACCGAAGCCCTCGATGGGCTGCTTCTTGGTCCCGAGCTGAACCGTGATCGCGCCTGACGAGCCCGTACCGGCCGCACCGGCGTTGCCGACTCCGCCGCTGCCCGCCATCGGGGCGCCGCCACTGCCACCGGCCGGTGCGCCCGCCGTTCCACCGGCGCCCATGCCGGCCGAGCCTCCAGCTTGGCCCGTGCCTGCGCCGCCTCCGGTCGTGCCGCCGGTGCCCGGTCCGGTTCCGGCGGTCGCGCTGCCGCCCGTGCCGCCCGTCGTGCTGCCGCCGGTACCCGTGTTGCCGGTGCCGCCGGTACCGCCCGTGCCGGTACCGCCCGTGCCGGTACCACCCGTGCCGGTACCACCCGTCGTGTTCATCGAGCCGCCCGACGAAGTCATACCGCCCGAAGAAACGGAACCACCCGTGCCCGACGAGCCCCCGGTTCCGTCGCTCGGCGAGCTTTGGCTGCAGCCGAAGGCAAAGAGCCCACTCACCAAAACCAAGCCAGAAAATCTTGTGTAATGCACGTCAACCTCGAAGAGTGGGATGCCCCCGTCACGTGTCTCGCGACGGCTGGTCGTCGTGGCGATTCGCGTTCTGAACGCGCCGCGACGAAACCACGACCTTCGCTACCACGGATTCGCGGAGCATGCACCCGCGAGCGAGCACTTCTTCATGCGCGCTTTGCGTTCTCAAATCCGTTGGGCGCGCTGGCCACAAATGAGCTCTGGCTCGTGCGGCGAGATCGCGAGCCGATTGCAAGCTGTTTGCGCGTTCGCACGAGCGCAGCATGCGACGTGTCGCGTCCCGTCTCGTCATGCGTGGCGCTTCGCGTCGCGTCGCGCCGCGCCGTCGCCCGGCCGTGCGAGGCCCGACGCGCGAACGAATACTCGCGACGCGCACGCGCATGATTACGCGTGCGGCGGAGATTTCTCGATACGTCGATGTTCGGAGTCGCGCGCGACTAACGCGGCGTCCCGAGCGCTGCGTAGCGCTCACTTCAGCGCACGCCGGGGCAGTCCTTACGCAGAAGAGCGTTCGCCGTCCACAGCAGCGGCGCTTGCCCATGCATGTCGTTCGCACCGAACGTGATGTTTTCGTAGAACTGCTGCTGTTGATCGAGCGAGCCTGCGTCGGCCTGCCCGGTGCCTGGGCACACTTGGCTGAGTTGTCCCGTCGAGTTCGTCTTGCTGCCGACCGCGAGCCAGCCTTTGCGCGCCGCAGCAGCGTATTTCGGATCGGTGAGCCAGCCGTTGCGAACGCCCGAGACGAGCGCGAACGTGAACATCGCCGTGCACGACATTTCGACCTTGGCGCGGGTAGGATCGTTCAGCACCTGGAGCCAGGCGCCGTCGTCGTTGCCGCCGGCGATCTGAACGGCGAGCAAGCCGTCCATCATCTTCTTGTAGCCGGCCATGATCGAGTCGCGATCCGAACCAGCGGGGAGATCGAGTAGCAGCTCCGTCATGCCGCTCGCGACCCAGCCGTTCGCGCGCCCCCAATACGCGTGGGACTGCTTGGTGTGCCAGAACAAGCCGTCCGACTGCTGAAGCGCCGCGAGGTACGCGATCATCGCCTTCGCGGCGTGATCGCGATACTTCGTGTCCTTGGTCGCGCGGTACGCGCGGATCTGGAGCCCGGTGATCATGAACATGTCGTCGGCCCAATAACGCGCATCTTTGGTGATGCCGTCGGACGTCGTGTTCATCCATTGGACGTCCGCGCGGGCGACTCCGAGCGTCAGGCAGCGATTATCCATGTTGTCCATGTAGATCTCGAGCGGCAGCGTGCCGAAAGCACGGCTGTCGACCGTGGCCGAGGTCGAGTTGTCGACGGTCTTTGCGCCCGTCGCGTAGGGCTCGAAGGCTTGAATCAGCGTTTGCTCGTTGGTCATGTCGCCGGTCGTCTCGGTAAAGACGAGCGCGCCGAACCAGGTGAACGCGAGCGCGTAACCTGCACCGCCGTAATCGTCGCCCGTATGACTCTTGAAGTTGTTCACCGCGAGCGGGCCGATGTCGGCGGGACCCTTGCTGCTCGGCCAATTCGTGAAGTCCGTCGGATTGATGCAGCCGCCGGCGGGCGCGCCAGCCGAGCCGGAGGTCCCGCCGCTGCCGCCCGCGCTTGCCCCACCGACGCTCTGTCCCGCGCCGCCGATCATCCCGCCCGTACCCATGCCGCCGCTTCCGCTTCCGGCCACGCCGCCCGTGCTCGCACCGCTCGAGCCGCCTGCGCTCGTGCCCGTGCCCGCGCTGCCGCCCGTCGTCGCGCCGCCCGTGCCGCCGGCGGCCGCTCCCGTCCCTCCGGTCCCTCCGGAGGCCGAACCGGAACTACCGCCGGTGCCACCGCTGCCAGCCGTACCCGTGTTGCCGCTGCCGCCCGTGGCGCTGCCACCCGTGGCGCTGCCGCCCGTAGCGGTGCCCGCAGAGCCTCCGGAAGTGGCTTGCCCGCCCGAGGATTTCGCTCCGCTCGAGTTGTCGTCGTCGCCGGCTTTCTGTCCGCAGCCGGGGAGCAGCGACGCCAGCGCGAGCGACGTGGCAATCACGAAAGGAAGTCCAAAACTCTGGAGTCTCATCGAGTTGTCCTCAGGGTAGCTTACAATGCCCGGCAGCCGGCCCGGTCGATCAGCCGACGAATCCGTCGTGGGCGCCATTTTTGACCATCAACGGTCGCCGCTTCGTGCTTGTCGCCGAACCGCTTGCGCTGCGGCAGTCGCGCCGCGAGCGGGTCGAACGTCCGCGCGACGATCAGTTCGGCAGAACGGCGGTCGGATAGGCGACTCCGTCATTTCCCACCACGTCAACGGAGTTCGTCTGGAAGCTCCATGAGCCGCCGGAAGGCACCGACGCCGTGTCGCTCGCCGTCGCCATCGCGAGGGGGCGTCCGACACGACTGACGGGGAAGACTACGACCGACGGAGTGTTCACCGTCATGTCGAATCCGTTGCTGAACGTACCCGTGAATGAAGTGCCGCCCGCGAGCGTAACACTTTCGAGCCCAGTCACGGTAAATCCGTCGATCGGAGTTACGTCGAGCGCGAAATAGGTAGACGAGTATTCGACGAATCCGACGTCGTCACGGGCGACTTCCGGCCCGAAAAAGATGGCGGCCATGCTGACGTCTCCGGGCCCGACGCAGGCCGCGACGGTGCCCGTGCCGTCCGTGAAGCGATAGAGATGTTGCGAGAGCAATCCACCGATGTTCGCTCCGAGTGTCTGTTGATTCTTGTCGAAGAGCTGGAGTGTGAGTCCGCCGCTGCAGGCGGCCATGTCGCCTTCGTTCTTCAGCGCGGCGTAGGCTTCGAGACCGAGCGGGCCGTCGCGGAGCGTGAGCGCGACGAACCCGAGGTCACCCGTTCCGCCCGCGAGCGGTAGGACCACGACGTCGCGCGGAACGACGAGCGCGTCGTCGTCGGTCGAGCCAGCGCCTGCGCCCCCGGCCGGCGCACCGCCCGAGGTCCCGGCGTTTGCAAAATTCCCCGCACCGCTTGCGGCCGTCGCCCCGCTCGCGCCGCCCATGCCGGCCACGTTCGACGCGTGGTCGTCGTCGCCGCCCGAGCACCCGAGGACGCACGAAAGCGCCGCGAAGAAAATCAAGAAACACTTCGCCGCCATGCGCGTAACGAAAGGTAATGCACGCGCTCGACTGGAGCTAGCCACCTCGCGGTACTTCTCAACCGAGCCGTTCCACTTTCTGGCGGATCGGATTTTTTGCAGTGCTAAGCTGCGCCCCCTCCGAACAACCACACATCACTCATTCTCATGCTCAATCGTTCCTTCCTCCTCGGTCCAGCGGTCGTTTTCACCTTTGCCTCGCTCATCACCCTTGGTGGTTGCTCCAGCGGCGACGACGACACCAACGGCTCCGGTTCCGGTGCAGCCCCTGCCGCCGGCGGAACGGGAGGCTCCGGCACCGGCGGTAGCGCCACGGGGGGCACGGGCAATTCAGGCGCCGGCATGGGCAATATGCTGGCGATCCCGACGCTTCCAGATTGTGACCCCGTCAAGGCGTTGACCGTGGGCCCCGGCGCGTGCGCCCAGTTCGGTTGCCACAAGGGTCCGTACTCGGAGGCCAAGCTCGAGCTCACTCCCAACGCTGGCTTCGTGAGCCGCGTCAAAGACGTCCCGGCAACGCACCTCAACATCAAATGTGCCGACAGCATGGACTGCGCGACGCCGCCGGCCGCGTGCCCGACGGGCGATAAGCTCATCGACTCGAGCAACGTCGACAACAGCTGGATGCTGCACAAGCTCCAGGGCACGCAGACGGGCTGCGGTGACTCGATGCCGGCGCCCGATTACCCGATCGACGACGCGGGCCGTGCTTGCCTCGTCGAGCTCGTCAAAGCCATCGCCGCACTGAAGTAACACGCGTTGCGCGCGTTGCGCGCGCGAGGAACCGCACCCTCTCGGTGTACGGTTTCAAGCGCGCGCGCATGCGGAAAATTCGCGGCTTTCGTTTGATCCGTCGAGAGCGAAAGCTATACTCGCGTTCTCAGTGCATTCAGGAACCATGAAAATTCGAGCTGCGATCCTCGGTGCCGCGCGAGCCTTGGCGATTTTGTCGCTCGCCGGTTGCTCCACCTCAGGCCCGGTGGAACCCGGCGCGGGCGGCGCGGGCGGCGCGACCGCGGGCGGGACGGCCGGTCAGAGCACCGGCGGCCACAGCGCGGGCGGCTCGAGCAGCGGAGTCGGCGGTTCGAGCGGTATGGGGAGCAGCGGCGCCGCAGGCGCGATGAACGTCGATTGTTCGGCGTACACCGGCACTCCGATCATGCCGACTTTCTGCAACTTCAAGTGGGTGATGGTGAGCATCAACCCTCAATGCGGCGGAGCGGCGCCGTGCCACGGTGTCGGCGGCGGCGGCGTCAATCCGCTCGAGATGCCCATGAAAGACGACGGCGCGCTCATGCGCGTGCTCGAGTCGACCATATCCCCGGATTGCGGAAACATTCCGATCATCAAACCCGGTGATCCGGCGAACAGCGCCATGGTGAAGGTCCTCGCCGGCCCCTGCAGCGCGACCGTCCCGCAAATGCCGTACGGCTGCGATCCGACATCCAATAACTGCGTGCCCGCCGACTATCAGAAGGCGATCTCGGATTGGATCGCTGCCGGCGCGAAGCTCCAGTAAGTAGCGACGCAGCGCTCAGCCGAGCTCGCGAACGCTCGACGGCCCACGGCGCCCGCTGTTTCGTGGGCAGCGCTCGCCCCGAGCGGGAGCTCGCCATCGCCTTGCGTTGCGCGGTTTCCTCAGCTCCACAAACGCAGAGACCCCTCCCCGGTTAGGGAAGGGGTCTCTGGACCTAGGTCGAGTTTCTCTTAGGCGCCGGCTTTCAGCTCCGCGTACTCGCCCGGATTGTGAATCGTCGCCGGGTTCGTACCACCGTGGATGAAGTCCTCCGTCTTGTCGGAGTAGCCGTAGTGCGTCACGTCCGCCGTACCGCCCTTGGCAGGGAAGCCGTCCGCGCCGGCCTTCACGCCCATCGCGTTCATGAGGTTGCAGAAGTACTTGTTGATGGGTGCGTTGGCCACCTTCGGATCGGTTCCGGTGCCCTGAGCCAGGCCGTTCGCCATTTGGTTCGAGCCCGTCCCCGTGCACTGCGATTCGCTCTGCCCTAGGCTGAGCGTCGCCGAGCCGTCCTCTACGTTGACGGTCCAACCCGTCTTGAAGTAGCCGCCGAGGCTGCCCGCCTGAATGATCGGAGCGTTGTTCAGGTTGTGAGCGTTGCCGTCCGACATCTCGGAGAACCAGACCGTCGCGGAGTTGTCGAGCACCGTGCCGTCGCCTTCACTCATCGAGTCGAGCTGCTTCAGGAGGTAGGCGAACTTCGAGGTGTAGTACTGGTCGACCTTGATGAGGTCGGCCACGGCGTCCGGCAAGCAGGAGCCCGACATGCCGGCGTTGTCGAGGCGGTGCGACAGCGAGTGGGACTCGGTCGTGATGCCGAGACCCTTGAACACGTAGCTGCCCGGGTATTTGAGGACGATGACCGGGTTGGCGTTGCAGACCGCCGCGAGGGCCGCCACGTTCGTATAGATGTCCGCGCCGTCGAGATCCCCGCTGACCTTCGTCGTGAGGATATCGCTGCCGAGGCCACCCATGCCGGCCGCGTTGATGTTCGCCTGCGTCGCACCGAGCATCGTCGCCACGTCCTGGTTGCACGCCGCCGTCGCCATCATCTGATTGGTCGAGTTGAGGAGCGCTTTCCAGGCTTCGAGCTTGTTCTTGTCGTCCATGCTCATCGGGGCGCGCTCGAGCGTGTTGAGGTCGTCCCTGACGAGGTCGATGATGCTCTTGCCACGCACCGACTGGTACGTGTCGGGGTTCGGGTTCGTCATCATGCCGCCGCCGCTCATACCGAAGAGGCCGGTGAGGCCGCTGTATGCCTGCGACGGCGTGCCGAGGCCCGGGAAGGCCGTACCGGCCGCCGAGTACG
The DNA here is from genome assembly GCA_025936045.1 of Polyangiaceae bacterium. GTDB lineage: Bacteria > Myxococcota_A > Polyangia > Polyangiales > Polyangiaceae > PMG-095. The sequence continues at coordinate 70,482 of JAICUB010000012.1, read as the reverse complement.
AGATCGCCGATTGCGGGCTGTCGCTCTGGTTACCCACGCGCATGAAGAGCGGGGTGCCTTTCCCGTCCGAGCTCAGCGCCTGCGTGATGACGTGATCCAGCGACGGACCCTTCGGCTTGGCCTGGAACTTCGTCGATTGGTCGAAGCTGAAGGGGTTGTCGCTGTTCGGCGTCACCGGCTGACAGGTGAAGTACGACCCGACCACCTGCGTGTGCGGATCGTTGCCCTGCCCGCGGACCATGTTCTGCGTCCACTCGTTCATCGAACGCAGACCGCGCGGAATGAGCAGCTTGCTGATGTACGGAGCGAGCGGTTGCAGCGTGGGCGAGAGGTCGGCAGCGGCCAGAGCGCCGTGCGACTTCGTCGGGAAGAACTTGGTCGTGATGCAACCATAATGCGTGAACATCATGATTAGCCGCTTGGGCGCGACGGACTGTGCCTTCACGCCGCGTTCCGTCAGGGAGCTGAGAAACGGTGCGGCAACCACCGCGCCGCCCAGGCCTCGGAGGAAGATGCGTCGATTCATATGCTGCTTGATCATGTTCGGAGTTCCTCGGCTTTCACGGAGTGGCTTGGACGCGAACGCGGAACGAGTCCGCCTGGGTGGCGTCCGCAATCATGTTGAGCACGGAGTAGCCGTCGCCCGACAGCTTGGTGTTGATCTGATCAACCAAGCATTGGTCGTTGTTGTTCATCTGGCGACCCGTTGCGTACTGTACCCACGCGTTCGCGTAGATTTCCTTCGACTTCGGTAGCGTCGAGAGCGCGGTCATGAGCTCTTGCGCGTTGTGCATGGTCCGAACGTCACCGTCGGCGAACGTCACGTCCGCAACCGGGTTGATGGTGCCCGTGAGCGGATCGACCGTCTGCCACTTGCCGATCGAGTCGTAGTTCTCGAGCACGAAGCCGGGGGGGTTGATGTACGGGTTGTGGCAGGCCTTGCAGGCGTCCTGCGACGAGGTCAGCGCCGTGATCTTGTCGCGGTTCGTGGTGTAGTTGCCGGGCGGGACCGGCGTCATCGTCGCACCGGGGAGCGGGGGACCGGGATCGACGCCGATCATGTGCACGGTCACGAAGGCACCGCGCAGAATCGGGCTCGTGTCGCTCGGGTGTGAGTAGGAGCTCAAGAACCCAATGCGGGTCATGAAGCCGGGACGCTGCGTTGCGTCGAGGGTGACCTTCGTGAGGTCGGCACCGTACATCGAGCCGTCGAGCCCGTAGATGGCCGCCGTGTCCTTGGTGACGAAGGCGGTGTTGCTCAAGAAGAGGTCCTTGAAGCTGCCGCCCGAGAACGCGACGTCGTCGAAGAAGTCGTTGATCTCCGCCTGGTAGGTGGGCTTGAGCGCCGACTGATAGAGAGGGTTGCCGTCGTGATCCATCTTCCACCAGTGCGAGGTCGCAGTGTTGTCGTCCTGCGCCCACGCAACGCGGTGGAAGTCGGCGATCATCGGACCGGACTTGTCCTTCACCGCGACCATGCGGGTCGCCTGCTGGAGGATCTGATCCTTCGTGCCGAGCTGGTTGTTGTCGGCCGCCTGGTTCAGCATGTCGTCCGGGACGGAGCCCCAGAGCAGGAACGAGAGGCGCGCGGCGACTTCATAGCTCGAGAGCGCGATGCCCGCGCCGGACGAGTCCATCGTCGTCGTGAGCTCCGGAATGTAGATGAACGAAGGCGACTCGAGGAACGCCTCGAGCGTCGCCTGCGCGACCTCGTCGGGGGTGCCGGCCGGCATCGTCGCGCCGAGCGCCTGGAAGCGCTGCACCTCCGCATCGCTCATCGGGTGGCGGAACGCCTTGCGGCCGAACGACTTGATCGTGTTCGTCAAGCAATCCGTGGCCGAGGGGTCACAGCTCATGAACATCGACTTTTCGGCCGGATTGGCCCAAACCTCGGCCACGACGGCTTGCGCGGTCTGCTGGTAGAGGCGCCACGCGTCCGAGACCATCGGCCCGTCGAAGTCTGCGTAGAGCAGGTCCGACGCCTTCTTGCCTTGCTGGCTCGTGATGGTGGTGACGCCGAGGAGGTCGCGAATCACGGCGTCGTACTGGCGGTTCAGCATGCGCGGGACTTGCGTCGTGGCGGGGATGCCCGGCTGGCAGGTCGTCGGCAGCGGCGAGCCGCCCGTCCCGCCCGAGCTCGTGCCACCGGTCGACGTGCCGCCCGACGCGGTGCCGTTACCGGAGCCGCCCGACGCGGTGCCGTTGCCGGACCCGCCGGAAGCCGTGCCGTTACCGGAGCCACCGGAGGCAGTGCCGTTACCGGAGCCGCCGGAGGCGGTGGCGTTGCCGGAGCCGCCGGACGCGTTGCCCGTCGTACCGGACGCGGCACCGGAGCCTTCGGGAGCTTTGATATCCGAGCTACACGCTGCTAGCGCGCCGGAAAGTGCTCCCAGAGCGACCAAGAACCTCTTTTTCATCATGGCAGACCTCTCGAGGAAACGGAGAGCCGTTCGCTTGTGTCTTATGAAGCCAATGCCCGGAAGCCAGAAGGCGAGTTCTTCCACCTCGGGGGGCGTAGATTTGCAGTGTGGGGGGAGGAAAATCACACCCTCCGGTCATGTCGAACGATTTCCGGAAGTTAGCGCTCCGATTTCGTTCATGTTGCGACCGAAAAAATCGATGCTGGCCCGGCTCTTTTTGTTCGCCGGGGCGCTTTGGCGCGCTCTGAAGAAGCCTCGGACACAGGGCTTTTGCAGGGCCCGGAACGTTCGGAGCGCAGAAGCCGGCACGATTTGCAGTTTCGTGCGACTCGCTCCGTAATTTTGCAGTGAGCCGAGCAAACGATCTGCGTGTAGCATCGCCCCGTGTCGCTCGCGTCGCAGCAAACTCCCGCCACAGCCCGAAAAGAGGCAAATCGTCACGCTTTTCCAGGTCACCGCGCGCTCTCCCTGTGCGCTCCCGCCGCGGAGCGCGCGATTGAAATCGGAATCCATGTTCTCTCTCACGGTTGAAAACACGACTATCGCCGAGGCGCTCGCTCGCCGAATGCACGAATTTTACGCGGCGATCGAGGACTACGACGCGTATGCGGAGAGCAGCCGGCAGCCCGTCTTTTGGGAGCCGATCAAGCGCGAGCTCGAAGAACGCGCCGCGCGCGGCAAGCGTAGCCGTGTGCTCGAATTCGGGGCCGGGCGCACCGGCTTTGCCGAGTACCTCGGGCCACTCCGTGAGCACGTCGAGTTCCACGTACAAGACATCACCGACCGTAACCGCGACGACCTCGCTCGAAAGGCCGACAAGCTCGTGTTCGAGCCGCTCGAGCGGGTCGAAGGCGCTTATGACATCATCTTTTCGACGTTCGTATGGGAGCATTTGAGTCGGCCGCGAGCGAGCCTGTTCGCGCTGCTCCGCCTGCTCGCGCCGGGCGGCTCGCTCTACCTCGCTTCTCCGCGTTACGACTTGCCCGGTTACGTACCCCCGTCGGCGCGTCACCTCCCGCGTGCGCGCCAGCTCGCGCTGTCGTCCTGGCTCTCGGCGCGGCGCTTGCGGGTCGCGCTCGGCGGGGCGCCGGAATTCTTGCTGCATGCGGCGCCGGCGTGCCTGAGCGTGCCCTGGTTTCGGGACGCCGACGCGATTCACTGGGTGTCGCGCTTCGACCTACGCGTGCTCGAGCCGGAATATCGGATCGAGGATATCCATGTTCCGGTGAGTGGTTTTAAACAATGGGTGTGGGCCAGGTTCGCGCTCTTGTTCGTGCGGATTCGGCGCCGCTGACGAGCGCGGCGTGCGAGCCTTTCGGGCGCGGGCGGCAGCGGGCGCGCGTCAATCGGCAGGTAAGTCCGGGTAGGTGAGCGACCGCGCGAGTGGGCGGGAGTCGCACCGAATTTTGCTCACAGCCAGTCGCTTCGACAAGGAATCCTTGCTCGCCCACGTAGCCTCGGAGGAGTGTGAGAGGCATGAACGATTTCAGGGGCCGCTGGTCGAGAGTCGGGTTTTCGCTCGCGCTGGCGCTCGCCGGCGTCGCTTGCGGCGGTTCGGGGGACGACGGGGGCGCGCCCGTGGCCGGCAGCGGCGGCACCAAAAGCGGCAGCGGTGGCACCAAAAACGGCAGCGGCGGCACGCAACCGGACGCAGGCGCGCCGGACATGGGTGGCAGCACGGCGAGCGGCGGCACGACCAGCAGCGGCGGCGACGGTGCCACCGGCGCGAAGGGCGGGACGACGGCCGCGGGCGGGACCGCGACCGGAGGCAAGGGGGGAACCGGCGGCAAAGGGGGGACGGCGAGCGGTGGCAAGGGCGGCGGCGGCGCGGGCGGTAGCGTCACGGGCGGCAGCGGTGAGGCCGGAGCCACGGCAACGAACGATCTGCTCGACGCGATCGGCGCGGCTTGCAAAGAGGACTGCGACCAGCAGTTCGCGCTCGATTGCGCGCCAGCGTCCAGCAATACGCTCACCTGCCAGCTGAGCTGTGCCTCGACCACGACGCAACTCGGCGACTTCTGTCTCGAGGAGTATCGAGATTACGTTCAGTGTCGCGCTGACGGCGGCTACGATTGCGTGTCGGGCAATCCGTATCAACGCTCGACGTGCGCGGCGCAACAAGTCGCGTTCTCGGAGTGCACACAGCACATCGGCTGCAAGCGCTTCTGCGAGAAGACCGCCGAGCTCGGCTGCAACGACGAGTCGTTCGACAGCTGCCTCGCCGACTGCACGAGCGAGAACTCGACGGTCTCGACGACGTGCGGGTACGAAACCGAAGCCATCGCCTCGTGCCAAGCGGTGTACGCCAAGGCTTGCAACGGCGACGCACTCGAGGTGCCGGCGAGCTGCACGTCCTCCGTCCTCAACGTCGCCGACTGCTTGAACGGCAGCTCGACCGGCTACTGCCCGGGTTGGTGCTGGGCGTCCGACAAGCTTGGCTGCGGACCCGCCGACTGCGCGAGCGACTGCGCGGCGAAGACGACGGACGCGACGTGCGGCTCGACGTGGAGCTCGCTCCTCGACTGCGTGCTCTTCTTCGGCGACGGCATGTGCTCGGCGGACGGGCTGACCATCTCCGGTAACGGCGTCTGCGACAGCGAGCAAAGCCAATACGCGACGTGCGTGATGGGCGAGGCCGGCGCGCCGCCGATCTAACGAGCGCTCAGCGGCCGCGCGACCGGGCCAAGATGCGGGTTCAGAAGCCGCCGAGCCTTACGAGCTCGCGCCGGCGAGTCCACGCCCAGATGATCACGAAAGCGCCCAGCGTGAGCGTGAGCACGTTGATGCTCACCTCGACCGCGACGGCGCCTCCGTCCGCCGAGCGATAGATGCCGTTCTCCAAGTCGAACAGCACGTCGAGTAAGCCGAGGTAGACGCTGTTCGTGCCGGCGGCGACGCACCAGAGGAAGGCGCTCGCACGGCGCCGTGCGAGCGCCAGGGTAGCCGCCACGCCGGTCGCGATCATCCATACGTCGGCGAGCGGGAACGAGTTCTCGAACGCATAATAGGAAGCGGTATGGGCGGACGCGAGGAGCTCGCGGTCGACGCCGAACCAGACGACCCAGTACGCGACGGTCGCGACCACGCCGAACACGAGAACGCCGATGACGAAACCACGGCCACGCGGGGTGACGAGCCCGGGAGGCGGGGGGATCCGAGCGGTCACGACCGGTCCTGCTCGTGGCGGAAGAGCGTCAGCCAGGACTGGCGGACGAAACCCCAGACTCCGAGATAGATGATGCGTGCGTCTTCGAGCCACGGGCTCCGGCGCCGCAGGACGACCGCCTTCAACCGAGCACCTCGCCGAAGAGCTCGGGATCGAGCCAGCGTGTCTCGTCTCCGTCGATGAGCAGGATCGACTCGAACTTCGCGCCGTAGCGTCCCTGCCCGATGTGCGGCTCGACCGCGTAGATGCCGCGCGCGCGACCGGGCGCTCCCGCGCGCAAGAACGGGTAGGGGCGCCCCGCGAGGTGGTGGAGCACGATGCCCGTCGCGTAAGTAAGGAGCAGCGGGAGCTGAAAGCCGGTGCCCACGCGCGGGGCCGACGAGGTCCAATTCGGGAAGCCCTCGAGCGTGTGCGCGAGGACGTTCGCCGGGTAGAGCGTGTGCACGACGTCCGCGCCGGCGCCGCTCAGCGCTTCTTCCACGCGCTCGCACACCGAAGCCGCGCTCGAACCGGGCGCCGCCCACGTGACGAGCTTCGCCTTCACGTCGGCGAGCGTGGCGAGGAGCTCGAGGTGCGGTGCCGCTTCCGCGCGGGAGCTGCCCGCTCCCGCGAGCCCCGTGTAGGCGAAATCCGCGGGGAAGCCGCCGACGATGGGTGCGACGTCCAGGATGAACGACTCCCCCGGCTCCAGCCGGCGCTCGCTCGGGAGCGCGTTCGTCTCCCACATGCCGCGCCAGTCGAAGCGCGTGCGCTCGCCCCACCACGCGTACGGCGTATGCAGCCAATGCTCGACGCCCGCGCGCGCGAGCTCGCGCTCGATGCGGACGCAGGCCTCGCGCTCCGTATCGCCCGGACGCACCGTTGCGGCGACGGTGAGGACGGCCTCGCGTGCGATGCGCTGCGCGTGCGCGATGCCCGCGATGTACGCGGCGCGCATCATGCTGCACCGCGGGGCGCCGGCGGCCGGTTGAGCCCGGCCACGATGGCGCGCACGAGCGAGCGCGGGCCGATGCGCGTGAGCTGTACCCCGAGCCAATTCAAGAAGCCGTGAATCACGAGCACGCGGCCGTTCATGAGCGCTCGGTACGCGTCGCGCGCCACGCTCTCCGCGCTCGCGACCTGGAGGCGGAAGAGCTTCGACTTGCCGACGCCGGAAACGTCCCCGAACTCGGTGTGGGTGGGCCCCGGGCAGCTCAGCGTCACGCTCACGCCGGAGCCGGCAAGCTCGTACGCGAGAGCTTCGCTGAAATGGTTCACGAAGGCCTTCGTCGCATAGTAGGTCGCCATGAAGGGGCCGGGCTGAAAGCCGGCGGTGGAACCGACGTTGAGCACGCGCCCGTGGCGTCGTGCGAGCATGCCCGGCAGGAGCGCCCGCGTGAGCCGCACGATCGCCGTCACGTTGAGCTCGGCCATCGCGGCCTCGGCTTCCGGCGCGCTCTCGACGAAGAGCCCGCTCGTGCCGACGCCCGCGGCGTTCACGAGGAAGTCCACCTGGACGTTCTCCGCCCCGAGCGCCTCTAGCAGCGCGTCGATGCCCCCAGGCGCGGAAAGATCGCACGCGATGGGCCAGGCTTTGACGCGCCCGCCGGCTGCGAGCTCGCGTGCGAGCTCGTCGAGCCGAGGCTTCCGCCGCGCGACGAGCACCACCGAGTGGCCGTCGGCCGCGAAGAGCCGCGCGAGCTCGCGGCCGATCCCCGACGATGCTCCGGTAACGAGCGCAGTGCCCACGCCCCGAAGCTAGTGCCAACCGTCCCACGCGCCAAGCTCGCCGCCATGCCGAAAGTTCGGGCCCAAGCGAGCGTCCGACCGCCGGCCTGGAACACCAGCCCCGCTTGACGGTTCAAACAGTTGTTTTATACAGGCGTTTGACCCATGCCTGAACCCAAGCGCTCCCGGCGCGGACTCGTGGTCTTCCTGTTGCTCGTGGCGGCCGGCACCGCCGCGTACGAGTTCTTCAATCGGCCGCCGAAGACGCTGACGCTGACCGGGGTGGTCACGACCGAGGACGTGATTGTCAGTCCGCTCGTTACGGCGCGGCTCGACAGGCTTCTGGTGAAGGAAGGCGACAGCGTCAAGTCGGGCGAGCTCCTCGCCGTGCTCTCCCCGGGGGAGCTCGCCGCGGAAACGGCCTACTACGCGCACAGCGCCGAGGGCTTTTCCGGGCAAATCGCCGAGAGTCAGGCCTCGCTCCGCTACGAGGAGCTCCAGACAGGCCAGCAGATCCGCCAGGCGCAAGCGACGCTCGCCGCGGCCGAGGCGCAACAGGCCGAAGCGGACGCGAACCTCGGGAACGCGAAGACGACCCTCGAGCGTACGAAGCTGCTTTTCGAGCGCGGCGCGACGACGCAGCAGGACCTCGATCAAGCGACGACGGCGTTCTCGGTCGCCCAGGCCCGCACGGCCGCGATGGCGAAGCAGGTGGATGCGCAGCGCGCAGCGGTCGGGCTCGCTCGGGCGAGCGCGGAGCAAGTGACGGCACGAAAGAGCGTCGTCGCGTCCGTGAAACAACAGGAGGCGGCCGCGGCCGCGCAGGCCGAGAAAGCCAACGTGCGCCTGAGCTACACGGAGATCCACGCACCCATCGCCGGCGTGGTCGACGTGCGGGCGGCGCGCCAGGGCGAGGTCGTGACGGCGGCGCAACCCATCGTCACGCTGATCGACCCCGACGATCTGTGGGTGCGCGTCGACGTCGAGGAGACGTACGCCTCGCGCCTCAAGCTCGGGGACGAAATCGAGGTGCACCTCGCGTCCGGCGAGACGAAGAAGGGCAAGGTGAGCTACCGCGGCGTCGACGCGGGCTTCGCCACGCAGCGCGACGTGAGCCGCACCAAGCGCGACATCAAGACGTTCGAAATCCGGCTGCGCGTCGACAACAGCGATCGGCGGCTGGCCGTCGGCATGACGGCGTACGTGGTCTTGCCGACCGGAGCGTGAACGCAGTGAACGCCATCGAGGTGCGCTCGCTCACGAAGCGGTTCGGCACGTTCACGGCCGTCGACCACATCTCCTTCGAGGTGAAGCAGGGGGAGATTTTCGGGATGCTCGGGCCGAACGGCGCGGGCAAATCGACGCTGATTCGCATGCTGACGACGCTCGTGCCGCCGACGGAGGGGACGGCCCTCGTCGCGGGAGCGGACGTCATGACGGATCCGGACACGGTGCGCCGCGCGATCGGCGTGATCCCGCAGGCGATGACGAGCGATCTCGAGCTCAGCGCGGAGGAGAACCTGCTGATCTTCTCGAAGCTTTACGGCGTGCCGCGCAAGCGCCGGAAGGCGCTCATCGACGAGCTCCTCGCCGCGGTCGAGCTCTCGGAGTGGAAGGACAAGCCGGTGAAGAACCTCTCGGGCGGCATGCGGCGGCGCGTCGAGATCGCGCGCGGCCTCGTGCACGAGCCGCGCATCTTCTTCCTCGATGAGCCGACCACCGGACTCGATCCCGTGTCGCGCACGGCCGTGTGGGAGATGCTGAAGAAGATCAAGGCCGAGCGCGACCTCACGGTGCTGCTCACCACGCACTACATGGACGAGGCGGACAAGCTCTGCGACCGCATCGCGATCGTCGATCACGGCACGCTCAAGGCGCTCGATTCGCCGCTTCGGCTGAAGGCCGAGCTCTCCGGCAAGGTGACGCTCGAGGTCGGCTTCGCCGACGCGCCGTCCGGGTGGCTCGCGCGCCTCTCGGCGCTCCCGGGCGTCGAATCGGTGTCCGGGGACGACCGCGTGGCGCGCATCGGGTCGCACACGGGCCCGGCCACGACGACGGCGCTGCTCGAGCTCACGGCGGCGGCGGGCGTGACCGTGCAGTCGCTGTCCGTGAGCTCGACGACGCTCGACGACGTCTTCGTCCATTTCACGGGCCGCGCGCTGCGCGACGCGCTGCAAGAGCCGTCGCCGGCCGATCGGCGCGTGATGTTTCGGCGCTGAGGTAAGCCATGCAACGCACCTGGGCCATCATCGAACGCGAGCTTCGCCGCTTCCGCCGGAGCCCGATGCTCATTTTCATGTCCTTGATGCTGCCGATCGTGCAGCTCGTGGTTCTCGGCTACGCCTTCGGCGGGGCGGTGAAGCACCTGAACCTCGGCGTGGTCGATCAGGACCGCGGCATCTCGTCGGTCAAGGTGCACGAGCTTGCGGGCGCGGTCGCCGCGAACGCGAAGACGTTCGAAACCGTCCGCTACGCCGACCTCGGTGAGGCCGTGGGCGATCTGCGCGAAGGCCGCTTGAACGGCGTGCTCTCGATCCCCACCGATTTTTCGCGGCGCACGCTCGCGAAGGACGACCCGCACCTCGCGCTGATCGAGGACAACACCGACAACTTCGTGGCGGCGACGCTCGCGGCGACGCTCGGCTCCATGGTTTCCGCGCTGCCGCGCCAGGAAAAGAGCGTGCAGCGCGTCGCGGCGGCGCCGCTCCTCGACGTGGTCGAGGTGTATCCGTACGTGCCTTACATTCAATATCTTTTGCCGGGCTCGATCGTGATGTCGATTTTCATGATGGTGATGATCGGCGGCGGCATCATCTTCATGGACGACAAGGCGCGCGGCTTGCACGAGGGCTACCTCGTGACGCCGATCACGAAGTTCGAATTGATTTTGGGGTTCAATCTCTCGGGCGCCATCAAAGCCGTGCTTTCCGGCAGCGTGCTCATGACGCTCGGGTCCGTCATCGCGGGCGTGCCGGACGCTTTCGAGCCGCTGCGCCTCGTGCGGCTCTTCCTCGTGATCGTGGTGACGGCGATCGCGCTCGTCAGCATGATGTTCCTCTTGATGGTGCGCATGAGCGACCCGCTCTTGCCGCGCGCCCTCTTCGGCGTGCTGAACACGCTCCTCTACTTTCCGAGCGGCGCAGTCTACCCGCAACAGGCGTTTCCGGGCTGGATGCGCGTGCTCGCGAAGGTCGACCCGTTCACGTACGCCGTGCACGCGCTCAAATCCCTGTTGCTCAAGAATACGGGCCTCGGGGCGATTTCGTTCGACCTCGTCTACCTGAGCGCCTTCGCGCTGATCACGCTCGGCGCCGCGACCATGCTGTTCAAGAGGACGTTGTGAGCGTGCGCGCCGCGCGCCGTCGCGCCGACGCGGGCCCGCCGGCGCGGGGCGGCGAGCGGCGAGCGGCGGGCGGCGACGTGGCGACGCGCAAGCGGGTGCTCGGGGCCGCGACGCGCCTCTTCGCCGAGCGCGGGTTCCGGCGCGTGACGGTGCGCGACATCTGCGAGGCAGCGTCGGCGAACGTCGCGTCCGTCAACTACCACTTCGGCGACAAGGAGCGGCTCTACCGTGAGGTCGTGGAGGCGGCGCTCGAGACGGTGCGTGGCTTCGCCGATCAGGCGATGAACGCCGGGCTCGCCGCGTCGGCCGAGGAAAAGCTCGTGCACTACGTGCGCGCGCACCTCGTGCGCGACCCGCGCTCGGCGGCAGCCCGTCGCGGCTCCGTGCTGCGGGACCTGTTTCGGCACGAGCTCTCCGAGCCCACGCCGATCGGCTCGCACATCGTCGAGCAGGCACTCAAGCCGCGGCTGCGCTATCTCGCGACGATCGTCGAGGTGTTGCTCGAGGGGCGCGCGAGCGACGAAACGGTGCAGGACTGCGTGCTGTCGATTCAGGCGCAATGCCTCTTGCCCGTCGCGGCCCCGGTCGCGTTCGACATGGCCGCGCCGCGCACGCGCGCGGAGCTCGAGCGGCTCGCGCGTCACGTCGTCGCGTTTTCGCTGGCCGGCGTACGCGCGCGGACACCCTGATGATACCGTGCGGCCCGCAGCGAGGAGACGCCCATGGATCATCCGCATTTGCTCAGCCAAATCCCGCTATTCGAGTCGATGGAGGAGGCCGATCTGGTGGTGCTCGCCAACAAGCTCAGCTCGAAGTCCTTCGCCGAAGGCGACGTGATCTTCGCGCAGGGCGACAAGGGTGACACGATGTACGTGATCGAGGAGGGCGCGGTCGACATCGTCGCCGGCTCGGGCTCGCGGCGCGTGACGCTGGCCTCGCTCTTCAACGGCCAATACTTCGGCGAGCTCTCGTTGCTCGACGCCGCGCCGCGCTCCGCGGCCGCCGTCGCCGCGCGCCAGACGCTGACGCTCGTGCTCGAGCGGGAGGACTTCGTCGAGTTCGTGCGGGGCCGGCCCGCAGCTTCGCTCGCGATCATGCACGAGCTCGCGGAGCGCATGCGCGCGACGAACGAGCTCATGACCCGCACGGTGTCACGCAACGTCGTCGAGGAGGACGAAGAGAACATTTCGCTCGGTGACAAGGTGGCCGATCAGGTGGCGGCCTTCGGCGGCTCCTGGCCGTTCATCTTCATTTTCGCGGGCTTCATGGCCGTGTGGATGACGTGGAACTCCATAACGAGCGGAAAGCTCGCGTTCGATCCGCTGCCGTTCATGTTCCTGAACCTGTTTCTCTCGACCATCGCGGCGCTCCAGGCTCCGGTGATCATGATGAGCCAGAACCGCCAGTCCTCGAAGGAAAAGGCGCTGGCCGTCAACGACTACCAGGTGAACCTGAAGAACGAAGTCAGCATCGAGAAGATGCTGCGTTCGCAGAACGAGCTCGTGCAGCGGCTCGCCCACGTGGAGCGCATGCTCGGGCAGTCGCGCTCGATCGCGCCGGACCCGCGGAGCTGAGCCGGCGCGCGCGGCCCGCTCAAGCCTTCAGGCTCGAGAGTCGCTCGCGGTAGCGCGCCTGCGAGTCGTTGTAATCGGCTTGACTCAAGCCGAGCGACGTCGCGATCTGCCGCAAGAGGTTCGTCTCACTCGTCGCGATCTCCCCGTCGGCGGCCGCGAGATCGACGAGCGCGTCGAGCACCTCGCGCTTGAGCTCCGCGTCGCCGAGCTCGCGGAGCTCGCGCGCAAAATGCGGGATTTGCACGGTGGAAACCTCGACGACGTGGCGGCGCATCGCCGCGCAGACGGCGTCGACCCCGGCGCTCGTCATGCCGTGCACACGTCCGAGCACTTGGCGAACGAGCGCCTCTTCGGCGTCGGAGTAGTTGCGATCCGCGTAGGCCACGGCCGCGAGCAACCCGGCGAGAGCGGCGACGACGCGCGCCGTGTCCGCGTCCGCGTCCGGCAAGTGCTCGCGTACGCGGGCCAGGATTTCTCCCGCGTCGTCCGGAACGGGGAGCTTCACTGCCGACGCCAACCAGCGACCGAACATGGCTGGGATGGTGCCCGACTGGGCGCCGGCTCGCCAGTCGCGTCGCTTTCATGAGCCGCCGGGCTCGGCTCGCGGCTCGTTACCGACCATGCGGGTTGCACTCTCGGGTTTGCTCGCTCTGCTGAGCCTCGCCGGCGCTTGCTCGCACGACACCGGGATCATGCCGGTTCCGGGGAGCGGGCACGGCGCCGGCGGCGTGCCCGCCGAGGCCGGACGAGGGGGAGCGCCGGGCAGCGCAGGTGCGTCGGCGGGGCGCGCCGCGAACGCAGGGGGAGCCGGCGGGTCCGCGGGATTGGGGAGTCACGGCGGCGCGGGAGCCGGCACGTCGGCCGGCAGCTCGGGCGGACATGCGGGCGGCGCGGGGGGCAGAGGTTCGAGCGCCGGTCGAGGCGGCGGTGCCGGTCATGCCGCGGGCGGCGGCGGGTCCGCGGGAACCGGCGACGGCGGCGAGGCGGGCGGCGCGGAGAGTGGAGCCGGCGGAACCGGTGACGGCGGGGGCACCGAAGAAATTCCGAGCGGCTACGTGCCCGCCATCATCGGCGTCGGGTACGGAGGCATCCGCGTCGTGTCGCGCGACGGCGGCAATCATTGGGGCGACCGCGTCTCCGCCGCAGCGGACGGCGGCGACGACGACGATCTCTTGCGGGCAGTCGTCTACGGCAAAGGGCGCTGGCTCGCCTCCGGTTGGAAGCTCATGACGTCCGATGACGGCTTGCACTGGACGGATCACGGCAAATTCCACGACGGCATCATCACCGACGAGCAGATCATCGAGGGGCTCGCCTACAAGGACGGCTATTTTTACGCGGCAGGAGACGGTGACCCGAGTCGTATCTACCGCTCGTCGGACGGGCTCACGTGGTCGCACTTCGGCGAGATCGGCGACACGGTGAAGCACACGGGGCTCACTTACCGAGGCGGCGTCTTCGTGTCGTACGGTGATTCGAATACGAGCTACCGCTCGACCGACGGGCTCACCTGGACGGACATGGGCATCGACGAGGCGACTTACTGCGAAAACCAGTGGAAGAGCTTCGCGGCGTGCGCCGAAGCCTGGTGGTCGGAGGCTGGCTATTACATCCTGCCGCAGTGGGGCGGCGACATTCAGCGCTCCACGGACGAAAAGAGCTTCGAGACCGTCTATTCCGACGACCAGAGCAATACGCTCTATCGCAGTCGTGCGGTGGCCGAGGGTTACGTCGCACCCGAGTGAGCCTTCGCGAGCCGCGCGAAAAGCGAAGACCTGGCACGGCGCACGCGCCCCATGTTTCGAGCCGTCGGCGCGGACGCTTCCGCGTCGTTTCGGAGAGGTTGCGACTGTCGCGTGATGAACGCCGTCGGTGCTTTCGTGTTCGTGGAACGATGAGTACATCGGCGATTGCGTCATTCGTGAGTTACACTCCGCGACATGATTGCGAGTGCGCGCTGGCTGCCGGGCAGGACGGCGGCCGCGAGTCTCTCCGCGATCAAACGCGAGCTGCTGCTCGAACCGGCGGGCTATTTGGCCGGCGCCCTCAGCGCCGGCGTTGCGACCGCGCTCGCGCTCGCAGTGGCCCCGCATGCCGCCTTGGCCCACGTGATGGTGATTTACCTGCTCGGCGCCGTGCTCGTGGCGACTCGCTACGGAGTCGCGGTCTCGACGTTCACGATCGTGACGAGCGCGCTCTGCTTCGACTATTTCAATATCCCTCCGATCTTTGCGTTCGCGGTCCCCGATCCACACAGTGCGGCGACGCTCGGCGGGATGCTCCTCACGGCCGCCGTGATGTGCTCGTTGCTACAGCGTTTGCGTTACCAACGGACGCTCGCACGAGCGAGCGAGGCACGAACGCTTTGGCTCTGTGAGCTCAGTCTCGATCTTTCGGCCGTCGCCTCGATTGAGGCGCTGCTCCGGGCCGCCCGGCCACACCTCGTGCGCCTGTTCGGGGCGACTGCGTGCGTGTTCGTTCGCAACGAAGCGGGCGAGATCGCCCTGCCAGGCATGCATCGCGAGCAACACGCGTGTGCGCAACGCGCGCTCCGGACGGCGCGGTTCCAGGTCACCGAAACCGACGCGGGCACACTCGCATGTCAGCCCATCACGAGCCGGCGCCAGACGCTCGGTCTCGTTTGCCTGACGCTCGGCGCGGCCGCCGTCGAGCAACACGAGCAGCGCGTGCTGCTCGCTGCCTGCGCAGACCGAATTGCCGTCGCCATCGATCGGCTCGCTCTCGCCGACGCAGCGCGTCGCGCCCATGTCGAGGCCGAAGCCGAACGCCTTCGCAACGAGCTCTTGAGCGCGATGTCGCACGACCTGCGGACGCCGCTGGCGTCGATTCTGACCGCGGGTACGACGCTCCTCGGGTCAGGAGCGCCGGCGGACCACGTGCGCCGCGAGTTGCTCGCGACGATCGTCGAAGAAACGGAGCGGCTCGATCGTCTCGTGACCAATCTCATGAGCGTGACGCGGCTCGAGTCGGGACGAGTTCGGCTCAACAAGGCCCCCGAGGCGCTCGACGAGCTCACGTACGGGGTGTTGTCGCGGCTCGCGGGCAGGCTCGCGGGCAGGGAGGTCGTGGTCGACGCGCCGGATGGACTTCCGTTCGTGGCGATGGACTCGGTGTTGGTGGACCAAGTACTCGTCAACCTGATCGAGAACGTGCTCCGCTATACGCCCGCCGGATCCCCGCTCGCGATCCGTGTGCGAGTGGGCGACGGCGAAGCAAAGCTCGAGGTCGCCGATAGCGGCCCCGGTATCCCCGTCGAGGAACGGGAAAAGGTCTTCGAGAAATTCTATCGCGGCAACCTGGCCAAGCGGAACGACGGCGGCTCGGGTCTCGGGCTCGCGATCTGCCGGGCAGTCGCGCGCGCACACGGCGGGCACATTCGGATCGGCGCGCGAGCGGGTGGCGGCGCCGTCATCGAATTCGTGCTGCCTGCGTACGATTCCCCTCCGCGCGAGGCCGCCGGTTCGGTGCAGCAGCGGGAGCTACAGGCATGATCCCCGCAGTGCTCGTCATCGAAGACGAGCTTCCGATGCGCCGCGTGCTGAGGGCGGCGCTCGGCGGACAAGGCTATCGAGTGTGGGAGGCAGGAACGGTCGAGGAAGGTCTCGCAGCGTTCGCCGCGCGCTCGCCGCAAGTAGTGTTACTCGATCTCGGTTTACCGGACGGTGAAGGCTTCGACGTCGTCGAGCGTATCCGCGACACCTCGGCGGTGCCGATCGTCGTCATCTCCGCGCGCGGCGACGAACGCGATCAGGTGCGTGCGCTCGACGGTGGTGCGAACGACTACGTGACGAAACCGTTTCGCGAAGCGGAGCTCTTCGCTCGCCTGCGCGCCGCGCTGCGCGGCGCGGCGCGCGTCTCGCGGCATGCGGAAACGCTGACCATCGGTCCGCTCCGCATTCACTGCTACGAACGTCGTGTCTACATGGCCCACGTCGAGATTGACCTCACTCCGACCGAGTACAATCTCTTGCATTCGCTCGCGCGCGAGGCCGGCCGGGTGATCACGCACCGCCAGCTCCTGCGTCAAGTCTGGGGACCGGAGTTCGTCGAGGACGTTCAATACTTGCGCGTGTTCATGAAGCAGCTGCGGCAGAAGCTCGAGCCGGATCCCACGAAGCCGCAGCTCCTCGTCACCACGCCCGGCGTCGGTTACCGGCTGCGGCCGCCGGACTGAAGGTGCCCCGCGTGCGCTCTCAGCGCGCGTGCGTCGGACGCACCACGAGCACGGAGCAGCCGGCCTTACGCGTCAGATTGTCGGCGATCGAGCCGAGCAGCAGGCGTTCGAAACCAGAGTGATCGTGGGTACCGATGACCATTAAGTCGGCGCGGATCTCGGCGCGGACGCGCAGGATCTCGTTCGTGGGATCACCGATGATGAAGTGCCCGGTCACGCTGTTGCGGCACTGAAGCCGCGCCGAGCGGACGTGGGCTTCCAAGTGATCCTTGGCGTCGGCGAGCGCGTCGGGATTGGCGACGGGAGCACCGGCGTGAGCGCGGTCGAAGCGGTTCGTGCGGAAGACGTGCACGACATGGAGTGCGGCAGCCGGGAAGACGCGCGCGATTCTGGCGGCCATGCCGAGCACGCGCGCGGAGGCGTTCGAGGAGTCGAGCGCGGCGATGATGACTTCGGGGTCTTCACCGGTGTTGCGCAACGCTTCACTCGAGTCCGTGGTCATGCTCAAAACCCTTCCTGTCGCGGCCGCGGATTTAGTGCTCCAGCAGCACGAAGATCGCCGTGAGCACCACGTGCGCCGGCAGCATCGCGAGAAAAGCGAAAACCGCGTAACGAAAGAACCCGGGCAGCGTATAACCGGAGCGCTCCGCGATTGCCTTCAACATCAGATTCGGTCCGTTGCCGATGTAGGTCGTCGCGCCCATGACCACGCTGCCTGCGCTCACGGCGGTGAGCATCAGCGGCTCGACGCCCGCGACGAGGTTCGCGTGTCCGGCGCTGAGGCCGCGGCCGAGCGCCATGAACGCCGCATACGTCGGGGCGTTGTCGAGGATCGCCGAGAGCCCCCCGGAAACCCAGAAGAGCTGCCAGCTCTTCTGGAGCGGCAACTCGTGCGCTCGCGCCGCGAGCCCGAGCTCGATCGGAACCAAGCACGCAAAGAGCCCGGCGAAGAGCAGCCCGACCTCCAAGATCGGCGCCAGCGAAAAGGAATTGAGCGCGTGGACCTCGCGCGGAGTCGCAAAGTACGACCTCGCAGCGATTGCCAACATCGCGCTCTCCCTGAGTCCCTGCGGTAGAAATGACGCCGGCACGATCGCGAGTAGGAGGGCGACGTTGAGCCGTCCCCGAATCTCGACGGGCTTCCTCTCGGCGCGATCGCGGGCCAGCGCCGCACGGGACTCTCGCGCGTAGGCGCGCCGGTCGATCACGTAGAGGCCGATAGCGAAGCTTGCGACGTACAGCAGCCAAACGGGGAAGAGCCGGAGCGTCCAGAAGAACGGCACACCGCTGATGAAACCGACGAGCAGCGGAGGATCGCCGAGCGGGGTGAGGAGGCCGCCGGCATTGGCGACGGCGAGGATCATGAACGGCGCCAGGTGAGCCGTATGCTCCCGCTGCGCGTTCGTGCGTAGGAGCGGCCGGATCATCAGCATGCTCGCGCCCGTCGTGCCGATGATGCTCGCGAGCGCCGAGCCGAGCAGCAGGAAGACCACGTTCGTGCGCGGCGTCGCCTCGAGGTCGCCGTTCGCGTAAATCCCTCCGGCCGTCACGAAGAGCGCGCCGAGCGTCGCGATGAAGGCGAGGTATTCGCTGCCCGCGTGCCCGACGCGGGCAGCGTGACCGTGCGTTAGGAAGAAACAGACCACCGGCGACGCGCACAGGCCCACGATCAAGGCCTGCAACCAGCGCTTCTCCCAGGCGTGTGGCCAGAGCATCGGCATGAAGGCCATGGAGAGCACGAGCCCTCCGAAAGGAAACATGGTCCAGGTCGGGATGGGGTCGGGACTCACGGGGCAGGCCGGTACACGAGAGTGCGGGACTTCGCCCGCTGATTGTGCAGAAGCATGAGTGTGCGTGCATAGTGGCGCAGCCCGAGCTCGAAAATAAAGGCGCGACGCCCGAACGGACGCCGCGCCTCTCTCTCAGCTGCTTCTCTTCTTCAGCCCGCAGCTTTCGCCGCCTCGAAATCGGCGACCGCGCTCGTGTGAGCCTTGAGTTCCCCGGCTGCTTTCTCGGGCGTCATGAGCGGAAGGAACTCCGGGTAGCCGGGCACGCCCATCTCGGGCACGTCGAGGCCGGCGATTTCGACCTCCGCGGAGACGCGGTTGCCGCCGACGAGCTTGCCGACGACGTAGAAGCAGATGCCGCCCATCACGAGGTTCCAGGCGAGACCGACGCCGGTCTCCATGAACTGCGCGATGAGCTGCTTGCCGTCGCCGTAAAAGAGCCCCGTCACCCCGAGCCCGGCCTTCCCGAGGTATTCCGTGGCTCCGACGGTATTCCAGCCCTGGCCGTAGCTGCCGTCGGAGAAGAGGCCGACCGCGATGAGACCCCAGGCGCCGTTCACGCCGTGGACGCTGATCGCGCCGACCGGGTCGTCGATCTTGAGCTTGTCGAAGAAGAACACGCTCACGACGACGAGCACACCGGCGATGGCGCCGATGATGAACGCGCCCATCGGCGTCACGAAGGCGCAGGGTGACGTGATGGCGACGAGGCCCGCGAGCATGCTGTTGCACATCATCGACGGATCGGGCTTGCCGTAGACCTTCCACATGTAGAGCACGCCCGACAGCGTCGCCGACATACCGGCGATCATGGTGTTGGTCGCGACGATGCCGATTCGGCCGTCACCGCCCGCGAGCGAGCTGCCGGCGTTGAAGCCGAACCAACCGAAGGCGAGGATGAACGTGCCGAGCTGTACCATCGGAATATCGTGGGCGAGGATGGGATTGACCTTGCCGTCCTTGCCGTACTTGCCGATACGCGGGCCGATCATGATGGCAGTGATGAGCGCGAGCGCGCCGCCCTGAAGATGCACGACACCCGATCCGGCGTAGTCGACCGCGCCGTGCCCGAGACCCAGGCGGTACCCGATTTGGGCGAGCCAGCCGCCGCCCCAAACCCAGCATCCGAAGATCGGGTAGATGAGACCGCCGACCAGGATGCTGAAGAGGAAGAAGCTCTTGAAGGTCCAACGCTCCGCGCAGGCGCCCGTCACGATGGTCGCCGTCGTGTCCATGAAGACCATCATGAAAAGGAAGAGCACGATCGCAGCCGAGTCGTAGCCGGCCCCGCTCAGGAAGAAGCCCGTCGTGCCGAACAAGCCCCAACCGTGATCCCCGGCCACCGAGGAGCCGACCGTGAACATGTGATTGAGCGTCGCGACGCCGCCCAAGCTCCCCGGGCCGCCGATGTTCGTGCCGTTCATGCCGCCGCACATGAGCGCGAAGCCGCATACGAAGAAGCCGAACATGCCGAGCGCGTACACCATGAAGTTCATCGACATCGTGTGCGCGGCGTTCTTTCCGCGAATCAGGCCCGTCTCGACGAGCGCAAAGCCCGCCTGCATGAACATCACGAGGAAACCCGCGACGAGCGTCCAGACGAAGTTCACGCCGAAGAGCGCGTGTGAGGCCGACTGGGCCGCGGCGTCGACGGCGACCGCGAGCTCCTTGTTCGTGGCCTTCTCCGGATCGGGCTTCACGTAGCCTGGAACGGAGTAGGGAGTGGGGGCCGTCTGGAACGCGCCCGTCTTGTCGGGGACGGGTTCGTCGGCGCGCGCGGGCGCAGCGAGCACCCCGAGCACACCGAGGGCAAGGCCTATGACGGCAAGCCAATGGCGGAAACGGTCAAGGGAAAGGACGTTATGCATGGATCTACCTTTCGATTCTCCGGGTGCTGTGGGTGTCAGCGCGGCGCCAGAAACCCCTGGCTCCGCTCGATCCGCCGCTTGAGGCTCGCCGCCCACAGCGCGCCGACTACGGCGCCGATTTCCATGGCGCCGAAGAACGCCGCGGCGGCGAAAAGCCGGTGGGATTGCAGCAGGATCGCGATCGCCACCGCCAGAATCCCCGCCTGGGTGACGAAAAAGGTGCGTCTGTATCGTTCGAGCATCAGGCGCACCTTCGCCGACCCCAAACCCGTCCCCGGTTTCTTTTCTATTTCCTAATCGACGACAACGCGTGAGGAGATCTTTATGCGGCGGACAATGAAATGATTTTGCCCCGCGGCTGGCTTTACGAGAAGCGCGAAAGCAGGCGGCGGCTCGTCGCGTCGAGCCGTTCGGGCGCTTCGATCAAGTAACGCATGCCGTGCGAATCCGTGAGCAGGTAGCGTCCGTCCTCGAGCGCGCGCACGTGCTCTTCCTGTTCGACGACGAAGCTCACGTGCCCGCGGTCCGTTTCGACGTGCCACTCGAAGCGCGCGTCGAGCGCCGTGACGCGTTCGATGCGACGGACGATCGGCAGGAACGTCGTGGCTCTGAGCGCGGCCAGCAGCGCGGTTTCCGAAGCGGCCGTGAGCGTGTGCGGGTCCTCGAAGCAGATGCGCTCGTGGCCGCGTTCGTCCACGAGGGACACGAAATGATGCGGATGCGTGAACGGGAAGCAACGGCGCGGCGTGACGCGCGTGCGGGCGCCGCCGCTCTCCACGGCCACGAGCGTGCCGTTGCCGTCCGGCTCGAGTCGCAGACCGCCCGGCTCGAACGGCGGCGCATCGGGCCTGTCGAGCTCGTCATCCTCGCCCTCCGGCGCGACGTTCGCGGTGTCACCGGTCGCCGCGTGTTGGGCTCGCCAGAGGCGCGCGTACTCGCCGTCGCGCGCGAGGAGCTCGGCCGGAGGGCCCTGCTCGGCGACCGCGCCGTCCCGCAGGACGACGATGAAATCCGCCTTGCGCAAGGTGCTCAAGCGGTGCGCGATGGCGATCGTCGTGCGGCCGGCGACCACGGCGTCGAGCGCGCGCTGGATTTGCCGCTCCGTGCGCACGTCGACGGCCGATGTCGCCTCGTCGAGAATCAAAATGCGTGGATCGACCAGGATGGCCCGCGCGATCGCGATGCGCTGGCGCTCGCCTCCCGAAAGCGATTGACCGCGCTCGCCGACGAGCGCGTCGTACCCCTCGGCGAGCTTGAGCACGAAGTCGTGCGCGCGCGCGGCGCGGGCCGCCGCGATGACGCGCGCGGGGCTCGCGCCCGGCAGGCCGTACGCGACGTTCTCGCCGAGTGTGCCGAAGAACAGAAACGGCTCCTGGAGCACGATGCCGATGTGACGGCGATGTTCGGCGACGGAAATGCGCCGCACGTCGACCCCGTCGACGAGCACGGCGCCGTTCGACACGTCGTAGAAACGGCAAACCAGATTCGCGACCGTGCTCTTGCCCGAGCCCGTGTGTCCGACGATGCCCACCATGCGACCCGGCTCGACCCGGAAGCTCACGTCGTCGAGCACGAGCCGGCTGCCGTGGCGGAAGGACACGTGCTCGAACGCTACCTCCCCGCGGATTTCGGGCTGACGCACCGGGTGCTTCGGCTCGAGCTCGGTCGGCGCGCGATCCAAAATCTCGAACAGGCGCTGCGCGCCGGCGGAGGCCTTCTGCGTCGCCGTGAGCATGCGGCTCATGCTCTCGACGCGCGTGTAAAAACGGCTGATGTACGCGATGAACGCCGTGAGCACGCCCACCGTGACGTGCCCGTGCAAGACCTGCCACGCGCCGACCGCCCACACGACGAGCAACCCGAGCTGATTCAGGAGCTGCACGAGCGGCCAGAAGAACGTCCACAGCCGGTTGATCCGGGTGTTCACGTCCACGATGCGTTGATTGGCGCGTTCGAAACGCGCGATCTCCCGGCCCTCCTGCGAGAAGGCTTTGACGACACGGATGCCGGGGATGGCGTCCGCGAGGATGCTCGTCATTGCCGACCAGGCGCGCCCGCCGCGCAAGAAGCCGTGCGTCAGCGTGCCGCGGATGTGCACGATGAGCCACGCGATGGGCGGGAACGACGCCAGGGCCGCGGCGGCGAGCAAGGGATCGAGCGTCAGCAGCACGGCGGCCGTGCTCACGATCATGAGCAGGTCGGTGATGAAGTCGATCAGCGTGTCGGAGAGAAAGGCGCAGAGGTGATCGGTGTCGGAGCTGATGCGCGCGACCAGATCACCGGTGCGTTTGCCGCCGAAGTACTGCAGGCCGAGCCGTTGCAGATGCGAAAACGAGCGGTTGCGCAGATCAGCGGCCATGCGCTCGGTCACGGCGGCGAGCACCGCACCCTGAGCCCATGCCAAGAGCCACGCGAGCACCGCCGCCCCCGCGAGTCCGCCGAGGTAAACGGCGACCGAGGAGTACGCGTCGCTCACGTGTCCGCGAAATTGTCCCTGCGCGCCGGGGACGAGCACGCGGTCGACGAGCGGCATCGTGAGGTACGGCGGGATGAGGCCCACGGCCGTGCTCGCGAACGTGAGCCCGAGCCCGAGCGATACCGCGGTGAGGTGCGGCCGCGCGAGCCCGAGCAAGCGGAGGAGCGGCGCGCCTTCGAGGGGGTTCGACGGTTCCCATTCGTCGACCTCGGGGATCGAACGACGGTGCGCATGGGCGCCGGCCGGCGCTCGCAACGCGTTGAACGCGTCGTAGAGATCGCTCGCCGCTCGAGCCTGGGCGAGGGTGTGCGTCCAGCTGGCGACCGACTGGCCGGCCTTCAAGGCCCGCAACTCGCCGATTCCGCCCCGCTCGGCTCGCTCCAGATGCAGCCCCTCCTCAATAGGGATCTCACTCCAGCCTCCGTCCCCCAGCCGGTGCCTGAGCCGACGGTTCGTGAGCACCAGCACGCCCGAC
Source organism: Polyangiaceae bacterium (assembly GCA_025936045.1). Lineage (GTDB taxonomy): Bacteria > Myxococcota_A > Polyangia > Polyangiales > Polyangiaceae > PMG-095. The sequence goes on along the minus strand of JAICUB010000012.1, from coordinate 47,471 downwards.
TCGTACGCCGAATGGCTATTTAAGTCGGGCTGGAAAATTGCGAGGATACTTTCCCCGTCCTCGAGCGGGAAGTGGCCCAAACTCGGGTCTTCCATGGAATAGTCCGCCATCAGCGCCGGCTCGACCGGTGGCGACGTTGCCCGCTTGTGTTGCTTTGCGCAACCCGAGGGCAACCGAGCCGATACACCGACCTCGAGCGTCCTAATCACGGCCCGAGAGGTGTCGCCGAAAGCGCCCTCTCCGGCCCGTCATGCAGATCCAACAGGTTCGAGCGCTCAAGGGTCCGAATATCTGGACGAATCCGCCCGTGCTCGAGGCGGTCGTCGACCTCGGGCGTTATGAAGAGCTGCCGACGAGCAAGCTGCCAGGCTGCACGGACCGCCTGAGCCAATGGCTGCCGAGCCTCATCGAGCACCGTTGCAGCGTGGGGGAACGCGGCGGGTTCCTGAAGCGGATGCGGGACGGGACCTGGCTCGGGCATGTGCTCGAGCATGTGACGCTCGAGCTTCACTCGCTGGCCCACGTGCCCGTCGGGTTCGGGCGCGCCCGTGAGACGGGCGAGTACGGCGTTTACAAGGTGGTCGTTCGTTGTGACGAGCCCGTCTTCGGTGAGGCTTGCATGCGCGCCGCGCGCGAGCTCGTGCTGGCGGCGGCCGAGGGACGTGAGTTCGAGCTCGCGCCCGTGCTCAAGGGGCTGAGCGAAGTCGCCGAGAAGGTGTGCCTCGGTCCGGGCACACAAGCCATCGTCGACGCGGCTCGCACGCGCGGCATCCCCTGCGTGCGGCTGACCGAGGACCGCAACCTCGTGCAGCTCGGCTACGGCAAAGCGCAGCGCCGCATCTGGACCGCCGAGACGGACGGCACCGCGGCCGTCGCGGAGAGCATCGCGCAGGACAAGGATCTCACGCGCACGCTGCTGCGCTCCGTGGGCGTGCCGGTACCCGAAGGGCGCGTCGTGAAGACGCAAGAGGACGCGTGGGAAGCCGCAGTCGAAATCGGGTTGCCCGTCGTCGTGAAACCGCAAGACGGCAACTACGGCCGCGGCGTCTCGATTCGGCTCGAGGATCGCGCAGCCGTCGAGAAAGCGTTTCGAATCGCCGCGAATGAAGGCACGGGCGTCGTCGTCGAACGCTTCGTGCCCGGCTCGCAATACCGCGTGCTCGTCATCGGTGAACACGCCGTCGCGGCGAGCGGCGGTGAAGCCGATCACGTCGTCGGTGACGGCGTGCGCACGGTCGCGGAGCTCGTCGAGCGCGCCAATCAAGACCCCGCGCGTGGCGGCGCTTACACGCACGTTCGCACGACGCTCGTGCTCGACGATATTTCGCTCGAGCTCCTGCGCCTCCAAGGCCTCACGCAAAAGTCGGTGCCCGCGCCGGGGCGCACGGTCGTGATTCACCACAACGGCGACCTCACCGTCGACGTGACCGATCGATTGAGTCCAGACATCGCGGCGAGCTGCGTGCTCGCGGCGCGCACCGTAGGGCTCGACATCGCGGGCATGGACGTGATCGCCGAGGACATCTCGCGCTCCTTCGAGAGCCAGGGCGGCGCCGTGATCGAAGTGAACGCGAGCCCGAGCCTGCTCATGCATTTGCGGCCGCTCCAGGGCAAACCGCGCCCCGTCGGTGAAGCGATCGTCGATCACATGTTCGGCGCGGATCAGACCGGGCGCGTGCCGCTCGTCGCGGTCACGGGCTCACGCCGCGGCGACCTCGTGGCAAACCTCGTGGGCCGTTTGGTGACGGCGGCCGGCTACAACGCGGGCCTGCTCGACTCCACGGGGGTCCGTGCGGGCGATCACTGGCTCGAGCGAGGCGACGTGTCGCGCTTCGCGGGCGCCCGCCGTTTGCTGCTCAATCCGTTCGTGAACGCCTTCGTGTTCGCGGTGACCGAGCAGAGTGTGCTGGAAGAAGGGCTCGCGTTCGATCGTTGTCAGGTGGCGGTCGTCACCGACGTGGTCGAGCCTCCGCCGAATCCGAAGGTCGAAGGACCGAGTCACGCATGGCGCGCCCTGCGAACGTCCGTCGACGTCGTGCTGCCGTCGGGTTTCGCGGTGCTGAACGCGGAAGACCCGGCAGCCGTGAACATGGCCGAGTTCTGTCCGGGCAAGGTGATCTACTTCGCGGAAAGCGTCGAGGCGCCGCCGCTCGCGGCGCATTTCCAGCGAGGCGGCGCGGCCGTGGTGCTCGACCAGAGCGGCGCGGTGCTCTGCCAGGGCAGCGCAAAGAGCCCGCTCATCGACGCGGCGACACTCACGGCGGCGCGCGCGGCGGGGCTCGCTGTCTCGATGTTGGATTGGCTTTCGGTGCTCGCGGCGGGGGTCGCACTCGGTATGACAGCCGAGGCGGTAAAGAGCGGTTTTTCTAACGAATTCGATGGGCGTACGGCCAAGGATCCCGAACGGGAAGCTGCCGGCGCCGCGACCGTAGGATGATGGCGATGAAACTCGAATCAAAACGTCTTCTTCGAGGCCCGAACCGTTGGTCGGACAAGACCGCCGTCGAAGGTGTGGTGACGCTTTCCGGCGCGCCGCTCGAAGGCGTGTGGCGCCGGTTGTGCGCGGACCATCCGGAGCTCTTCATGCGTGTCGCGCAGGGCGTGGCGCCGGACCTGGCGTCGGCGCCGTTCTGGGCGCACGTGATCGGAAAGCTCACGGTGGAGCTCCAGGTACTCGCGCGGGTCGACGTGTCGCTCGCACTCGCCGCGCCGCTCGACGTCGCGAACCAGGCGCGGTTCGTCGCCGAGTATCGCGAAGAGGCGACGGCCGAGCGCGCGCTCGAGCTCGCGCTCGAGCTCATCGACGCCGCGCGCGACGGGCGGCGCGTGGATCTCGACGCAGCGATCGTGACGCTCCGCAAGTCGAACGAAGAGACGCGCCTCGGTCCGAGCACGGGTGCGATCGCCGAAGCGGCGCGTGCTCGCGGCATCCCGGTGCGGCGTCTGACGGACGGCAGCTTGCTCCAGCTCGGGTACGGCGCGCAGCAGCGCCGCGTCTGGGCGGCGGAGACGGATCGCACGAGCGCCATCGGCGAAGCGATCGCGCAGGACAAAGAGCTCACGAAGCAGATGCTCGCGACGGTGGGCGTGCCTGTGCCGCAGGGCCGGCTCGTCGCGAACGCGGAAGACGCGTGGGTCGCGGCGCAAGCCGTCGGGCTTCCGGTCGCGCTCAAGCCGCGCAAGGGTAACCAGGGCAAGGGCGTCTCGGTGGGCCTCCGCACGCGTGAAGCGGTGATGAGCGCCTACGTGATCGCCGCGGAGTACGATCATCACAAGCACGTCGTCGTCGAGCGGCACATCGAGGGCGCCGACTACCGGTTGCTCGTCGTCGGCGGACGTCTCGTGGCGGCCGCGCGTCGCGAGCCGCCGCGCGTCGTCGGTGACGGCGTCCGCACCATCGCGGAGCTCGTCGCGCTCGAGAATCAAAATCCGCTGCGTGGCGACGATCACTCGACCTCGCTCAGCAAGCTCCGTCTCGACACGATCGGCTGCGAGACGCTGGCCGAGCAAGGGCTCACGCCGGAAAGCGTCCCCGCAGCCGGCGTTGCCGTGCCGCTGCGTCGGAACGCGAACCTGAGCACGGGCGGCAGCGCCACGGACGTGACGGACGACGTGCACCCGCTGGTCGCGCGCCGCGCCGTCGAAGCCGCGCGCGTCGTCGGGCTCGACATCGCGGGCATCGACCTCGTAGCGAGTTGCGTCGATCGGCCGCTCGAGGAGTCCGGTGGCGCCTTCGTCGAAGTGAACGCCGCACCCGGGCTGCGCATGCACCTCGAGCCGTCGCACGGCAAGGGGCGCGCCGTGGGCGAAGCCATCATCGAATCCATGTTCGCGCGCGGGGACGACGCGCGGATCCCGATCGTCGCCGTCACGGGGACGAACGGCAAGACGACGACGACGCGCTTCATTGCGCACCTCATGCGGCAGCGGGGCCTGCGCGTCGGCATGACGTGCACCGACGGCATCTACGTCGAGGGTAAGCGCATCGACACGGGCGATTGCAGCGGCCCGAAGAGCGCGAAGATGGTGCTCGCGCACCCGCGGGTCGACGTGGCCGTGCTCGAGACGGCGCGCGGCGGCATGCTGCGCGAGGGCCTCGGGTTCGACTGGTGCGACGTGGCCGTCGTGACGAACGTCGCCGAGGGCGATCACCTCGGGATGAACGGCATCCACACCGCGGAGGCTCTCGCCGCGATCAAGGCCATCCCCGTGCGGCGGGTCTCGACCCGCGGCGTCGCGGTGCTGAACGCCGACGATCCGCTGGTCGCCGCCATGGCGTCGCTCTGCCCGGGCACGGTGATCTTCTTCAGTCGCGAGGAGCGCTCCGAGGTAGTGAGCCGCCACCGCGCGGCCGGCGGCAAGGCGATCATCGTGCGCGACGGGCACGTGGTGCTGGCGGACGGCCGGCTCGAGCGCCGCGTCGCGCCGCTCGCGGATTTCCCGTTGACCCAGGGTGGGCTCGTCGGTTTCCAAATCGAGAACCTGCTCGCGTCGCTCGCCGCGGGTTGGGGTCTCGGCCTGCCGCCCGAGGCGCTGCGCTTCGGCGCCGAAACGTTTTCGAGCAACCTCGGCACCGCCCCCGGGCGCTTCAACGTGGTCACGCACCGCGACAGCACCGTGATCCTCGACTACGGCCACAATTCGTCGGCGCTCATCGCCCTCACGGAGGCGATCCGCGGCATGCGGCACCGCCGGCGTAAGGTCGTTTATACGGCCGCGGGCGATCGGCGGGACGAGGACATCATCCGCCAGGCCGAAATCCTGGGCGACTTCTTCCACGAGATTTACATCTACGAGGACCAGTGCACGCGCGGCCGGGCCGACGGCGAGGTCATCCGGCTCATGCGCGAAGGTTTCGTGCGCTCGAAGGGCACTCCGCGCATCGTCCAGCTGCCGGGTGAGCTCCGCTCGATCGGCGCGGCGATCGGGAGCCTCGAGCCGGGCGACCTCTTGCTCTGCCAGGTCGACCAGGTCGAGCTTGCGCTCGAGTTCGTGACGGGGCTCTTCCGTCAGGCCGAGAGCCGTTCGCTCTCGAGCCTCGCGCAGCTCGCCGCCGCCGCGCTAGCGGCGCTTGGCATGATGACGTGAGCTCCGCCGCTCGGAGGTCGCCGCAAAAAACAATTCTCACCCCGCGGTGAGAACCGGCCGCCGATTCTCTTTCCGTGAGCGAGAAGCGCGCGATCGGGGCTTGAAAAGCTCGTCATGAACGCTATTCTTCGAGCTCCCTAACGATGAGCGATCTTATCTCTTTGGGGGTGGACCTCGGGGGAACGAAAACCGAAGCAGCCGTCATCGCCCGGCAGGGCATGGGGGCGACCGTCCGCAAGAACGACGACTTTCGGGTGCTTGCGCGCCAGCGCGTGCCCACGGGGAGTGACCGCGGCTATCGCGCCGTGCTCGAGACGATCACGAACCTCGTGCGCGCGACGGCCCGGGAGGCCGGCATCGATCCGGAGCGCATCCCGATCGGCGTCGGCATGCCGGGCTCGGTCACGCGCATCGGGGGCCTGATCAAGAATTCCAACACGGAGTGCCTGAACGGCAAGCCGTTCCGGCAAGACCTCGCGCGCGCGCTCGGCGGCCGCGTGCTTTTCGACAACGACGCGAACTGCTTCGCGCTCGCGGAGGCACGCTGCGGTGCGGCGCGCGGGTACATCGACGGCGTCGTGTTCGGCGTCATCATGGGCACCGGCGTCGGCGGCGGCATCGTGACGCGCGGGCGAATTTGGGGCGGCTTGCAAGGGCTCGGCGGAGAGTGGGGACACCACGCCGTCGGGCCATGGCGGCGACTCGACGCCGCGGTGGAGGAGCCGATCTCGGGCACCGGCTTGAGCGAGCGGCCGATCTGCAGCTGCGGGAAGATGGGCTGTGTCGAGCTCTACGCGAGCGGCGGCGGCATCGAGAAAGAGTACCGGCGTCGCACCGGGGCGTCGCGCAAGCTCGCCGAGCTCGTGGAGCGGCGGGAGACGGACGAAACCGCCGCGCTGCTCGTCGACGAGCTCGTCGAGGCGTACGGGCGCGGCCTCGCGAACGTGATCGACATCCTCGACCCGAGCGCGGTCGTCCTCGGCGGCGGTGTTTCGAACCTCGAGCTCCTCTACAGCGAGGGGCGCTCGCGCGTGGAGACGTACGTGTGCAACGGCGAGCTCCAGACGCCCATTCTCCGGCACGAGCTCGGTGATTCCGCGGGCGTGATCGGCGCCGCGCTGCTCGACGAAACGGGCAGCTCCGGCGCCTGAGCTTTCACGCCGCGGGTCGCGTCGTCACATGCGTTCGCCGAGCCGGCCCCAACGCGGTACGCGCGGCTCGCTCACGCGGGCGAGCGTGTGCGCGACGGCCGTCCAGGTCATGCCGTCACCGCCGAGCGTCTGCTCCGCGGCCATGGCGTAGGCGAGATCACCGAGGCTCACGATGCCGAGCAGGCGCTTCAGCTCGTCCACTACGGGCACGCGCCGGATCTTGTGCTGCTGCATCACCGCTTGCACGGTCGCCGGCGTGTCGCGCGGCGAGCAGCACTTCACGTCGCGAGCCATCGCGCTCGAGACGCGCGACGCTCGCAGCGCGACGCCCTGCAGGTGCGCCGCCATCGCGAGATCGCGATCGGTGATGATGCCGATGACGCGGCCGTCGGCGTCCGTGACGGGCACCGAGCCGCAATCGTTCTCCCACATGATCTGCGCAGCGGTGGCCAAGCTGTCGTCCGCGAGACAGGCTCGAACGTCGCGCGTCATGATGTCCTCGATCTTCACGTGGTCTCCTTGCCGAGAGGCTAGTCTCGCCGCGAGCAGTTTTTAACCCTAAAGCATGGCGCCCCTCGAGAAAGCCGGTCGCGGTGCGCGGCCGGGCGCTCTTCGGGCGGGGGCAGGAGTTCGGTATACTGGAAGCGTGGACTTCGGCACGTACGCGGCGCAATCGGACGACGAGCTCGACCTCCTCGAGGGCGCGCTTCTCATCGCGAGCGACGCGCACCCGGGGCTCGATCACCGTGCCGTGGAAGGTGAGCTCGACGCGCTCGCCGAGCCGCTGAAACGTAGGGGACTTGGGGCCATGCCCGCGCCGGCGCAAGCCCGTGTTTTGGCCGACCATCTGTTCGTCGGGATCGGATTTCACGGTAACGACGCGGACTACTACGACCCGCGCAATTCGTTTCTGGACGAGGTCATCGCGCGGCGCACGGGGATCCCCATTTCGCTCTCCGTGCTCTACGTCGAGGTCGCCCGGCGAGCGGGCGTGGCGGCGAGCCCCGTCGGCTTCCCGGGTCACTTTTTGGTACGCATCGACGATCCCGAACGGCGCCTGGTGGTCGATCCGTTTCACGGCGGCGGGGCGCTCGACGAGGTCGGGCTCGCCGAGCTCTTGCGCCGGTCCGGCTCGAGACTTCGCTACAGCTCCGAGCTCATCGCGCCGACGCCCGTGCGGCAGGTGGTCGCGCGCATGCTGATGAATCTGCGCGGGATCTACGCTTCCCGCGGCGATTACAGCCGTTTATTGCTGGTGATCGATCGCATGATCGACCTGCTTCCCACCGCGACGGACGAGCTCCGCGAGCGTGGCTTGCTCTTCGCGCGGCTCGGTGCGCCGGGCGCCGCACACGCCGACCTCGCGCGCTACGTGGAGTCTTTGCCGCACGCCGACGACGTTCCCGAGGTCAAACGCTGGATGGAGCGCCTCGCGGCCGAGCCCGCGATGCGCGCGCAAAACTGACGTTGCCGGCGGCCCGTGCTCAGCGGGCAGAGCTCGCGGCGGGGACGCCGCCGCTCGTGACCCGGCAGGCGTACTCGCCGACGAAGACGTACGCCCGGCGGCACTCGACGTCCGCGGTCGCCGCGCGCTCGCGGCCCTTCTCGGTCAGGCGCACCTGAAACGTGAAGGATTGGGCGAGGGGAGAGCGCTCCTGGCGTAGGGTTTCATACGAGCAGGTGCCGCTGCCGCAGGCCGTGCGTTCCGCGAGCGTGAGCACCTCGGCGTTGTCGCCGTACGTGTTGGCGAGGCCTAGCGCCGTCACGCCGAGGCACACGGCTGCGACGAGAGCGCGCGAGAGGCCGCTCCGCTCCGCCATTCATCCAGCCATCTCGAGCTCGAAGAACGGCGGCGGTCGATCCTTCACCCACCAGAGGCCGGCACCCACGCTCACGAGGTGCTTGCTCAGGATGCCGCGGTAGTACGAGCCGTTACGCACGAAAATGTCGGTGTCCGTCCGCGTGGTGTCGCAGCGCTCGCGCAAATCTTGCCGAGTCGTCACTTCCACGTAAACGAGACCACGCGACATCGCGGCGATGTTCGCGACGGCGGGGGCGACGTCCGGATCGGGCAGGTACTGGAGCACGCCCTGGCACACGATGAGGTCGTGCTTTTTCCGGTCGCGCCAGCGGGCGATGTCGCGGTGCAGGTAGCCGTGCTTCTTGCACATCACCTGACTCACCTCGGTGCCCGTGTACTGGACGCCCTTGTGGTGTTTTTCGATCCAATGCTTCCAAAGCCCGATCCCCGCGCCCACGTCGAGGACGCTCTTCACCTCGACCTTGTTGTAGCGGGCGAAGGCAAATACGTATTCCGCGAGATTCGCGTGCTCCTCTGCGGAGGTGACGCGGGTCTGTGGGGAATCGTAGAAGCGGTGATAGTAGGCTTCGTCGAAGCGGCGAAACCGATCCATAGCGAGGCAGTCTAGTCGGGAAGGCCGCGGTCGCGATAGTTTCGCTCGGAGGGCAAGCACCCGTCGATCGGCCCTCGGCCCGGGTCGCGGTGGGTGGAGCGGCGCGCTCGAGGCTCCTGCGAACCGGGTTTTTGCCGGATTCCTGCCCTCCGCACTGGTCTTGGTAGTCGCTGTCGACTAGAAACCCCGTTCCCTAAGGAGAACGAAGCTATGGCTCAGAGTGCAGTCGTCGAAGGTGCGGGAAAGGTCGAGGCGGGCCGCCGCAAGCAGCAGAGCGTCGCCACGCAGGATGGCAAGACCTACCGCGTCGCCGACATGTCACTCGCGGAGTGGGGCAGAAAAGAAATCGCCATCGCCGAGACCGAGATGCCGGGCCTGATGGCGCTCCGCGCCGAGTACGGCCTCACGAAGCCGCTCAAGGGCGCGCGCGTCGCTGGCTGCCTCCACATGACGATCCAGACGGCCGTCTTGATCGAGACGCTGAAGGAGCTCGGAGCCGAGGTCACCTGGACCTCCTGCAACATCTACTCGACGCAGGATCACGCCGCAGCGGCCATCGCGAAGGCCGGCATCCCCGTGTTCGCGTGGAAGGGCGAGACCGAAGAGGAGTACGAAGCGTGCCTCGAGCGGCAAATCCTCGCGTTTGCCGGCGGCAAGGGGCCGAACATGATCCTCGACGACGGCGGCGACCTCACGATCCACATCCATAAGAAGCACCCGCAGCTGTTCAGCGGCGCCGATCCCATCCGTGGCTTGAGTGAGGAGACGACCACGGGCGTCCATCGCCTGTACGAGATGTTCAAGCAGGGTGAGCTCAAGGGCCCCGCGATGAACGTCAACGACTCGGTCACGAAGAGCAAGTTCGACAATCTCTACGGCTGCCGTGAGTCACTCACCGACGGCATCAAGCGCGCGACCGACGTCATGTTCGCGGGTAAAATCTGCGTCGTCGCGGGTTACGGCGACGTGGGCAAGGGCTGCGCGCAGGCCATGCGCGGCCTCGGCGCACGTGTTCTCATCACGGAAATCGACCCCATCTGTGCGCTCCAGGCCGCGATGGAGGGCTACGAGGTCACGACCATGGAGGAGGCGGCGCCGCAGGCCGACATCCTCGTGACGGCGACCGGCTGCTGCGACGTCGTGCGCGGCGAGCACCTCAAGGTGATGAAGAACGAGGCAATCCTCTGTAACATCGGCCACTTCGACAGCGAGATCGACATCGCGTGGCTCGAGACGCAGTCGGGTGCCCGCGAGGAGAACATCAAGCCGCAGGTCGATCACTTCATCTTCCCCGACGGGAAGAAGCTCATCGTGCTCGCGCGCGGCCGCCTCGTGAACCTCGGCTGCGCGACCGGCCACCCGAGCTTCGTGATGAGCTCGAGCTTCACGAACCAGGTGCTCGCGCAAATCGCGCTCTTTACCGAAAAGTTCCCGCTCGGCGTGCACGTCCTGCCGAAGAAGCTCGACGAGAAGGTCGCGCGTCTCCACCTCGGAAAGCTCGGGGTGAAGCTCGAGCGCTTGAGCGCGAAGCAGGCGGAGTACCTCGGCATCGCCGTCGAGGGACCGTACAAGCCCGAGCTCTACCGCTACTGAATCCGAGCGTCGTCCACGGCGCGCGGGCGGCAAAGGGGTCGCCCGCGTGCCATCAATCCGAGAGGGAGTCATGACACCGAGCGAGAAGAACATCGTACGTTCGCTGGTCGCGGTTGCCTGGGCGGACGGACAGCTCGCGTCCGGTGAGTCGAGCGTGATCGAGGGCTTGCTCACCGGCTTCGACGCGAGCGAAGCCGAAGAGAAGGAGATCCTCGAGTACGCGCGCACCCCGCGCACGCTCGAGAAGGACCTCCCGCTCGACGAGCTTACGCGTGAAGATCGGGAGCTCTTGCTCGCGAACGCGGGCCTCCTCACGCAAGCCGACGGGGAGCAGAGCCTGGAAGAAGTCGACGTGCTCGTGAAGCTCGTCGAGCTCCTCGGGTTCTCGGACGAGGAAGCGCACGAGATCTTGGCGGGCGCTGACGACGGCGCGCTCCAGTTGAGCTCGCGCTCGCTCAAGCCGGACTGAGCGCGTACGCGTCGCCGCTGCGCCGCACGGCTAGGCTCGGACGCCGCCGAGCGGCTGCGGCGGCAGCATGCTCTGCCCCACGCCGAAGCCGGACACACCGCCCGAGATGATGAACGTCATGAGCTCGGCCGCCGGCACGTCGAGCCGCTCTACCTGACTCCGAGGCACGACCAACAAATAGCCCGCGAAATTGTACGACTGGGGGAAATACACCGCGACCGACTCCGGCATGCCGAGCCGTCCGAGCGAGTCGCGTGTGACGAAGCCGAGCGCCTTCGCGCCGGCGCCGGGAGAAAGCGTCACGGCGACCGGCACGTCGAAGCGGCGCTTGTCGCCGACGAACGCGTCCACCAAATCCTTGATCGAGGTGTAGACGAGCTTCACGAGCGGCAAGCGTCCGAAGAGGGCCTCCGCCATTTCCACCGCGGTGCGGCCGACCACGTTCGACGTCGCAACGCCGACCGCGGTGATGAGGACCACCGTGGCGATGAGGCCGAGCCCGGGGATCGGGAAAGGCAAGAAGCGATCGATGGTGCTCAGAACCAGCCACACGATGTACACGGTGAGGCCGAGGGGAGCGGTGACCAGGCAGCCGCGCAGGAAGTAGCGCACCAGACGTTTGGCGGTCATGAAGGGAAGGGTAGCGCCTCGCGCCCGCGGCGCGCCGGCCGTCCGCGCAGGGCGAACTTTTGCTCGCGCGGAACCGTCACTCGAGGCTAGAAAGCGGCCATGTCTTTCAAGCGAGCCCTCGTTTGCGTGCTCCTCTGCGTCGGCTGTGAAAAGCGGGTTCCCGAGCCGGAGCCGATGCCGGCCGCGCAGACCACGCCGGCGACGGCTGCAGCAGCAGCAACGACGACGGCCACGGCGGCTGGGCCGACCTCCGCGGCTTCGGGCGCCTCGCCGGCCGCGAGCGGCACCGCCGTCACGAAGCTCATCAAAGAAGATATCAAAGTGGGCAAGGGCGCCGCGGCGAAGACGGGGGACACCGTGAAGGTCCACTACACGGGCACACTGCTCAGCGGCTCGAAGTTCGACAGCTCGCGTGACCGGAACGAACCGTTCGAGTTCAAGCTCGGCGCGGGCATGGTGATCAAGGGTTGGGACGAAGGCGTCGTCGGTATGAAGGTCGGCGGCCAGCGCAAGCTCACGATCCCGTCCGATATGGCCTACGGCAAGAGCGGCCACCCGCCGGTGATTCCGCCCGATTCACCCCTCGTCTTCGACATCGAGCTACTCGAGATCGTCCCTGCCGCGGGTCAGTAAGCTCAGGGCCCGCCGCTCGTCTGCCAGCAGGCGAGGCGTTCGAGGCCGAGCAGGCGCTGAAGCACGAAGCGCTCCGCGGGCGCAAGCTCCTCGGTGCGTCCTTTCAGGCTTTCCGTGTAGCTCCTGAGCACCCCGATATCGAGTCCCCGCACACGGCGCAAGAGCACGTACATCTCGTCCACGAGGGCGAGCGGCAGCACCAGCCCGAGTGCGGAGTAGAGCTTGACGGCGTGGTCCATCCAGAGCGCCTTGCCCGTCGCCCCCGCAAGCTTCACCGAGTAGCCGGCGGCCGTGCGCGCCACGTCGAGCGAGACGTCGCGTCCGGCAACCGCATCGGCGAGGGCGGCTTGCAGATGCATCGCGATCACGCGCTCAGCCTCCTCGCCGCGTCCGAGCGCGAGCGCCTTGTCGACGACGCTGGCGAGCAGCTCGAAGACGTCCGCGCTTCGCGTCGCGACGGCGACCTCGTCGTCGATGAAGCTGTCGCGGTGAAGGCGTGGCGCCACGAGGCTCGCGAGGGTGTCGGCAGTCTCGCTCGCGAGCTCCTCTTCGAGCTGGCCGAAGTACAGAACCTCGTCGCCGACGGACAGGCGATCGCCCGGCTTGAGCCGCACCGAGCCGACGACGCGCACCGAATTCACGTACACGCCGTTGCGACTGCCGAGGTCCTCGACGTTCACGCCGAGCTGGCTCAGCGTGAGACGCGCGTGACGGCGCGAAACGAGTCCGCTCGTGAGCTGCACCTCACACGCCGTGCTGCGCCCGATCGTGAGCACGGGGCGGTCCAGGCGGATCTCGCTCACACCCTGCCGTAGGACGGGGATGAAACGCCGCTTCGGCCTGAGCCCGCTCTCCGCCGAGCGTGGCTCGACCGCTCTCTCTTCCGCTCGCTCGGTGCCCACTTCTGCCTACACGTATAGATGCTCAGGGGTGCAACGTAAATGGCGGTAGGCGGACGCGCAGGTGAGGAAATGTAACCGACTGAAACGACAGGTTTATTCGAGCGGGTCGCCCGCGCGCGGGTAGCTGCCGAGCACGCGCACGGTGCCGCCTTCGTGTGTGAGCCGCGCGAGCGCCCGGGCGACGTGCGGATCCTCCCGGTGCCCCTCGAGGTCGGTGAAAAAGACGTACTCCCAACGGCGGCTCGGCGCCGGCCGCGACTCGATGCGCGTGAGGTTGATGCCCTCGTCGTCGAACGCGGCGAGCGCGCGGCGGAGCGCGCCGCGCGCGTGAGGCGTCGAGAACACGAGGCTCGTCTTGTCGTGCCCGGTTCGAGCCGAGTCCTCGTGACCGACGATCACGAAGCGGGTCGCGTTTTCGGCGTGATCCTGGATGCCCTCGGCGATGATCACGAGGCTCGAGAGCTCCGCGCCGAGCCGGCTCGTGACGGCGGCCGTCGCGTCGTCGCGCGCCGCTTCACGCGCCGCCGCGGTGGTGGACGACATGGACACGAGCTCCGCGTGCGGGAGCTGCCGCTCGAGCCAACGCCGCGATTGGCCGAGCGGCTGTGGATGCGACACGACGCGCTTGATGCGGTCGAGCTCGGCGTGGCGAGCCGCGAGACAGAGTGAGACGAGGATCACGAGCTCGCCGCGGATGAGCAGCGAGCTCTCGAGCAACGACGCGAGCGTCGCGCTCACGCCGCCTTCGGTCGAATTCTCGATGGGGACGACGCCGACCTCCGCGTCGCCCCGCTCGACGCAGTCGATGACGGCGGGAATGGTGGAGACCTCCACCGTGGGTCGCTGCGGAAACGTCGCGCGCACGGCGATGTCCGAGAAAGTCCCGAGCGGACCCATGAACGCGACCGTGTGGGCCGCGCCCGCGCTCATCGCGGCCGGCTCCGCTCGAGCACGGCGCGGATCGCCGTCGCCGCGTGCACGCGCGCGTAGTCGGTCCAACCGAGGAGCTCCGTCGTGCCCTGGACGATCGCCGTCCACGAATCGGCCTCTTCGCGCAGGCGCCGTACGACGTAGACCACGCGTTCGAGCGGCATCCGCTGCTTGAAGACGGTCGGCAGCCCCGAGTGAAGCACGCCCGCGGCCGCGTGAAACGCCGCCTGCAAGTCCTGGTGACCGCGCGGGCTCTCGCGGATGGCCGTGTGCGCGCGTTGCACGATGTGCGCGACGCGGAGGATCTGCGGCTCCGTGGCCCCGCCGAGACAGAACGCCGCCCAGGTGCGCGCGATCGCTGCCTGCTCGTGCGGCTCGACGCTGCCCTTCTCGATGCGCTCGTCGAGCCACTCGGCGAGGGACGTGGCGGCACGGAGCCACTCCGGCGCGTCGCCCCGGAGCGCGCTCGGGAGCCGGCGCCGTTGTCGTTCGGCGTCTTTCGCCGTCTCCGAAGGGGGGGACGGCTGCCCGGCGAGCGCGGCGAGATCGGCGCTCGGCGGCGCGAGCTGATGCACCGTCGTGGCAGGGTGCGCCGGAAAGGCCGGCCCCGCGTCCCCGAAGAGCGGCCAGGTCGCCGCGAAATTCTTGTTCTGCACGGCGTCGGCCGCGGGGCGTTTGCTCGGCCGCGGCGTGGTCTTTGCGATGGGCGTGTTTTTGCCGAGGACCGGCGTCTTCGTGAAGCCGGGCGACGACTTGCCGAGCCGACCGATTGCCGGCCGCTCGGACTTACGGACGGTCATTTCAAGAGGCCCGTGAGCTGCTGCAGCTTGAGCGCGAGTCCCATGTCGCCTTCGACCTTGAGCTTGCCCGAGAAGAACAACGCTTGACCGTTGGCGCGCCCCTCGAAGAGGTCGACGAAATCCGCGGCCGACATCAGCACGGTGCAGCCCGCGGGGCCGTCGCCCTGGGTGACGGCGAGGGCTTGCTTCAGATCCACGACCCAGGTGCCGCCGCCCGCGCCGTCGAGCACGAACTTGTAAACGGCGCCGATGCTGCTCGAAAGGTCGCTCTTACCGGCGATCTTTTGGCCGATGCGCTCGAAGAGCTCCGCGGCGGTCGCCATCAGGTGCCTCCGTCCGCGCTCGCGGCGTTGGGGGTGGGGCTGCCCGGCCTGCGCATCGACGGCTTCGGCGGCGGACCGGACGGCACTGGTGCCGCGGTCGCCGTCGCCGTCGGAACCGGCGGCTCCGGCGTGGGAGCAGGGGGCGGCGCCGGCGTGGGCGCCGCTGCCGTGGCGGCCGTCGCGGCCGGGGGCGGGGCAGGGGGCGCCGAATCAGCGGGGTGCTCAGTCGTCACCACGCAGCCGACGAAAAGAATCGAAACGGTGAGGACACCGTACCCGAGCAAAAGCTTCGTTCGCATCTCCCGAGAACCTTTCCCGGCGCGTGCCCGCAAACGAGCCTCGGCCGGACGAGCCCGGGAGATTAGTGCGGTGAGGGCGTCGAATCAATCGCGCCCCCGCGCGCCTCCGAATCGGTCAGTCGGTTTCTGTGCGCGGCTTGCTCTGCGCGGGGCCACCGGCCGCCGAGCGGCGATCGGAGATCGGCACGAACTTCCGCTCACCTTCGCCCGTGTAGATCTGGCGCGGGCGCGCGATCTTCTGGTCCTTGTCGAGCAGCATCTCTTCCCACTGGGCGAGCCAGCCGGACGTGCGCGGAATCGCGAACAAGACCGGGAACATGTCGACCGGGATCTGAAGTGCTTCGTAGATGAGCCCCGAGTAGAAATCGACGTTCGGGTAAAGCTTGCGAGAGACGAAGTACTCGTCCGAGAGCGCAATCTTTTCGAGCTCGAGCGCGACCGGCAAGAGGGGGCTCTTCTTGCCCACGAGATCCGTGACCTGATCGGCGAGGCGCTTGATGACCTTCGCGCGCGGATCGTAGTTCTTGTAGACGCGGTGTCCGAAGCCCATGAGGCGGCCGCCTCCGCCCTTCACTTCCTTGACGAAGGCGGGGATGTTCGTGACGCTGCCGATCTCGCGCAGCATGCGCAACACGGCTTCGTTCGCGCCGCCGTGGAGCGGACCGTAGAGGGCCGCCGCGGCGCCGGCGACGGCGACGTACGGGTCGGCGCGCGAGCTACCCACGCCGCGCATGACGCTGGTCGAGCAATTCTGCTCGTGATCGGCGTGCAGGATGAAGAGCACGTCGAGCGCGCGCACGATTTCGGGGTGCACCTCGAACTTCGGCTCCGCGATGCGCTTCATCATGCAGAGGAAGTTCTCGCTGTAGCTCATCTCGTTGTTCGGGTAGACGAACGGCATCCCCATGCTGTGCCGGTAGCTCCACGCCGCGAGCGTCGGCATCTTGGCGATGAGCCGCACCATTTGCGCGCGACGAATGTCGCCGTCGAGCACGTGCTTGGCCTCGGGATAGAACGTGCTGAGCGCTCCGACCGTAGCGACCAGCATGCCCATCGGGTGCGCGTCGTAGCGAAACCCGTCGATGAAGCTCCGCACGTTTTCGTGGACGAACGTGTGGTGCGTCACGTTCGAGACGAACGTCTCGAGCTCCGTCTTGGTCGGGAGCTCGCCGTTGATGAGCAGGTACGCGACCTCGAGATACGTCGCCTTCTCCGCGAGTTGGTCGACCGGGTAGCCGCGGTAGCGGAGGATGCCTTTGTCGCCGTCGATGTACGTGATCGACGAGCGGCACGACGCAGTGTTCAAGTAGCCGGGGTCGTACGTCATCAACCCGAAGTCGGTCTCGTTGACGCGGATCTGACGCAGGTCGTTCGCGCGGATCGTATCGTCGCTGATCGCGAGCTCATACGTCTTGCCGGTGCGATTGTCGGTGATGGAGAGCGTGTCCTTGGCCATCCTGATGCCCGTCTGTTCCTTTGGCGGCCGCGTCCTTGCGGCCACGCGCATGGAACCATCGCGGCGGGCTTCGCGCCAGGTTGGAACGACCGGAGCCCGTGAATTGCACGCGCGCCAGCGCGAAACGCCGCAGAAAATTGGGCCAGCCCGCGCAGCCTTTGGCATCCCACGGGTGTGCGCACTCGAGCTCGTCCTCGCGCCGCCTCACTGGCTCTCCTCGGCTCGCTGCTGCTCGCGGCCTGCGCCGGACGCGAGACCAGTGCGGATCCGCCGGCCATGAAACTAGCGCCCGCGAACGGTGGACCCTCCCTCGAAGCCGACGAGTGGGCCAAGGTGCCCGTCCCGGCCGAGGACGGGCCCAAGCTCGCGCCGCTCTCCATGTTGGTCCCCGTGCGCAAACGCCCGCTGCCGAGCGCCGAGGTGATCGGCTACCTGCGCGCCGGCGCCCGCGTTTCGCGCTCGGACAAGCCCGTCACCCTCCGGGAATGCGCGGGCGGCTGGTACGCGGTCCGGCCGGTCGGCTTCGTTTGCGTCGGCCCCGAGGCGACCATCAAGCTCGACAACCCCGTCGCCCGCGCCATGGACGTCGAGCCGGATCGGCAGAAGCCGATGCCGTACAAATACGCCTTCTTGCGCGCGATAGCGCCGAACTACCTGCGCGTCCCGAACGCCGAGGAGCAGGAGACGTACGAGGCTCGGCTCGACCGGCACCTTCGAAGCTGGAAGAAGCTCCACGCCGAATGGGATCGCTTGGAGGTGGGGGCGAACGACGTGCCGCTCGACGGGCAGGGCCTCGCGAAGGGGCCGACGCCGAGCGCGGCCATCCCGCTCGACGAAAGTGCGCGCTTCGGTGGCCACGGCGACGATCACCCACCTTGGTGGCTCGCCGGCGGACGTCGCATCCCGAATCTGTCGAGCTTCAAGGCGCCGGCCTACGCGGTCATTGCGGATCGGAGCCGCCGGCACGCGGGCTTCGCGCTCATCGGGTCCTTCGTCGCCGGACCGGAGGCGCAGGGGCGGCGCTTTGCGATCACGACGGACGCGCGACTCTTGCCCGCCGACAAGCTGAAACCCGACAGCGGCTCGCCCTTCCACGGCGACGACATCCGCGCGACCGGCTTGCCGGCGGCGTTCGTGTACGCCGAAGCGGCGCACTATTGGGAAGTGTCGGGCGGGAGCGTGAGTCAGGGCGAGCCGATCGCGTTTCGCTCGTTCGTCCCGCTCACCGGCAACGTGCGCGGTTCGGGCGACGGACGCATGGTCGAAACGCGCGGCGGCCGCTGGCTGAAGAGCAGCGAGCTTCGCACGATCGCCAAATCGAGCACGCTGCCGTCGTACGCACGCAAGGGCACGAAGTGGATCGACATCTCGATCCTGAACCAGACCCTCGTGCTCTGGGAAGGTGACCGTCCCGTCTACGCGACGCTCGTCTCGACCGGTCGCGACGGGCTCGGCGACCCGACGACGACGCACAGCACGCCGACGGGTTTGTTCCGCATCTACCAAAAGCACGTGACGACGACGATGGACTCCTCCGTCGCCGATCACGAGTTCGAGCTTCGCGACGTGCCGTGGGTGCAGTACTTCAAGGGCGGCTACGCGCTCCACGCCGCTTACTGGCACGACGACTTCGGGCGGGGTCGCTCGCACGGCTGCGTGAATCTCGCTCCCATCGACGCCCGCTACGTGTTCCTGTGGTCGACACCGTCGGTGCCCGAGCATTGGCACGGCGCCTACGCGGGTGAGCCCTTCGAGGGCGGCACCATCGTGAGTATTCACCCGTGAATGTGTCACCCGGGCGGGCTCGACTAGGAGGAGAGCCCGTTTTCGGCTAGCCTTGGTGATCCGCCCGCGGGGGGAAACCCGATGAATTCGCGCAACCTCGACGACGGCAGCGTCATTCATTTCGATTCGCAGGGAATCGTGCAGATCCACGACTTCGGGCGTGGCGTGTCGTTGCACGTGCGGAGGGGGATCATGACCCTCGATTTCGCGCGCCACGTGATCGACGACGGCGAGCGGCAGATCCGCACGTCCGGCCGTTACGTGCTCATGGTCGACGGCGCCGAGACGAAGATGCACACGACGGAATTTCGCGAAGTAATGACCGCTTGGTTCCGCCAGCACGATGCGGCCGTCGTCCACATGCTCATCAAGTCGCGCATGCTCGAGATGGCGCTGAACGTCGCGAACCTCGTGCTCGGCGACGGGCGGGCGCGCGCGTACTTCAATCCCGAGGTCTGGGAATCGATCGGCCGCCAAGAGGTGCCGTCGTTCATCCGGCGGCCGCTCTCCTTGCCCGCCGATCTGAAGACGGGCTGACGCGTTTTCGCGCGCAGGCGGCGCGCGCGTGGTTCACGCAGGCGCGCTCGGCGCCGGGGGCTCGGCGTTGGCCCAGGCCGCGACGTCGTCCTTGACCAGCAGAGCGAGCAAGATCGTGAGCGTCGTGAAGAGCACGACGGTCTCGAAATAGAAGTGGAGGGCGAGGTCCGACACCATCACGGTGAAGTACTGCGCGGCGCACATGAAGAGCAGCGTGAGCCATACGCCGCCGTCGACGAGGGAAACGGGCGGAGCCGCCGGCGTTTCGGGTCGCCGCTCGGTGGCGAGCAGCGGTAACAAGAAAACGAAGTGGATATAGTAGTTCGCCGGATAGGTGAGCACTGGCACGAGGATCATCCCGAGCAGCGCGGCCTGGTCCATGCGACGGCGGCGCGCCGCCAGCCCGACGAGCCCGACGTAGAGCGCGACCGCCACGACGAAGAGCGGCATGCGATTGCGAATCACGTTCGCCTGGTTTTCCTCCCAGCCGCCGATGAGCGAGCGGAGCGCGATGGATGCGGGGTGGCTGTCGGAGGCGAGCTGCGAAATTTTCTTCAGGCAGTCGGGCCACGCCGCGGGCGACAGCACCGCCGCGGAGATCGCGA
The DNA here is from genome assembly GCA_025936045.1 of Polyangiaceae bacterium. Taxonomy (GTDB): domain Bacteria; phylum Myxococcota_A; class Polyangia; order Polyangiales; family Polyangiaceae; genus PMG-095. The sequence goes on along the minus strand of JAICUB010000012.1, from coordinate 27,856 downwards.
ACGTGATCGCGACCGTCGCCCCCGCGCCGAGCAGCATCCGCACCGTTCCGCGCTCGCGCGCGAGGATGTCGCGGAGCGCCGGCAGGCGGCGCTCCTTCGCGACCGTTTGGAGCAGGCGCAATCCGGCCGGCAGCGCCGCCCCCGCGATCGAGAGCGCCGGGAACACGCGGATCATCATCGACATGCCGAGGAACGCGCCCCCGAGCGTCCAGCGCTCTCTCTTGAGCGCGCAGCAGCCATAGCCGATGTAGGCGAGCCAATCGTGCCGAAGCGTCGCGCCGCCCCAGTTCGTCCCGTACATGATGAAGTCGTTCGCGCCGAACACGGTCATCACGATCAGGGCCGTGCGCGGGCCGTAACAGCGCCAGACGGCGAGGAACATGCCGGACAGGAGTGCGAGGTCGATGAGACCGAGCAGCGTGAACCCCGTGTTCGACGGCGGCACCGCCGTGAACAGAAAATGCGCGATCGTCATCCAGACGGGCGTCGCATTGCCGCCGAAGTCGCACAGCATCTCGAGCCAGTGAGAGTTGCCCATCGAGTCGCGAAACCAGCGCTCGTCCTCTTTCAGCTCCTCCCAGCGCTCGGGGGTGAAGCGCGATTTGATCTTGGCGATGCGCGCTTCCTGCTGGGCCGGCGTGCTCATGCGGTGCGAGTGGAGGTCTCGCATCGGAATGTCTTGGATCGCTTCGCGCCGCTCCGGGTGGTCCTCGAGGTACGTCGCGACGTCGGCCTCGTAGATGCCGCGGTAGCCGAGCTCCCGAAAGTATTTCGCCGTCGTGTAGTACTGGCGCAAATCGAGGTAGTGAGCGAACGTCCACTCGTCGTGGCCGTGGCTGTAAAACTGCGGCTGCGCGAGGTTGTAGAAGCAGACGACGCCGAGCACGCCGGTGAGACCGAGGGTACCGAGGGTCACGCCGCGGAAGGGCGCGAAGCGCTTCGGTGAGAAGAGCTCGCGCGCGACCGTGAGCGCGGCGGCGAGGCCGACGGTGCCGCGCACGAGCGACACCTCGCGCGAGTCGATCGGCAGCGCGTCGAGGTAGGCGTGCACGAACTCGTAGAGCCCGAACACGGCCACGCCGAGCGCGAGCGCGACGAGGGCAGGTTTGAGCCCGCGGAAGAGGAGCAGCGGGGCCATCAGCGCGAGGCCGAACAGAACCGTGGCGTCACGGAAGTGGGCGTCGAGCGACCCCGAGCGAATTTCCGGCACCTTGCCCGGAAAGTCGGTGGGTACGCTGCTGAACAGCTCGAGTTCCGTGACGCCGAAGAAACCGTCGCCGCCGCGCGGATGCAGCCGCACGTAACGTCCGCTCGCATGCAAGTCGGTGGTCGTGCGCGTGCGCAGGCCACCCTGGTGCACGACTCCCGCGATCCAGAGCGAGCTGAAGTGCTCGCCGTCCGAGGAGATCTCGACTTCGTACGTGTCGTTGTTGTCGCCCTGAAGCCAGGCCGCCGCGATCGGCGTCACCTGCCCGAGGTCGTAGGTCACGTACGTATCGCGGCCGGCGAGCGGTACCGTCGCGAGGCTCTTCCACGAATCGCCCTCGCGACCCCGGCGCCCGTCGGTCAGGGCCTCGACGCGGCGGTGCGCGTCCGTCTTGAGCGGTCGCTTGCCGAAGAGCAAATCACCAGTTGCGGAGGCGGGCCGCGCGCCGCCGCCGTCGGCGAAAGCCCAGAGGCTCGTCAGACACAGACACACCGCGACCAGCGCGAAAATGACGCGCGAGACCTTCCGCATGGGCGCAGTTTTTTGCACGACAGCTCGAGAATCGCCATAGCGGCGTATAGGCCGGGCCAATTTACTCGGGAGAAGGGTAGTCGCGCGCGACGTAGCAGAGCCCTTCACCGCCGTTCAGGTGCCCCTGCGTGCTTTGGACGTAGGCGACGAAGTCCCGGTAATTGCGGAATACCCCGGCAGGGTTGCCCGCCGGATCCACGAGCACGTGACCGACGCCGAAACTTCGTTGCCTGCCGGGCGGGGGCGTTGCCGCGACGGCGCCGTGAGGGCAATCGCGCCAAGGCAAGGCGGCACCCGAAAGATCCGTCAGGCCTGTCGGATCCAGGGCGTCGAGGTCGGCCGACACGAGAGGTCGTCCGGCGCCCAGCGCGAAGCGCGCGGCCAATTGATCGAAGTAAAGCGGCGCGTCGTGGACGGTGTCCGAGAAGAAAGGGTGCTCGAGGTGCAGGGTAATTTGCGCGAGCGCCGGCTGGTTCGGTAACACCGCGATGCCGCGCTGATAGTCCTCACCCTCGAACGGCTCGCCTTGGTTTTGTGCGTTCTGGCAGTTGACGTACGTCGTCGGCGTCGCGAAGCCGAGCTCGAAGGGCACCACGCGCGGCAGGGCTCCGAAATCGTACGACTTGTCGCTCGCGGCGCAGTCGGTACCGACGAAGGTCGCCGTGCCCGCGTAGAGCACGGCGTCGCCCTCTTCGAGCATGCGCGTGTAGAGCGCTTCGGCTTCGCCGTCGCCCGCGAAGTTCACGTGTACCGCGTCCGCCGACGCGACAACGATGCGATAGCCGAACGCGTAGCGACGATCGGGCGCGAAGGCGTCCCCGCCGTGCAGGTTTTCGTCGTCGATGCGCGCGAGCGGCACCGCGCTGCCTTCGCCTCCCGCGGCGACGGCGTTGCCCCCGAGCGCGAGGTCGACCGCCCACGGGCCGGCCGCCCGCGCCACGGCGGCGTCCGTCTGCGCTTGGTCCGCGGGTGCCTTGTCGGGATTCTCCGAGAGCGTCACGTCCGCGACCGTCACGAGCACGTGCGAAAAGCGCAGTTGCCAGCCGTCTTCGAAGGTGACGTCGCTGCCCGCTGGAAACGAGAAGCCTTCGGTCGCCGCTGCCTCACCCGAGATTTGGACGGTGATGCTGCCGCCGTTCTCCGCGCTCGTCGAACAGGCCAAGCAGGCGGCGAAGGCCGCGCAGCCTGCAAAATGACCGATCCCCACGCGCGGCGCGGTCATCGCGGGGCTCCCGGCTCGAAGCCGATGGCATACACGCTGCTCGTCGCGCGTAGGCCGATATAGAGATTCGTGCTCGCCGGCGTCGCCGTGTTCGGGTCGTCGTCGAAATGCAGGATGCCGTCGTCGCCGAGCGTGAGCTCGGAGAAGTCGACGTTGGCGAACATGCTCCGCGGGTCGATGGTGAGCGCGAGTTTCTCGCCGCGTACCGGCGCTACGTCGACGACGATCGGTGAAACGATGCGCTCCTTGCAGATGGGTCTTTGACCGGGCTCTGCCGGCGGCGTGGGCGCGACGCGGTTTTCGCCGATACTGAGCCGCCCTTCGAACGGTAGGCTCGTGCCGCCGCGTTGGACGCTCCCGGCCACGTCGAGAATCACCGTCGGATCGTCGGGCTCGTTCACGTCGCCGCCGGTGAGCCAGACCTCGCCGGTGCGAGCCGTGTCGCTGGTCGCCTCGCCGCTCGCAGCGAAGGGCTGCGGCTCCGGCGAGAGCGCGTCCACCTCGAGCGGGCTCGTGACCTCGGCGACGTAGATGCCTGCGAGCGTGCACGAGGTGTTCGACGAGACCGAGGTCGGAACGGCGCGATTCAGGTAAACGGCGCCGACCCGCACGTGCGCCCGCGTGAGCGCGACCGTGTAGCCCTTGCCGTTCACGAAGGGCGCGCTGGCGCCGGCGTGACCACGCGCGAACGCGTCGAACTCGAAGAGATCGCCGCCCGTCGAGCCGACGCAGCCGCCGAGCGCGAACGCGGAGCAGCAGAGCAGGAGCGCGCGTAACATCAGGAATCTCCCGCGCCGAAGGTGGCGCTGAGCGAGAGGAACAGCATGCGGGGCGCGCCCGCCGCGAAGTGTCGCGCCGGGACGAGCGTCGGCGCGGCGCCCGGCGTCGCCGGGAAGTTCGAGACGAAATCGTACTCGGCGAGGCGATAGCGCGTGTCGAGCAGATTCGTGACGGCGAGCGTGAGCTCGAAGGCGCGATACCGCACCGCCGCCGACCCATCGAGCGTGAAAATGGTGTCGCTGCGCTCTCCGTAGGGTAGAGCGCGGCGTCCGACGTAGCTCGCGCCGACGGCGAGCGAACCGTGCGGCGTGTGCCCGAAAGGTGAGAACGGCAGATCGGCGCCGAGCGCCGTGTCGGAGCGCACGACGATGTCCGGCACGTAGGGCACGAGCAGGTGCGTGTCGTCGAACGCCGAACGCACGAGCGTGACGTTGGCATTTTCGTCGATCAGCGCGTTCGTCAGGCGCACGGCGCCGGTCCAGCCCGTCCGCGTCGTGCCGCCGCCGAGCACCGAGCGTCCCTGCGTTTCGCTGAAGACGAGGTCGCGATCGACATGGGTGCGGAAAAAGACCGAGCGCGCGACGAGGGAGAGCGCATCGAAGCTCCGCGCGAAGACGACGCCGCCCTCTTCCGACTCGACGCTCGCGAACGGCGTCTTCACGTCCTGCGTGACGTACGAGGGATCGATCGAGCGAACACCTTGACCCCAGGCGAGCGAAAACATGAAATTCGAAAAGGGACCGAGCAGCAGCGCGGCGCGGGGCATGAGCTTCGTGCTCGCCGTCGAAGAGCGTTGATCCGGCTCGCGATGTGCTCCGCCACGCTCCTGGTCGAGACAGCTCGCGTCGCCCGGCGGGCTGCTCGACGAAGGCAGCGAAACGTCTTGGACGGCGCAGGCATCGAGCACGTCGTAGCTGAAGAGATCGGCGCGAGCGCCGGCGCGTAGCGTGAGCGTCCTCGAGGGCCGGAGCGCGGCGTCGGCGTAAATCCCTATGTCTGCGAGATCGGAGTGGAGGTCGGTGTCCTTTTTGTACGGCACGCCGGTCGCCGCGGCGACGCGCTCACGGAGCGCGTCCACGTGATCGCCTCGCGCGAAATAGCCGACCTCGAGCTCTTGCTTTTGGCCAAGGGCGCGGCCTTCGGTGCGCGCGAAGCCGCGTGCGCCGAGCGTCGTCTCGTCCACGTGCGAGTCGAAGAGGTCGCCACGTTGCGCGTGGGGCGCTTGAATCGCTTCCTGCGTATCGAGCAGGAAGCCCGTGAAGTTCTCGCGCAGGCGCATGCCGCGCCGGATGGCAAAAAATTGCTGATAAAAGCCGAAGTCGCCGGCACGTGTCTGCACGTCGGCGGCGGCTTGCAGGCGTGAGCCGTCGCCGCCCTGGCGCGGATCTTCCGTACCGTAAAAGCCGATGCGCCCGCTCGCCACGTCGTCGGCGCGGACGAGCCCGGCGCTGTGATAGTCGTCGGTATAGGCGGCGCCGTTCAGGTGAAAGACGGTGTGCTTGCCGCTGCGCGCTTCGTACTGGCCCATCGCGGCCGCGTGGCGGGCGTCGCGATTCTGGCCGAAGCCGTCGGTCTTGTAGAGCTCGGCGCCGGCATAAGTGTGCATGCTCTGTCCGGGCGGGCCGTAGAGCACGAGCGCTCGCTCCGTGCCGTACGACCCGCCCGTGAGCTTGGCGCTGAGGCCGCGCTCGGTGAGGCCGGTTTCATAGTCGGCGCTGCCCGCGACCGCGTAGTTGCCCTGACGCGGATCGAACGGACCCTCGAGTACGCGCAGCGAATGCACGAGCTCCGGGATGATGAAATGGAGATCCGCGAAGCCGTTGCCGTGCAGGTTGCCGCTCTCGTTGATGGGGATGCCGTCGACGCTCGCTTCGACGTCCTGGCCCTCACGCGCGTCGAAGCCACGCAGGTAGATGCGCTCGGCATGGCCTTCGCCGCCTTCGTTCGTGAGGTAGACGCCGGGAGCGAGCTTCAATAGATCACTCGCGTTCTTGCGCGGCACGCGCTTCAGCTCGGCGATGGGCGTCGTGTAGTCGGACGCCCCCCGCGACGGCGGTTGTAACGTGCCTTCGACCACGACCTCGACCGGTGCGGCGGGCGCAGGGGAGGCTGGAGCCACGGGGGGCGGCGTTGCCGCTGCCTGTGGAGCGGGAGCGGCCGGAGGCGGGGCAGGGGGAACGGGAGCCGCCGGTGCGGCGGACGATTGGCTCGGAGCGGTCGCTGCAGGCGGTGCCGTAAAGCGCACTTCGGCGCGGATGCGCGCCGCGACGGGCACGCCGTCGCGGGTGGCAGCCCTGAAGCGCCACTCTGCGGCGGCTACGGAAGCGGCGCGGTCATAGTCGGCGCCGCGGCTTTCGACCACCTCCACGCGCGCCACGCTGCCGTCGACTCGCACGGTGAGCAGCACGGGCACGACGACGTCGTGGTCCGCCGGCGACCCCGGCCAAAGGGGCGCCGCGTCTTGAACGAGCGTGGGTGGCACGACGTCAGCCGCGCTTGCGAGCGAGCTGGTCGTTCCACAAGCGATGACGACACTGAGCGCACGGCAAAAACGCCGCGCGCGAAGGGGGACGGAGGCAAATGACATCGATGGATTCCGGCTGTAGAGCGGCAGGCGAACGGCCCCGTGCATTGCGCAGGGTGCGTCGACGGCGTGGCAACGCTCTCTTCGATTGAAGGCGCAAAAGTGGCAGGCGAGCGCAGGCGCGCTCCATCGCCTGCTCGAACGGCGAGCTCGACGGGTCGATCGTTGGGCGCACGGCGCGCGCTAGACTGGCGGTGACTGCTTCGGCGCCGACAACAGGAGCTCACTGCGCGTCGGTAGGCGGCCGCTCGCGTGGACGACTCCGCTGACGAAGGTGCAGGCGACGTCCGGCAAACGGACCCCCGGCACGTCGAGCACGGCCGTTCGCTCGAGCCGGCGGCTCAAGAGCGGACAATGCTCGTGTTCGGTCTGCGCAGCGCCGGTGGTCGCGACAGTCTCGTGCGCGCGCGAGCGCAGGTGGCGCACGCCAGGCGAGCCGTGCACGAGCTCGCCGTGATCGGCGCAGACTTCGTGGGAAATCAGCGCGAAATGCAGCGCCGTCGTGAGCTGCGCCACCACGACCGCCCACGCCGCCCCACACGAGACGAACGCAGCGAGCGCCCGCATCATTGCGGCGTAGCGGCGTTCAGGTCCTGACGGCGACGGCATCCAGTCGGCGTGAGTCAAACACGAAGCTCGACCTCGAGCAAGGCGCGCCGGCGTCTCGACCACGAGCGTCATGACCTCAACGACCACTCTCGAGGATGGTTCGGACCGCCGTGCTCGCTCGATCCACGAGCTTGACCGTCAAGTCGATCGCCTCGCCGTATCGGTAGATGCCGGCTTGAAGCGCAATCAAGGTCCCGGCGTCCATTCGTCCCACGGCGGCTTGCCGCGCCGAGCCGATCAACGCTTCACCGCGGTCGATCTCCCGTCCGACCTGCCGCCAGAGGCGCGCAAAATCGGAAGCTTTTGCGGTGCTCGCCGGCGCGCGCGCAAGCTCTGTGGCCTGTGGTCCCGAAGACGCCGTCGCCTCCAGTCTGACCCCGTCGACGGAGATGGTCATACCGGGCTATCGGTCGTCGCCGGTCGCAGTTGCGCGGGCTCCGTCGAAAAGATTACGGCACGTCGATATAAAACGCGACGTGTCCGTGCGGAGAGTCGAGCGGGAGATCGCTGCACGTCTCATAGAAGTGGAACCGCACGACCCACCGTCCCGGTTGATCGAAGTCGATGGGGCCAATCGTGTAGGTGCCCGGTGGATCCTCGGGCGCGGTGATGGCGACGCTCGGGGAGATGTGCGACGGGTCGGACTCGAGATAAATCTCCGGGCTGTCGGGGTGGGCGCCCGTCGCCGGCGAGCCGTCCGCGCGCGCGGTGAGCGTCACTCGAAACGTGGCGTCGTGACCGACTTCGATACATGAAGTCGTGAAGCTCACATCGTATTTGCAGTCGTCGTCCGCGCCCACATGCGATGCGAGCACGGCGAAGGTCTCCTCGCCGCTGCCGGCTCCCGCGGCGCCGTCCATGCCGTCCCTGCCCCCCGCGCCGGCCATGCCGCCGCTCTTGTCGATGTCCCGCACGCACTTTCCGACGCTCTGGGCGATCGGGTCGCCGCTCGTCGAGTCCACGCAATGCATGTCCACGCTGCCGTTTTCCAGCGGCCCTCCCGAGTTCATGCAGGCGACGGAGCTCTGGTCGCCGTCGTCCGTCTTTTGAGTCGCGCAACCGGGCGCGCCGAACGCGAGCGCAGAAAGGATAGAAAAACCAAAACGCGAGAGCGAGCCAAGCGAGTTCACCGCGGCGCTTTTGTGCCACGCGCGCCCGGCGTCAACCCCCAAGAGCGTTCCGCCGCGGCCATCGGGCTCCGCGCGTCACGGATCAGTTGTTCGGCGTGCCACAGACGAGCCACTGCAAGAGCTCGGCGCGCTCGTCTTCGGCGAGGGGTGTCGCTTCACCCGGGGGCGGCATGGAGCAGCGATAGACCTGCGTCTCCACGAGCTGCGCTCGCTGGTGGATCTCGGCCTGTGTCTCGAGCACGACGCTCGAGTTCGTGTTGCCCGCGAAATGGCAGCTCAAGCAGCGCTCTCGGACGAGCGGGGCGATGTCCGTCGCGTAGCTCGGCGCGCTCGCCCCGCAGGCGTCGGTCGTCGGCAGCCCCGGCTTGCAGCCCTTGGAATGTCCGTCCGAGCCGTCGTTCGACCCGCAGCCCACCAGCGCGAAGACGAGCGCCCGAAACCAACGAGCTCGCGGGCGCATCCGAACATCAGCCTGTGCCGAAGCAGCGGTCGATGCAAGCATCGAGCATGGCCGGCGCGGCGAATGAGGCTACGCTTCCTTCCGCGCTCCGATGCAAGGCTTCGCTCGTCTACGCGGGTTTTTCGCTGCCGCCGTCCTCATGAGCGGCTGCGGTGGTGCGCCGTCCGCTCCGAGCCCGACCTCGGACGCGGGCGCCGAGGGCGGTGCGTTCTCGGGGGACGTTTCGTGCAGCGACGACGCGCGCGTCGATACCTACACGGCCAAGCTCGTAAAACCGGGCGACAACGGCGTGCTCGCCTTCGAGCTCACCGAGAGTGATCCCGCGCCGCCCGCCAAGGGCGCGAACACCTGGACGCTCACGATCACGGACGCGGGCGGCGCCGCCATGAGCGGCACGCTCGCGGTCGAGCTCTTCATGCCCGACCACGGCCACGGCACTTCCGTGCCGCCCGTCGTCTCCTTCGACGCGGCGAGCGGCAGCTACACCGTCAAGCCCGTTTACCTGTTCATGCCCGGCGTCTGGCGTATCACTCTCGACTATTACGCCGACCCCGCCGACGAAAAGCCGGTGGACGCAGCGACCTTTTACTTCTGCATCGAAGGCTGAACCGGCCCCTTCCGGCCCGAACCGCGCGGCGGGTGCTCACGGGGCGCATTCCGTATGATTCGTCGCGGGCACGGTGTCCGCGGCGAAATTGAGCGCCGTGTCGCTCTTGCAGGACATCGGCAGGCCGTCCACGACGAACGATTTGGCCGCCGTCGCGGGGGTCCACTCGAGCTCGTTGCCGAGCGTGTAGGCGGCGAGCGCGTCGCGGAGCTCCGACACCGTGTACGTGTCCGTGTCGATCAAATCGCCGCTCGCGACGAGATCGTCGAAGACGTCGAGCCCGAAGGGCGCAAGCTTCAACGACACGGTGACGCGATCGGGGTACGCGCTCAAAAAGCCGTTCTCGTCGCGCGGGTACTTCTGGACGACGTGGCTCTGATAATAGCGCGGGTCGGTCTGGTCGAACGTGGCCTGGCCGGGCAGGAGGTTCGTCTCCACGGACGCGGCGCCCCAGAAATCGTGCGTGGGCGCGCCGCTCTCGTCGAGCAGGCAGTCGCGCATGGACCAGACGTCCGGGTCTTCGAGCTCGGTCACCGACGTCCCGGCCGGCACGGCGCCGCTCGAGTAGATGCGAGCCTCCCCGGCATAAGCCGCGACCTCGACCCACGCGCGTCGATCCTGGGCGGAGCCGCTCGGAAAGCTGTGACCGGCCGCGACGTTGTCGAGGATCACGCGCAGATCGGTGACCGCCCCCGCGCCGCGCACGCACACGGCGCTCTGAAGCGCGGTATCGAGAAAGGATTGGACGGAGGCTTTCAATTCGTCGTTCGGCGCACCGGTGAGCGGCACGTCCACGGCCGGGAACGAGTGACTGTGCGTCCTCCGCGCGAACACGCCGGGTGCGTCGGCCGCAGGCTGGAGATTCTTGCTCTCATCCATATGACATTGGCCGCACGTTTGTCCGACCACTTCATGGGAGAACACGGTGTCCTTCCATTCTGCGAAGGTGCGCTCGATGTGCGCGCCGTGCCCGTTCACGATGTCGTGGCACGCGCCGCAGAGCGTCGCGGACTCGAGCCGGTCGCGATCGTGCAGGGTCGACGGCGTCGAAGGGTGCGCGGTGTTCGCCACCGGGTCGGTGTATTCGCCGCGCATCGTCGTGTCGGCCGCGAGGGTGAGGGGATTGTCGTGACTGCCGGTCACCTCGTTCACCGTGTGGCAGAAAAAGCAGGTGACGCCCTTGAGCTTGGCGGGCAGCTCGGCGAGATTCAATCCGTCGCTGGTCGCGCCCGTGCGTACGGCCATCGGCGCGTGACAATTGACGCAAAAGCTCCCGATGTTCGCCTCCCGCTGTCCGCGCGCGTTCATCGCGACGAACAGCGGGTCGTCGGAGGCATAAGCGTGCATGCTGCCCGCCCACTCCGCGTACTGGTTCGGGTGGCACGTCGCGCACGTCGCGGGGTCCATCAAGGTCTCGCGATCGAGGTACGTCGCCGACGGCTCGTTCGGCGACCTGCCGTCTCCGCACGCGGTCACGAGTAGGCACGCGGCGAACCCCGCTCCACGCAGCACGCGCACCGCCTGCGTCGGCGTCATCGCGCGGCTCCGTTCGCAATCCATTGCACGATGTCGCAGCGCGCTCCCGCATCGAGCGGCGTGGGTCCGGGCGGCATGCGAAAATCCGAATCGCTCGATTCGAGTCGCTCGACGAGCAAGCTGCAGCTCGGATCACCCGGGTTTACCCGCGCACGGCCGTCTTGTTGGCCGAGCAGGCGCGCGTACGTGTCGTCCGCGTCTTCCATCACCAGATCCCCCATGGCGGCGTCGGAAGTGTGGCAGGTGCCCATGCCCTGCGCGCAGGTCGGCTTCAGAATTTTTTCGAAGATCGTCGGGAAAACCGCCGGGTCGTAGAGCGGCATGCACTCCGTGTGGAGTCCACCCACGCAGCTGGTTTCGTTTTTTTGTGGGGGCGAGGCGCACGCGACGAGCGCCACCGTTCCGGCGACGAGCGCGTGCACCGTGACTCGGAGCCGCGCGCTCGTGGTCGGAAACTCGCGCACTACGCCGACCGCCTCGCGTTCGAGCCGCGGCGCCGGCGCACGAGCATGAACACACCGGCAGCGAGTGCCCACGCGCCGTCGTCGGGAGACCCCCTGCGCGCGCCGACGCTGCAACCACCACCGCCGCTCTTCGCTGGCGGCGTCTGCCCCGCACCCGCCGCTCCGCCGGCACCTGCGCCCGCGCTCGGTCCCGTGCCGCCGCTGCTCGCCGCCGTGCTCCCGCCGGCGCCGGCGAAGCACCCCGTATAGGGCTCGATGTCGGGGGGCGAGCACTCGTTCGCGCCGATCTGGTCGCGGGTCGCGGGCCAGGCGCCGGGACACGCGCTGCCGATGGTGGTCGCCGCGCCGCACGCGGCGGGCCCGCGGACGCAGGTGAGATCGACGACGCCTCGAAAGCTCGCGCCGAGGTCGTCCGAGCGCCCCACGATGAAGCCGTCGACGCCTTGATCGCCGCAGCCGAAGAGCCCCGACGCGCTGAAGCTCAAACACGACGGCCCGCCGCATGCGACTTTCTCGAAGTCGAGGCTCGTCGAGTCCGCTCGGAAGGTGCCGTCGTACGAGTTGCTGGCGATGACGGTCTTGCCGTCCGGTGAGAGCGCGAGACCGAGCGCCGGCACCCTCGTCATGAGCGGTGACGCGAACGTGTCGCCGCCGTCGTGCGTGACCTCGAGCGACGAAGGTTCGCCGTCGAGACGCACGTACACGGTCCCCGCGTCGTTCGGATCGATCGCGGCGATGAACGGGCGGCGCGAGGTGCTGGTGTTCGGCACCGGCAGCGTGTCGAAGGTCTTCGCGCCGTCGCGGGTGCGCACGAGCGAGCCTTGCGTGCCGGCGAGCCCGCTCACGTAGATGACGTCCGCGTCCGTCGGCGCAACGTCGACGGTCGACGGAATGAAGCCGGAGATGCCGTCACCGAGCGGCGTGAACGTCATTCCGCCGTCGTCGGTGCGCCACAATTGCGCGTCCGTTCCGGAGAGGCTCACGGCGACGGCTCCGTTCGGATCGGTCGGAACGCGGGCGAGGTCGAGCACCATCGCGTCGATGCCGCTCGCGCGTTCGAAGTCGCAACCTGCGGCGTCGCTCCTCATGATTCCGTCGGGAGTGGCGAGCAGAATCACTCCTCCCGGCAGGACGGCCATGGGCGGCTGGACGTCCTTGTAGCCCATGCCTTCTTCGCACAACCAATCCCAGCTCGCCCCGCGGTCCCGTGTCACGAGCAGCCCAAAAGTGGTGCGCAAGACGAGATGATCGGCGTCACTCGGATCCGGGACCAGTTGGCTCACCGTTGGGAAAGCACCGTTCGCCGCAGCGAGGCGTGGCGTTCCACACAGACCGACGAGTGCCGTGAAGCCGATACCGAGGACGTGGATCGCGCGCTTATGACTCACGGTGGACCTCGGAAGTCCTTCACGTAGCATGCGTCCGGCCAAAGCGAGATTTCCCTCACTTTTGTGCGCAAGCCCCCGTCTTCAGCCAGGATTTTAGCGGCGGGGCCCGGCTTTCGAGCCGGGTCGGGCGTTTTGCGAGTTGCGAAACGAAGCGGGGTCATGCTCCTCTCCCGGTCGTTTCGGCCCCAATCCCGGGGCGAGGACCCAGGAGCCCATGCCGCGCCTTACCGATTACGTCGTCTTCCATGATCAAAAGTTGGCCCGTCGCTACGCGAACACGCCCATCCCGATGGCAACGCTGTACGAGGCTTACTTCGACGGCGACCTGGACATCCCGGGTGACATCTACGCGCTTTTGCGGAGCCGCAACGACTTCGTGAGCTGGCGTCTCACGACCGACCACTTGCGCTGGGCGGTCACGAACTTCATTCCGGAAGTCACGATCCATTCGAAGGCGCAGGACCAGCGCATCGTCCGCGAGCACTATGACCGCGGCAACGACTTCTTCGGCTGGTTTCTCGGCGAGCGCATGGTTTACACGAGCGGTTTCTTCGAGAGCCGCGCCGACTCGCTCGAGCAGGCGCAGGACAACAAGATGAACCTCGTGTGCCAGAAGCTCGGCCTGAAGAAGGGCGAACGACTGCTCGACATCGGGTGCGGCTGGGGCACGCTGACTCGCCATGCCGCCGTTCAGTACGGTGCGGACGCAACGGGCGTGACCATCGCGGAGCGTCAGACCGAGTTCGGCAACGGCCGGATCCAACAGGCGGGCGTCGCGGATCGCGCGCGCATCCTCTGCTGTGACTACCGCGACATTCCGAAACAGCGCTTCAACAAGATCTCGAGCCTCGAGATGGTCGAGCACGTGGGCGTGAAGAACCTCGTGCCCTTCTACGAGCTCGTTCGCGACCTGCTCGAGGACGACGGTCTCTTCCTCCTGCAGTGGACGGGCCTGCGCCGCGGCCTCCGTCCCGAGGATCTGATCTGGGGCTTGTTCATGAACAAGTACGTCTTCCCGGGCGCGGACGCGAGCCTGTGCCCGTCGGCCATGCTGAAGGCGATGGAGAAGGCGGGCTGGGAGACGCACAGCGTCGAGAACATCAGCATCCACTACGGATTTACCATCAAGCGCTGGCACGACAACTGGATCGCGAACCGCGCGGCGGTGACTGCGGCGTACGGCGATCGCTGGTACCGCATCTGGCATTTCTTCCTCGCCTGGTCCGTGCTCGTCGCCGAGCAAGGCAACGCGGCGTGCTTCCAGGTGGTCCTCAACAAGAACCTGGACGCCTTCGATCGCACGCGCTGGGTCGACCAGCGCACGACCGTGCTCGGAGACCGCACCTCGTTCGCGCCGAGCCAGGTCGCGGCCGAGTAACACGGCTCGCGGCGCCGAGCCGCGGCTGTCTCGACGGGCGTCGCTCTTGCGGCGCCCGTCGCCGTTTGTGCTCACTCGATCGCGAAGCTCTTCGCCACCGTCACGGGATCCCCGGCGAAGGCCGGCAAGTGAACGCCGCGGAAAAGCCGCGCCACGCACGAGCCGACCGTCGTGCCGGCCAGATCGCCCGTGACCGCCACCGACGTGGGGCGACCGCTCGGCGCGAAGGTGACCGATACCTTGCCGTTGCCGGTGGGGCCGCCCATTTCCTTGCAGCTCGCGGCGTTGCCGGCAGCAGTCGTGAGCGCTTCCTTGGCAGCGGCGGTGTCGAAAGGAGCGGAGGCCCCCGTCGACGCTGGCGCGGGCGTCGCTGCTTCGTGCTCGGGCGCTTCATGCTCGGGCGCTTCGTGCGTCGCCTCGTGCGTCGGGACTTCGTGCGTCGTGGCCTCGTGCGTTCCGTGCGCGGTGGCCGTCGCGTGTTGGCCGGGCGCCGCCGGTGTCTTTCCGCCGGTCGTCGGCGCTGAGCTCGCGCTCGGTGCCGCGCTTGCCAAGACGGTTGCCGAAGCGGACGCCGAACCGGACGCTACCGCGCTCGCTGCCTCGTTCGCCGACGCCGAAGGCGCGGTCGCCGGCGCGCTCGCGCTGGGTGCCGGCGGCACGTTCAGCGCCTTGAGCAGCACCTGACGCAGCGCGCCCGTACGCCAGCCGATCGCCCCGGCTCCGCCGAACGCGACCAGGACGAGCAGGTAGAGCCACGCGCGCGACGGGCGCGTACGGTCGCTGTCCGCATAGGGTTCGAGCGAGGTGGGCGCGGGCGGCGGGGCCGTGATCGGCGCCGTGAAGTCAGGCGCGGAGAAAAGCGCCGGCGCGATGCCGCTGCCGACCGGCAGCGAGCTCCCCGAGTCGACCAAGAGCGACTCGTCACGACGCCCGGGCGGCGCGGCTCGCTCCGGCCGCTTCTGCTCTTGTTTGAGCAGTGAATCGAGCGAGAAGAGCACCGAGCTTTCGTTACGCGCGCCGGTGAGCCGCGGCCCGTCGTCCTCGTACGGGGCGGCGTGCACGTGCTGCTCGTCTTCGCTCCCGGCGTTTGCCTGACGCGCGAAGAGGTCTTCCCGCGGTCGCTCGGCTTCTGGTCGCGCCGAGCGCGCGCGGGCGGACGTGCGCTTCGCGCGCGGCTGCTCTTCCTGCGCGGGCTCCGGTGCGTACAGTGGCTCTGGTGCGTGTACGGGCTCGCTGCGTCGTGCCGGCTCGCTGCGGCGTGCCGGCTCGCTGCGGCGTGCCGGCTCGCTGCGGCGCGCCGATTCGCTGCGGCGCGCGTCGACCGGCGGCCGCGAGGTCGCGCGACGAGCGCGCTGCGCTTCACGCGCGGCAGCCGTCACGTGTGTCGAGCCCCGATCGAGCGGGCCGACGCGCGTCGGATCTTCGTCGTCCTCTTCCGTAACGCGCTGCGAAGTCGCGCGCTGTCCGGCGCTCGCCGTCCGCGACGCATGCCGGGCGGGGCGCACCACGTTCGTGTCACCGCCGTCGTCATAGGCGGGAGCGCCGTGGTGTGGACTGCTCGCGACGATCTGCGTCGCTTCTTCCTCGAATTCTTCGCGCAATGGCGCCGGGGGAGGCGGCTCGTCCGCGGGCGCCGGTCGGGAATACCCCATGCGCTTGAACGCGGCGGCAATGTCCTCGACGCTCCACGGATCGACCCAGTCGGACATACCGTCGCGCCAGACGAGGCTGTCCGTGCCGAGCTGTCCGGCGCGATGAAAACGCACTATCTGCGCGACGTCCGCCTGCTCTTGCCGTCCGTCCGCGAAAAGCACCGTGAAGGGCGGTTCCGGAGCCGGGGCCGCGGGGCGCGCCTCGGCGGCGGGTTGGGCGGCAGGCGGGCTCGGCGCGATACTCGTCGATGCCGTCACCGTCGGCGGATTCGTATTCCCATCGACGATGAGAACGGTTCCGCAGCGTTTGCACGTGATACGAACGCGCTTACCAATGAGCTTGTCGTCGGCCACGCCATAGCGCGCGGAGCATGCGGTACAGGCGATATTCATGGTGGCCGAAGGCGCCAGAGCCTACCCCAGACGGCCGGGCCGCTGCTAGAGTGCCGCTTCGATGCCGCGCTCACGCGCGCGCCGATCGTGATCGTTCGGCATCCTGCGTCGCACGCGCAAAAGACCAAGCAATCGTGGAAAAAGAGCATAGAGAGGTGAAGGCTTCCAGCGCCGTGGGCGACTTCCTCCAGGCGCGGTATTTCACGGCGGACGCGCGCTGGCTCGGGATCTTCCGGATCGGCTTCGGCGCGCTCCTCGTCTGGGACGGCGGCAGGCGGTTCGAGGGAGCCCGCGAGTACTACTCGAACGACGGCTTTCTGCCGAATCACTTCTCGCTCTTCCGCCCGATGGGCGACGGCGTTTTCTCGCTCTTGCATGCGTTTTCGTCGGTGGCCGAGGTGCGCACGGTCATGGCGCTGATGCTCGCGGTGTTCGTGAGCTACACGCTCGGGTTTTGCACGCGCCTCATGCAGGTCCTCGCGTTCGTCTCGATCACGAGCCTCGACGCGCGCGATCTCTTCGTCGAGAACGGCGGCGACGTGCTCGTGAACCTGATGGCGGCGATCACGATGTTCTTGCCGCTCGGACGCCGCTTCAGCGTCGATGCCCTGCTCGCCTCGCTGCGCGGTTACCGCGAAAAGAGCCCGCAGGCGCTCAACGATCGCATGCGCCCTGCGGCACCCGGGAACAACGTGGTGTCGCTCGTCGTGCTCGTCTTGTTCCTACAACTCGCGACGATTTACTTCTTCAACGCCATGCACAAGGACGGCGTCGGGTGGAAAAACGGTTCGGCCATTTGGTGGTTTTTGCAGCAGAACCGCATCGTGACCCACCTCGGTATCTTCATCCGCGAGCACGTGCCGTATCCCTTCATCCGGAGCTTCAGCTACGGCGCGCTCGGCATCGAGTTCTCGCTGCCGTGGATCATCCTGTTCCCGTTCTTCCGCACCTGGTTCATTCGTCTCGCGCTGCTGCTCGGCGTCGGGCTCCACGGCGGCATCGCGCTCACGTCCCGGCTCGGGCCGTTTTCGTACGCCATGATGCTCTTTTACGTGCTGCTGCTCGGCGCGGCCGACGCGCGACTCGCGGCGCGCTGGTTCGGCCGCCCCTCACGCAAACGCACGGTGATCTTCGACGTCGACTGCGGCATCTGCCTCTTCATCTGCCGGCTGCTGAAGCGTCTCGACCCGTGCGAGCGGCTCACGTTCGCCGGCAATGACCGACCGGAAGCGTTCCCGCCCGGCGTGGACGCGGCGACGGCGGAACGCACCGTCGTGGTCGTGGACGCAGCCGGCAAGGTTTACGTGGAGGAGCGCGCCGTGTTCGAGCTCGCTCGAGCGTTGCCCTTCGGCGTGCTCTTCTTCTTTTGGCTGCGCGTCCCGGGGCTCGCGGAGCTCGGCCGGGCGGCGTACCGCGCCGTCGCGCGCAATCGTGTGGCGATTTCCGGCTTCTTCGGGCTCGGCGCGTGCGGCCTGGGCGCGCCGACCGAGGCAGCGCCCGCGGAGGCGCTCCCGGAGCACGCCGGGACGTGGCGCGCCACGCGCGTGGGGATCTACGCGCTCCTTCGCGAGTCGCTCGTCGCGGTCGCGTTCGTGATGCTGGTGATCCAAGCCGGCAACGACAACCAATTCGCCAACCGCCGCCTGCACGTGCATCGGCCCGATTGGGTGGTTCGCTTCGTGAACACGTTCCGATTGCTCGAGGGTTGGGGCATGTTCGCTCCCGAGCCGCCCTACGACGACGGCCACGTCGTCGTCGACGCTCGCACGAAGGACGGCCGCAAGCTCGACCCGTTCACCGGCAAGGTCCCGGACTTCGATCCGTACACGCGAACCGGCTGGGGGCACGAGCAGTTCTGGTGCGACTACAACAACCGCATTCGCTTCGACTTCCACGTCCCGAATCGCCAGCATCTCCGTGAATATCTACGCCACTGGCACGAGTATTACGGGCGTCCCGCGGACGAGCTCGTGAGCTTCGACGTCTGGTGGGTGAACGACAAGCCGCCCCCGCCGGGCCAGGAGCGCCCCGTGCCGGAGCCCCCGCAAAAACTCGTGAGCTACGGCTACGTGTACGATTCGCTCGCGACGCCGTGGCTCAATGGCGCGCACGGCACCGGGAAGGGGGCGCCGTGAGCGAATCCGCGCGCCCCACCGACCCGGCAGAGGCCGCGCCGGGCGAGCTCGAAGGGCCGCGTGAGAGACACGCCGAAGCGCCCGCGCCCGCCGAGCCCGAGCCGGACGAAGACGCGCCGGATTCCGAACCGCCCTCGTCGGCGCGCGGCTCGCGCCGGGATTCGCGACCGGGGCTGTGGGCATTTCTACGCGACACTTACGCGAGCGCGGACCCGCGATCCCTCGGCTTGTTCCGCATCGCGCTCGGCGTACTCCTCTTCGCGGACGTCGCTCGCCGCTGGCCCGACGTGGACGCGCACTACGCCAATACGGGCTGGCTCACGAACCACTACATGCTCTTCCGCCCGATGAGCGACCACCTCTTCTCCATCTATCTCGCGTTCAGCACGCCGGGAGAGGTGAAGACGCTGATGGCGTTCCATCTGCTCGTGTGTGTCTTGCTCGCCGTCGGCTGGCACACGCGCATCATGCACGTTCTCGCGGCGCTGCTGCTCGTCAGTATCAACAGCCGCAACATCATGCTCGAGAACGGCGGCTGGGTCGTGCTCACACTTCTGACGGTCTGGTCCATGTTCTTGCCGCTCGGGCGCCGCTTCAGCGTGGACGCCGTGCGCGCCTCGCTGCGCGCGCGCCGCGAGACGACGCCCGGCGCGCTGAACGACCGCGAAGACCCCCCGCGCGACACGGCGCCCGTCGTTTCCTTCGCCGTTGCCGCGCTGATCCTCCAATGGATCGTCATTTACTACTTCAACGTCGTCCACAAGACCGGCCACGAGTGGCGGGACGGAACGGCCGTCTACTACTTCTTCCAGCAGGATCGCATGGTGACCGCGTTCGGCGGTTGGCTTCGCGAGCTACTGCCGATTGCCGCGTTCAAGGTGATGACCTTCTCCGCGCTCGCGATGGAGTCGAGCATCGCGATTCTGCTCGCTTCGCCGTTTCGCACGCCGCTCTTCCGCATGCTCGCGTGGGCCCTCTGTTGCGCGCTCCATCTGTCGATCGACTCGGTGGTGCAGCTCGGGCCGTTCTCCTGGGCGATGGTCACGATGTTCTGGGCCCTGATCCCGACGGAAGCGTGGGAGAAGCTCGGCCCGAAGCTCGCCGCGCATTTCCCGCGGCGCGAGCTCTGCTTCGATCCGCAGAGCGGATTTTGGATCTCGTTCTGCCGGGTCGTGAAGCGCTTCGACGTGCTCGAGCACGTCGAGTTCACGCCCGTGACGCCCGTCGAGCCTCCGGAGGAGGACGACGAGGAAGAGGGCGAGCCGGCGCCCGCCGAGGAACCGCTCGGCGTCGCCGTCGCGCAGACGCTCGTCGTGATCGATCCCGAGAGCGGCCGGCGTTTTCGTGGTGTCACGGCGCTCGTGCGCTTGGCGGACGCGATTCCGTTCGGGCGCCTGCTCGTGCTACCGGCGCGCCTGCCGGGCCTCGACATGGGGATCGAGCGACGGCTCGAGCGCGCCTCGGCCGACAGCGCCGCCGCGGACGCGTACTTCGAGCTCGAAGGGCTCGCGGGTCGCCCCGAAGTCGTGCTGCCCCAGCCGAGCGCGGCGCGCCTGGTCTTCCGGCGCGGCATCGCGGGGCTGCGCGAGCTCGCCGTGCTCCTCATCGTAGTGAGCTGTGGCAGCCAGGTGCTGATCGAAAACCGCGCCGTGCCCGAGTGGCTCAAGCCGAAACACCGGCCCGATTGGATGACGTCCATCGTCGTCTATCCGCGCCTGTTCCAAGGCTGGAGCATGTTCGCACCGTCCCCGCCGAGCGACGACGGTTGTGTCGTCGTCGACGGCATCACGCGCGACGGGCGCCACTTCGACCCGCTGACGCAAAAGGAGCCGAACTTCGACGTTCAGCCGAAGGGCGGCTTTCATATGAACCAGATCTGGGGTGACTTCCATCGCCGCATCGGCGAACAACGCTTCGAGGGTTACCTCGACGGCGTGCGCGATATGCTGCGCAACTATCACCAGATCACCGGCAAGAAGGCAGACGAGCTCGTCTCCTTCGACGTCTGGTTCGTCAACGAGCACATCCCCCCGCCCGGCATGCCGCGAGAAGCGCCGCAGCGGCGTAAGCTCTTTTCCTGGACCGGCGACGGCGCGCGGACGCGCACCCCCCCGCCGCACAATCGCAACAACAGACGCTGAGTGATCTTGGCCGGCCAGATCTCGAGCTTTCCTTGCAAGACCGCCGAAGTCGAGGCGAGCGCTCGATGACCGTCCGGCATTTGGCGAACGCAGCCTTTCACACGCTGCGTATCTGCATACCGACGGTGCTTCAGAGCGCGCTCGGTACCCTCACGACTCCCACGTGCGACGCACGCCTCGACAGCTGGTCGGCCTCGCTCGTCCGTTACGCGAAGATCGAGCTCGACGTGAGCGGTCTCGAGCACGCGCCGCTCGACGAAGCATTCGTCGTGATGTCGAATCACCGCTCTCACTACGACATTCCGGTGCTCTTCCAGGCGCTTCGGCCGCGGAGGCTCCGCATGGTGGCCAAAGCGGAGCTCTTTCGCGTGCCCATCTGGGCGGGGGCGATGCGGGCGGCCGGGTTCGTCGAAGTCAACCGCTCCAATCGCATCGCGGCGATGCGAAGCCTCGAGCGCGCGCGCGAAGCCATCAAGAGCGGCACGAGCATCTGGATCGCGCCCGAAGGCACGCGCGGCACGGGCGCGGAGCTCGGAGCGTTCAAGAAGGGCGGCTTTCACCTCGCCGTGGGCGCTGAAGCTCGGATCCTCCCCGTCACCGTGCTCGGCACCGAACGCGTGCTTCCCGCGGGCGGCACGCACGTCACCGACGGACAACGCATCCGTGTGCGAATCCTCCCGCCGATCGATCCGAAGGACCACGCGGCTGGCGCGCACATGAAAGGGCTCATCGCCGCCGTGCGCGCGAGCATCGAGTCGGGCTTAGGTTGACGCTTTCGTTCGGCAAAAGACGCGTACGACGAGCGTCCCGGGCGCGGTCCACGGCGTCACGTCGATGCGCTCCACGTCGGCCACCGAGCTCACGGGCAAGCGCGCAAGCAGGTGCTCTTCGACGAAGCTCCGCCGTGCGGTCTCGCTCGCGAGGCGGGCTATGTCGCCGCCGCGCACGACGTAGGTCACCAGCTCGAAAATCTCGAGCGCGCCCGGCGCGGGGCTCGGCGCGGCGGCCGCGGTTTTCGGCGCCACGTGCGGCGTGGGTTCGGCGGCTGGGGCAGGGCCCGCTTCGGCCACGATGGCCGCGAGCGTGTCGCGCTCGATGCGGCCCTCGCCCACGGTGATTTCTGGGCTCGAGCTCTCGCGTCGCGCCTTGGCGGCTTGCTCGAACTTCACGGGCAAGGGCACGAGCTCTGCCGTGATCGCCTCGAGCGTCTCACGCCCGGCCGGCTTGTACGAAACGAGAATTTCCGGCTGCGATCCGTCCGGCTCGAGGCTTGGGCGCTTCGGGTCGCTCGGCTTCCCCGTCATGGTCAGCAGCGAGTATCGCATGCTTGCCTCCTCCGCTGCGAACGCGGAGCGAGCGCGGCTGAACGCTCGCGTTCGGCTCGACGGCTCAGGGCAGGGTAGTGAGCGAGCTGCTCGTGCACTGGCCCATGCCCGCGCCCGGTCCGTGCCCCGTCGAAGTCGACTCGCAAGAAGCATTGCGGGGCGAGCGGCAGACGAGCGCCGCGCACTCCACGGGGCAAGACTTGAGCTTGTCGAGCGCCGCGAGGTACGTTTTGGTCTCGGACGAATCGCCACGCGCGACCGGCACGGAGCACCCGCACGGGTCGTCGACCGTGTCTCGACAGAGCAGCGCGTTGGAGCTCGGATCGCAAGCCTGAGCGGCGGTCAGCGCGTCGTTCGCGGCTTGGAGGCGCGCGTCACAGTCGTTCGTTCCACCGCCGCTGCCGGCTCTGCCGCCTCGCCCGCCGCCGCCGTTGCCACCCGTCGTCGAGGTGCCGGCCGCGGCGCCCATGCCGCCCATGCCAGAGCCCGCGAGACCTGCACCGCCGCCCGCAGGTTGTCCCGCGCCGCCGCCGGTCATCGTCGTCGTGCCGCCGGCGCCACTCGTGTCGCCGCCGGTTCCGCCCGTGGCATTGCTGCCACCGGTGCCGCCGGCCGCGTCAGCGCCACCGGTCGCGTTCGAGCCGCCCGTTGCGTCCGAGCCGCCCGTCGTGGTGGTGCCGCCGCTCTCCGCGGTGCTGCCGCCGGTCGAGGTCCCGCCGCTGCTCGTGTTGCCGTCCCCACCGGAGCCCGGCGTGGGAGAGCCGCCCGTGGCCATGCCTTGGCCTGCACTGCCCGTGGTGCCGCCCTTGCCCGACGCGGACGGCGCGCCCGCCGCCCCGTGTCCGCTCGCCCCGCCGTGAGCCTCCGGGACGCCGAAGAAGTCTTTGGGATCGCTACCGCCGCACGCTGCTAGCGAGAGCAATCCCAGTGGAAAAATCCACAAAAAATCGTTCGGTACACGCATGCGGGCTGAAGGGCTGCTCGGCGTCCCGATGGGCGCCGCACTTTGCCGATACTGAAACAGTACCCACCGGCAGTCAAACGAGGCGGACGGACACCTACCGTCTCGATCTGTACCGCTCGCACGTGGGTTCGGCTCAGCTCAGAGCTCGCTCCGGCCCATCAAGTACTGATCGACCCCGCGCGCCGCGCGACGACCATCCGCAATGGCCCAGACGACGAGCGATTGGCCGCGCTGGCAGTCACCCGCCGCGAAGACGCCCGGCACGGTCGCCATGCAGCGGCCGTCGATGCGCACGTTGCCGCGCTGATCGAGCTCGACGCCGAGCTGCTCGACCACGCCCTCGCGCTCGGGATGCATGAAGCCCATCGCGAGCAGCACGAGATCCGCCGGCAGCACGAATTCGCTGCCGCTCACGCGCTCGAAGCGGCCGCCGCGGAACTCCACGCGCACGCAGTGGAGCTCTTCGACCCTGCCGTTGCCCGTGATTTTCTCGGTCGAGACGCTCCAGTCGCGGTTGCCGCCTTCTTCATGCGAGCTCGACGTGCGCAGCATGAGCGGCCACTGCGGCCAGGGCGTCGAGCTTGCGCGCTCTTCCGGCGGGCGCGGCATGATCTCGAAGCTCGTCACGCTCTTCGCGCCTTGGCGATGCGACGTGCCGATGCAGTCGCTCCCCGTATCCCCGCCGCCGATCACGACGACGTGCTTGCCCGTCGCGACAATGGCGCCGGCGTCCGGAACCGTCTCGCCCGCGACGCGCCGGTTCTGTTGCGTCAAGAAGTCCATCGCGAAGTGCACGCCCGAGAGCTCGCGCCCCGGTACGCCGAGGTCGCGCGGTTTGCGGGAACCGATCGCGAGCAGGACCGCGTCGTGCTTCGCGCGGAGCTCTTGGCCCGTGATGCGTCCGCCCACGTCGGCCGACGTCTGGAAGACGACGCCTTCCGCCTTCATCTGCTCGACGCGTCGCGTGATGATCGACTTTTCGAGCTTGAAATCCGGAATGCCGTAGGTGAGGAGACCTCCGAGGCGGTCGTCACGTTCGTATACCGTGACCGTGTGGCCGACGCGTGCGAGCTGCTGCGCCGCGGCGAGGCCAGCGGGGCCCGAGCCGACGACGGCGACGGTCTTGCCGGTGCGTGACTTCGGTAGAATCGGCTTCACGAAGCCGTGCTCGAGCGCGCGATCGGCGATGGCGCGCTCGATGAGCTTGATGCTCACCGGGTCGTCGTTGATGCCGAGGACGCACGCGGCCTCGCACGGCGCGGGGCAGACTCGCCCGGTGATCTCCGGGAAGTTGTTGGTCGAATGCAGCGAGTGACTCGCGAGCTCGTGCAGGCCCTTGTAGACGTGGTCGTTCCAGTCGGGGATGAGGTTCCCGAGCGGACAGCCCGTGTTGCAGAACGGAATGCCGCAGTCCATGCAGCGCGCGCCCTGCTGCGCGAGCGTCTCCTGCACGATCGGAAGCTCGAACTCCCGGTAGTCCCGGACACGCTCGGTAACGGCTCGTTTGGAGGGATCGGTGCGCTCGAACTCGAGAAATCCAGTGACTTTTCCCACGACTATTTCGCTCCGGCCGTCTGTAGCACGGGCAGGCCGTGGCTCGCCGCCGACTTTTCACGCGCACGTGATTGCTCTTCGAGCACGCGCCGGTACTCGAGCGGCACAACCTTGAGGAGTCGCGCGAGCGTGTTCTCCCAGGCTGCGAGCAGCGACTGGGCACGCTGACTACCGGTGCGCTCACGGTGTTCCTCGATCAGCGCGGCGACGAACGCCGCGTCCTCGGGGCTCAGCGCCTCGAGCTCGACCATGCCGAGGTTGCAACGTTTCTCGAAGTCGCCCGTCTCGTCGAGGATGTAGGCGAAGCCGCCGCTCATGCCCGCCGCGAAGTTGCGCCCCGTGCGGCCGAGCACGAGGACGCGGCCTCCGGTCATGTACTCGCAGCCGTGATCGCCGACGCCCTCGACGACCGCGGTCGCGCCGCTGTTCCTCACCGCGAAGCGCTCCCCGGCGCGTCCCGCGAAGAACGCGCGTCCTGCCGTGGCGCCGTAGAGCGCAGTGTTGCCGATGAGGATGTTCTCTTCGGCGCGGAACGTGGCTGCCCCGGACGCGCGCACGGCGACCGTGCCGCCGGCCATGCCCTTGCCGACGTAGTCGTTGGCGTCACCCTCGAGCTCGAGCTCGATGCCGTTCATGATGAACGCCCCGAAACTCTGCCCGGCCGAGCCCCTGAACGAGAGCTCGATGGTGCCGTTCGGCAGGCCCGCCTGGCCGTGGCGCCGTGCGACCTCACCAGCGAGCATGGCGCCCACGGTGCGGTTCACGTTCCGGATCTCGAGCGAGTGCTTCACCTTCTCCTTGCGCTCGAGAGCGGGCGCACAGAGCTCGAGGAGCTTGTTGTCGAGCGCGACCTCGAGGCCGTGATCCTGCGGCACGCACTTGAACGTCCGCACGCCGGGCTGCGCCTGGGCGGGCATGAGCACGTCCGAGAAATCGAGGCGCTCGGTCTTCCAGTTGCCGCAACCGGCGCGCGGCTTGAGCCGATCGGCGCGACCCACCATCTCGTTCAGGCTGCGGAAGCCGAGCGAAGCCATGAGCGCCCGCGTCTCCTCCGCCACGTAGAACATGAAGCGGATCACGTGCTCGGGCTTGCCTTCGAACTTCGCGCGCAGGACCGGATCCTGCGTGGCGATGCCGACGGGGCACGTGTTCAGGTGGCACTTACGCATCATGATGCAGCCGCTCGCGACGAGCGGTGCCGTCGCGAAACCGAACTCCTCGGCGCCGAGCAGCGCCGCGATCACGACGTCGCGCCCGGTGCGCATCTGGCCGTCGGCCTGCAGGATCACGCGGCTTCTGAGGTCGTTCTTCACGAGCACCTGGTGTGTCTCGGCGATGCCGAGCTCCCAGGGCACGCCCGCGTGCTTGATCGAGGTGAGCGGTGACGCGCCGGTGCCGCCGTCGTGGCCGGCGATGAGGATCACGTCTGCGTGCGCCTTCGCGACGCCCGCCGCGACGGTGCCGACGCCGGCCTCCGCGACGAGCTTCACGCTGATGCGTGCCCGCGGGTTCGTCATCTTCAAGTCGAAGATCAGCTGCGCCAGATCCTCGATCGAGTAGATGTCGTGGTGGGGCGGGGGAGAGATCAGCGTGACGCCCGGCGTCGAATGCCGCGTCTTAGCGATGATCGCGTCGACCTTGTGGCCGGGCAGCTGTCCGCCTTCCCCGGGCTTGGCGCCCTGCGCCACCTTGATCTGGAGCTCGTCGGCGTTGACGAGGTAGTACGTGGTCACGCCGAAGCGCGCGGAAGCGACTTGCTTGATCGCGCTCCTGCGCCAATCGCCGTTCGCGTCGGGCGTGAAGCGCTCCTCGCGCTCGCCGCCTTCGCCGGTGTTGCTCTTGCCGCCGATGCGGTTCATGGCGATCGCGAGGTTCTCGTGGGCCTCGGCGCTGATCGAGCCGAAGCTCATCGCGCCCGTCGCGAAGCGTTTGACGATCTCGCTCGCGGGCTCGACTTCCTCGAGCGGAACCGGGTTCGCCGCGGGCACGAGCTCCCACAGGCCACGCAAGGTGATCGCGCCCTGCGTCGCCAGATTGATCGCCTGCGAGTACTCCTCGTAGCTCTTCGCGTCCTCGGCGCGCACCGCGTGCTGGAGCTTCGCGACGGTGGTCGGGTTCCAGAGGTGGCGCTCGCCTTGCGCACGGAAGTGATACTGGCCGCCGAGATCGAGCAGCGGGCTCGGCTGCGTGGTGCGCGGGTACGCCTTCTCGTGACGGCGCAGGCATTCCTCCGCGATCACGTCGAGGTCGATGCCGGAGATGCGCGACGCCGTGCCCGTGAAGTAGCGATCGACGACGTCGGGCGAGAGCCCGATCGCTTCGAAGATCTGCGCGCCGTGGTAGCTCTGCACGGTGCTGATGCCCATCTTGCTCATGACCTTGAGCAAGCCCTTGTCGATGGCCTTCACGTACTTCTTGCGGGCCGTCTCCGTGTCCTTGAGGCCCGGGTACGCGCCGGTGCCCACCAGATGATCGATGCTTTCGAACGCGAGGTACGGATTGACCGCACCCGCGCCGTAGCCGACGAGCAGGCTGAAATGGTGCACCTCGCGCGCCTCGCCCGTCTCCACGATTAGACCGACGCGCATGCGCGTACCGTTGCGCATGAGGTGGTGATGCACGGCGCCGAGGCCGAGCAAGCTCGGTACGGGCGCGTACTCCGCGTTCGAGCCGCGATCCGAGAGGATCAAGAGGCTCTGGCCTTGATGCACGGCGTGTGAGGCCTCGCGACAGAGCTCGTCGAGCGCCGCCTTGAGCCCTGCGCCGCCTTCGGCGACGGGGTAGAGCATCTTCAATGTCGGCGGCTGGCGCACCTGCTGCAGGTGCGTCTCGCGGAGCTTGGCGAGCTCCTGGTTCGTGAGGATCGGCCGCTCGAGCTCGAGCATCTGCGCGTGGTCGGGCAGCTCGAGCAGGAGCGCGGCTTCACCGCCGATGTACTGCTTGAGGCTCATCACGAGCTCCTCGCGGATCGGATCGATCGCGGGGTTCGTGACCTGCGCGAAGTGCTGCTTGAAGTAGTTGAAGAGCAGCTGCGGCTCGTCGGAGAGCACGGCGAGCGGCGTGTCGGTGCCCATCGACCCCGTCGCTTCCTCGCCCTTCTCGGCCATGGGCGCAACGAGCAGGCGCAGGTCCTCCTCGGTGTAACCGAACGCCTTCTGACGCTGCAGCAGCGACACGTGCTCGCGGCGCGTCGCCGTCGGGGGCGACGCGTCGATCTCGCTGAGCGCGATCTTGTTTTCGCGCAACCAGCGCCCATACGGCTTGCGGCGCGCGATCTCGTCCTTCAGCTCCTCGTCCTCGACGATGCGTCCGGCTTCGGTATCGACCAGGAACATGCGGCCCGGTTCGAGCCGGCCCTTGCGCTCGACGTTCTCCGGCGGGATGTCGAGCACGCCCGTCTCGGACGCCATCACGACGAGGCCGTCCTTCGTCACCGTCCAGCGCGCGGGACGCAGGCCGTTGCGGTCGAGGATGCCGCCGATGCGCTTGCCGTCGGTGAAGGCGAGCGCCGCCGGTCCGTCCCACGGTTCGATCAAACACGAGTGGTACTCGTAGAAGTCGCGCTTGCGCTGCGACATCTGGTCGTCGTTTTGCCAAGCCTCGGGCACGAGCATCATCATCACGTGCGGCAGCGAGCGTCCGGCGTGGACGAGGAGCTCCGCGACGTTGTCGAGCTGCGCGGAGTCCGAGCCGCCGGGTGCGATGATGGGCAGGATGTGGCGCACGTCCTCACCGAACACCTCTTCGTCGAAGAGCTGCTCGCGCGCGCTCATCCACGCGGCGTTGCCGCGCACGG
>JAICUB010000084.1 GCA_025936045.1 Polyangiaceae bacterium | reverse complement strand
CGCGCTCTGTCCCCCGCGAATCAGCTTCAGTAACGATCGCGGTTGCCGCGACCACCGCCGCGGAAGCCGCCACCGCCGCCGCCGCCACCACCGCCGCTGCGCTGGGGGCGCTCCTGCGCTTCATCGACCTTGATCTGGCGGCCGTCCAGCGTCTGACCGTTCAGTTGCTGGATGGCAGCCGCGGCCGCTTGCGGCGACCCCATGGTCACGAACGCGAAGCCGCGCGGCTGACCAGTTTCACGGTCCGTGGGCATCGTCACCTCACGCACCTCGCCGACGGAGGCGAAGGTGGCTTCAATGGTGGCTTGCGACGTGCCGAACGAGAGATTTCCTACGAAGAGACGATTACCCATGGTGACTTTTTTTCTTGCAGCGCGAACGGAGATCGAACGCGAACCGAGCGCCCTCGTAGGGCGACTGCCCTCCCCTGTCAATCTCCAGTGACAAACCGCACTCGCATCCGTGCCTGGGATCAACCATCGTTTCGGCGCGCGGGCCGGGGCCGGCGCCACCAGGGACGCTTTCCACCGCGCTTCGGCGCCGCCGTAGCGTCGCCCGTTTGCGGCTGATCGCGGCGCGGCGCGGCGGTGCGAAAATCGACCCGGTCCTGCGCGGGTCGAGCCTGCCCGTGTTGAGCCTGCGCGGGTCGAGCCTCCCCGTGCTGAGCCGGCGGTCGCGCCTCGCCGCGCGTCGCATCTTGTCGGCCTTCCTGGGTGCGCTGGACCGGCGGCTCGGGCTGCCGCGGCACCGCGACGTCGAGCACCGGCAGACGCCGGCGCAGGAGGCGCTCGATGTCGCCGAGCAGCGGCCGTTCGTCCCGATCGCAGAAGGAAATGGCGCGGCCGCTCGCGCCCGCGCGGCCGGTGCGACCGACGCGATGCACGTAGCTTTCAGGCACGTTGGGCAGATCGAAATTGAAAACGTGCGAGACGCCGTCCACGTCGATGCCGCGAGCGGCAATGTCGGTCGCGACGAGCACGCGCGTGTGTCCGCTGCGAAATCCGGCAAGCGCGCGCTCGCGGGCGTTCTGCGATTTGTTGCCGTGAATCGCGGGCGCGCTGATGCCCGCCTGCTCGAGCTTGCGCGAGAGCTTGTCGGCACCGTGCTTGGTACGCGTGAACACGATCGCGCGCTCGACGTCGGCGGCACCGAGCAGCTGCTCGAGCAGCTGACCCTTGTGCTCCTTGGCGACGAACACGACCGATTGATCGACGGTCTCCGCGGCCGTCACCTTGGGCGTGACCGACACGCGGACGGGGTCGGCGAGCAGGCTCGCCGCGAGCGACTCGATCGGGCGCGGCACGGTGGCCGAGAAGAACAGCTTCTGCCGCGTCTTCGGCAGGGCGCCGATCACCCGGCGAACGTCGTGAATGAAGCCCATGTCGAGCATGCGATCGGCTTCGTCGAGCACGAAATGAGCCACTTGGTCGAGCTTCACGAGCCCTTGGCTCATGAGATCGAGCAGGCGCCCCGGCGTCGCGACGAGCACGTCCGGCCGGGTACGCAGCGCCGTCTCTTGACGGAATTGGCTCACGCCTCCGTAGATGACGACGTGACGAAAGCGGAGGTACCGGCCGTAGGCGGTGATGCGCTCGGCGATCTGCGCGGCGAGCTCACGCGTGGGCGTGAGGATGAGCACGCGCAAGCCGGCCGTACGCGTGCTCGTGGCGAGCTGATGCAGAATAGGAAGCACGAACGCCGCGGTCTTGCCGGTACCGGTTTGCGCGCAGGCGAGCACGTCCCGACCGGTGATGGCAGCGGGGATGACCTCACGCTGGACGGGCGTGGGCTCGAGGTAGCTTTCGTCGATCGTCGCGCGCACGATGGCCGCGTCGAGTCCGAGCAGGGCGAAAGGGGACGCCACGGGGGCCGGCTGCTGAGGCGAGCGCGGCACGGGTGCGGAGAAAGGGCGGCTCGTGCCGCCCGGTTCGAAGGAATTCACTTATTTCAGTCGTTTCTTGGTTTGCGGCAGAGCCCAGCGTCGAAGCTGGACCGAAAATGCTGGGCTCGCTAGGACCGCCGCGGGCCCGTGGAGCTCTCGTGGCACCACCTGGTGCCTCTCCGCGTTCCCTACCGTTGGCGCTGATTTCGCTGACGGAGCGCTCCGGATCGGAGCTGAACAGCGAGCGCGCTCGCCGGTCGGGTCACGGACGGCGAAGGTTTAGCGCAAACAGCCCCCGAGCGCCAATCTCGGCAGCCCGGCCGCTCGAAGGCCCGCGAAAATCAGCGAGCGTCGGCGCGGCGTCGCACTTCGAGCGCCTTCAGCACGCTACCGAGCACTTCGGCGAGCGTGTCGTAAAAGGAGCCGTCACGATCGCTCGCTGGCAGCACCGCGAGTCCGAGCGCCTTGTCCTCGTAGCGCAGCGGCAGCACGACCACCGAGCGCGACTTCAGGTAGTCGAAGCCGGGCGGCACGATGTC
This sequence comes from Polyangiaceae bacterium, assembly GCA_025936045.1. GTDB lineage: Bacteria > Myxococcota_A > Polyangia > Polyangiales > Polyangiaceae > PMG-095. Next base: position 4,479 of record JAICUB010000084.1, on the reverse strand, counting down.
CTTGGCCGGGTAGCGCAGCATTTGCGGCTGGAGGTTCTGCGCGTCGAAGCCGAACGCGAGCTTCAGCTCCGCGTGCGAGCCGGGCGTCGCGAATTCCGACACGACGCACGCCTCGAGCCCGAGCTTCGGCAAGTGCTCCGCGAGCGTCGTCGACAAGAGCGCTTGCGGGCCGAACATGCGCGATTGGAGCGCGCGCGCGAGCCGGTGTAGGTAGTCGTGGATTAGATCCTCGCGCGCGAGGCGAAGCCGCGTCGCGAGCTCGTCGGCGATGCGCCGATTTTGCTCGAGCTCGCGCGCGCTCCCGGCCGCGAGCCTGCGCAGGAGCGGGTCGAGCGCGCGCGCGAACTCGCCCTTGGAACCGCGGATCTCCGCGGCGAGGGCGTGCAGCATGTCATCGGACGGCTTGTCGGCGACCTGCGTCTCCTCGTCCTCGGCGGGCTCCATGGGCGGCGGCAGGTCCGTCGGTGTGCAACCGCACGAGCGCCTGAGCACGAGCTCGGTGGTGAGCGAGGTCGTGAAAGGCGCGCTCGTTCCCGCGAGGAGCCCGAGCAAGAGCCGCGCGGATTCGGCGCCGAGACGCTCGAGCGGCTGGCGCACCGTCGTGAGCGTGGGCACGTGGATGCGTGCTCCGGGCATGTCGTCGAAACCCACGACGGCGAGCGCGTCCGGAACGTCGATGCGACGGCGCGACAGCTCTTCGATCACTCCGAACGCGGTGTAGTCGTTCGAGGCGACGATGGCGTCGATGGTGTCCACCGGCACCTGGCGGCTGTCGAAGAGCTCGTAAATGGCCGAAACCCCGCTCTCGCGCGTGAACTCCCCGGGCAGCACGAGCTCGGGATCGTAAGCGATGCGGTGCTCGGCGAGCGAGCGCACGTACGCCTCGTAGCGGGCTTGTGCTTCCGGATTGGTCATGGTGCCGCGGATGAACGCGATGCGCCGATAGTCGTGGTGCGCGACGAGGTGACGCATGAGCTGCGTCACGCCGTCGGTGTCGTCGATTCCGATGCTCGAAATACCCGCGGCGGCGCCGACGCTGCACGCGGGGAGCCCCTTCTGCGTCAGCCAAGCCCCCATTGCCGCGGGCCCGACGAACTGGCCGACCACATTCGAAATCGAGAGCACTCCGTCCGCATTCGAACGATCGAGGAGCTCGAGCACCGCCTCGCGGCCGGCGTGATCAGGGTGCGGGTCGGCGAACGCGCCGCCGACGAACGCGATCACGGTGCCGCCGGCGCGCTCGATCGCGGCGCGCGCCGACTGCAGGATCGTCCACTCGTACTCGTCGCTCCCGAAATACGAGAGCACTCCCACGCGGGGGCCACGCCGCGAGGTCTTCGTCTCTTCCCGACTCGAGTCGCTCAAGGGAGCCCGAGCGTAGCCTCGAGCGCGCCGGCGGTCACTATTCGGCCGCGACCGCGGCGACCACTTCGAGCGGCTGCGCGCTCGGTAAGACGCGCTCCTTGAGGAATGCGACGACCTCCTCGCGTGTACGAGTTGGCGCGCCTTCCAACACGACGAAGTGTTCCGCCAGGCGGTCCCAGCGCCGGGTCATCAGACACAGCCAAACGCCGAAGAAATCGATGCCGTCGAAAACGATCGAGTCTTGCCGTCCGTATTCGGCGAGCGCGCGCTCGAACTCCGCGGGGTGCTCCGTCCAGTGACAAGCCGGCTTCACGTGGTGGAGCACGTGATAACCGTCGTTGAAGCAACGTCGATTATAACGCGTGTTGATGCACGTAATGCTCGCATGATACGGGTTTTCGGGCGTCGCGGCGCGGATGAAGGAGTGCTGCGCCCAATTGCCCATCATCATGGCGGTGCGAATTGCCACGAACGGGACGACGAACACCAGCATGGTGGGAAGCGGCGCCACGAACAGGAGCACCGCGAGCGCGAGGAAGTAACTCACCTCACCCACGAAGACGCGGCGGAAGAGCTTCCACTGCTTCCTGCGAAATAGGTAGACCTCGAGCTCGAAGAGTCCGCCGACCATGAACCTGAGGTAATAGCGGAGCCAGTGGTCGAAGCGGTCGCGCTTGAACCGCATCGTCGAGCTCAAGTCCGCCGCGAGATTTTCCTCGCGGTGGTGCATGCCCATGTGATGCGCGAAGTAGCTGTTGGGCGTCTGGCCGAAGAACGGCGCGATGAACCACGGGATGACGTTGTTGCACGAGCGGTAGGGCTTCTTGAAGAGCGGCCGATGCGACGTGCAATGGAGCATCAGCGTGTAGCGGTCCATCAACCCGCCGAAGAGCAGCACCAAATAGACGGACCCCGCGTACGGCAGGAGCGCCACCGGCAGAAAGAAGAGCGAGACGCCGAGCACTCCGAGCGCGGCGCAGCGCAGCATCAGCCAGACGAAGACCACGTCACGGGGGTCGTTGAGCGCTCGCGCTGCGGGCGAAACGAAGCTTGGAACGGGCTCTCCCCGCGGATCTAGGATGTTCATGTCGGGACGGTTTCTCGAGCGCGCGGTGGAAGCCGCTTTGCGCGGCGCTCCGAGTTTGGGAGGGTAGGACGGATGGACGAAGATATCACGGTCCCCGTCTCGCCGCGGCACTCGGTAAGGCTCGCCCGCGAGTACGGCTCGATCGTGAAAAAGGCCCAACGCCGCGACTTCGTCGTACGCACGATTGCCAAGCGCGAAGCGGGCGGGACCCCGCTCATGACAGCCGAAATCGTCATCGCCGGCGAGGAGACACGCGAGCAATTTCCGCTCGCGCAAAAATATCCGCTCCATTTCAGAAAGACGTATTTTCCCGGTCGTTTGCACGGTGATCCGAAGGACGAGTTCGAGCACCAGGCACGGGCGAGCTCACTCATCGACGTGCCTCCGCCCATCGGGCACACGCCGAACGTGTTCCGCAGCTGTCTTTTGCCGGGCCAGCCGTACTCGGCGCTCTCGCCGTTTCAGAGCGAGCCCATGGAGGCGAACATCCCCAAGGCGCGCCAGCTCGGCCTCGCGGCCGCCGCCGGTCTTTGGCTGCTCGCCGAGCACGCCGCCAAAGACCTCACCGAGCTCCACGCGGGCGGGCTCGCGCACGGCGACGCCGAGCTCCATAACTTCATCGTCTGTCCCTCCCCGCTCGAAATCCTACCCATCGACTTCGAGGGTGCGATGGACCGGGGCGACCTCTCCGACGAAGACTGGGCGTATCGCCTGCAGCGCGATCTCGATCCGCTGCTCCGCCATGCGGTCCTGCTCGAGGTGAGTCTCGGCGCTCAGACGGGGCCGCTCGCCGAGCTCGCCGAAGCGCGCATGGGAGCGCTGTTCAAGGACCCGGATCGCTTCCGTCGCGAAATCGATCGCCGCTCCGATCTAGAGTGAGCGTGTGCGTGCGCCCAAGAGTCACGCTTTAAACGACGAAGCGAGAGCCCCTGCGGGCCCTCGCTCCGTCGCCCCCGGCACGATGCCGGGTGTTCGCTCGTCAACCCGTCAGCGGATGAAGAGCATCTCCTGGTAGCTCGGGAGCGGCCACTCATCGTCGGCGACGATGCCTTCGAGCGCGTCGGCCGCGGTGCGGACGCTGGTCATCGCGGGCAGCACCTTGTCCTTCAAGTGCTTGCACTCGTCGAGCGCGCCGCTCGACTCGTGACCGAGCGCCGACTCGAGGCTCGCGAGACCCTTGTCGAGGTCGCCGACGAGACTCGAAATCTGCTCGCCGAGCTTGCCGCCGGCCGGTAACGTGCCCGCGAGCTCCTTCTGATACCGGAGCGCCGCCGGCAGGATCTGCGTCTTCGCCATCTTGACGACGAGCTTCGCCTCGACGAGCACCGTCTTCACGTAGTGCTCGAGGTAGATCTCGTAGCGGCTGTGAAGCTCGCGCGGGGAGAGGATCTGGTACTTCTCGAAGAGCTGCACGACCTCCGACTTCTCGAGCACCGGGAGGGCGTCGACGGACGTCCTGTAGTTCGGCAGCCCGCGCTTCTCGGCCTCGGCGTGCCACTCGGCGCTGTAGCCGTTGCCGTTGAAGACGACGGCCAGGCTCTCCTTCGCCACTTCTTGCAGCAGCGTCGTGATCGCGTGGTTCAGCGTCTTACCGCTCGCGACGGCTGCCTCGAGCTTGGTCGCGAGGAAGTCGATCGACTCGGTGACCGCCGCGTTCAGCGCGATGAGCGGGCCGGTGATCGACTGACTCGAGCCCACGGCACGGAACTCGAAGCGGTTGCCACAGAAGGCGAAGGGGCTCGTGCGGTTGCGGTCACCGGCGTCCTTCGGGAGCTTCGGCAGAACGTCCACGCCGATCTCGAGGGTACCCTTCATCTTCGACGACTTGGCGCCGCCCGCCTTGATCTGGTCGAAGACGTCCGTGAGCATCTCGCCGAGGAAGATCGAGATGATCGCGGGCGGAGCTTCGTTGGCGCCGAGGCGGTGATCGTTGTTGGCCGACGCGATGGCCGCGCGCAAGAGGCCGCCGTGGCGGTGAACGGCGCGGCTGATGGCCGAACAGAACACGAGGAACTGCGCGTTGTCGT
>JAICUB010000009.1 GCA_025936045.1 Polyangiaceae bacterium | reverse complement strand
GCGCCTCTCGGCGGACTTCCGCCGCATCGCCAAGGCAAACGTCCTGGCCGTCGGCGAGTGGCGCAAGCTCGGCGCGCTGCTGCCGTCGTGAGCGGCCCGTCACACCCGGAAAGTCCCGCTGTCCGTCGAGCTTGCCGGAAAGCGTTTTATGACCCTGAGTCGTGGTTTGGGGCGGCATTGCCGCCGGTCGTCAACAAGCGACCCCGGCGCTCCAAGCGAGCCTCAGCGTCGTCGAGCGCCAGAGAAGCGTTCCGCTGCCGACCCATCCGCCCGAGCAGTCGGCGAACGTCGCTTGGTACGTCGTGATGGAGCCTGAGCTCACGGGCTCGGCTTGGGGCCAGAGGCTCTCGGTTTCGAGCGAACTGCCTCCAATTCCGCGCAGGAGCACGAAGGCGGAGTAGGCGAGCTCGTCCGATTCGTCGATGTGCGGGGTCGCTCGATGGTCGACGCGGTTATATAGCAAGAGTAGCGGGCCGCCGCTCGGGCCGGCCCAGGTCGCGATGCCGGAGGGCGCGTCCGTGTAGTCGGCGCCGAGCTCGGCGGCGCTGGCGCCGCACAATCCGCCGAGGAGCGCGAGCTCGCCCTCGGGGCCGTCGCACTGGATGACGAACGAGAGCGCGTCGGCACTGGTGTCGAGTGTGCGGGCCTGGTTGACGATGGCGCCGTTCACGGGCGGCGAGGGCACGCGAGCGTTGGAGCAGCCGAGCAAGAGGAGCGCGCCTAGCGCGAACGCGGGATATCGGCGGCGCATCCCAGATTATGTAGCACGAGACGGAGCTGGGCCGGCGTCCCGGTCCCGACGCCTGTCCGCACTCCAGCCGAGTGAACGCCAGGTTGCGAGCAGAGCCGTGCTCGGCTCGTCGCGAAAGAGGGTGACGAGTGGCGCAATTGGCGCAATTGGCGCACGGGCGGCTGCGCTCGAGGCGCAACTCGGCGGCGCCCCTGGAGCCTCGTCGAAGCCGGGCTCGCCGAAACTTCAGCGTACGACCCGAAGCCTTCCGGCTTCGAGTCGCTCCACTTCCGCTCTCGCCGTCCAATACTCGCGCAGTAACTCGACGTACGCTCGCGCCGTCTGGACTTCGTCCCGCTTCGCGGCGAGCAGCTGGAACACGCCGAGCGCCATCGCGTTGTATTGCAGCTCCGATTCGTCGAGGACGCGCTGCCGTAACGGCAGCAGCACGTCTCGATATTCGACCGCGTTGGCGCGCGCCGCGGTGAGACGCTCGGCAGCGGTGCGCGCGGCCGTGCGGATCGTGAACGTCAGCGACGCGCCGAGTTCGCTTTGTTCGCGGCGTTCTGCGCGGGCGACTTCCGTCAGGCCTTGGCCTTGGTAAAATAAAGGGACTTCGAGCGTGGCGGCGGGGCCGATGCCCCAGTCACCTTCGCGACGGGCGGAGACGCCGGCGCGGAGCTCGGGGACCAAACCCTCGACTTCGGCAGCGGTGGCGCGCTTGTCGGCGGCGGTGGCGCGCCGTTTGGCGATCGTGAGGTCGAGGCTTCGCGCGAGCGCGCGCTGCTCCAAGTGCTCGAGGGGAAGCTCTTCAGCCGGAGGCTCGGGCAGGCGCGTGGTGGCAGCCGTCCATTCCGCGCCGGGGGCGAGGCCCATGAGCTCGCTCAGGTGCGCGCGTGCTTCGGTGCGTGCGGTTTCGGCGCGCCGCACGGCGACGCGCGCTTCTTCGGCGAAGGCGCGCTCGTTGGCGAGGTCGAGATCCGTCAGGTTGCCGGCTTCGTGCAGATGGGCGGCGGCGTCGGCGGCGGCTTGCGTGGCGGCGAGCACGCTCTTGTCGAGCTCGAGGATTTGCTCCGCTGCTTGATACGCGACGAACGCCTCGCGCACGTCGAACGCTAGATCCACCACGAACGCGACGACGGCGAGCCGTTCGGCCTCGAGACTCTCCTCTGCCGCTGCGCTCCGGAGCGGCAAGAACGCGAGGTCCGAGAGCCCGATGGTCGCGAGGATCTCGATGTCGGGCGAGCCGGATTTACGGAACCGCACGGCGCCGTCGGCGCGCGGATTCGGGACGCGGAGAGCGTGCACGAGCTCGCCGTGGGCGACGCCGAGCCGCGCGTACGCCGCCTGCACGGCGTGATTGTCGGCGACGGCGACGCGCGCCGCCGTTTCGGGCGTGAGCGGACCTGCGAGGAGCTTCGCGGCGTCGTCGTCGTGCGGTGCCGTCGAGTCGACGCGCGCTTCGGCGCTGCTGCGCACCGACGCGAGGCTCGGCGGGTCAGCGGCGCACCCGCTCGCCGTCAGCGCCGCGAGCGCGAGCCGTGCCCAAACCCCAAAAAATAACGACTCCCGTCTCACCAGCGGATCCCGTCGCGCTTCAGGTCGGCGTCGTGCGCGAGCTCCGCCACGCTGCCGGCAGGCGCCTGGTAGTTGCCGGGGTCGTCGTAAGAGACGAGGTGATCGCGGACCTTGAGCACGGTGAACATGCCGCCCATGGTGATGTAGCCGTACGGTCCTTGGCCGCCGACCATGGGGATGCTGTTGCGCGGAACGGCCATGCGCATCTCCCCCGTGCTGCCCATGCCCTCTTGGCCCATCGTCATGTAGCCCGGCACGAGCGAGCCGATGTTCTTGTCCCAGGCGCCGGATTTGACGCCGATCATGTTGGGAATGCCGTGGCCCATCTGATTCATCGCGTGGTGAGTCATGTGGCAGTGCACGGGCCAGTCGCCCGGCGAGTCGGTGACGAGCTCGATGTCGCGCGTGGTGCCGGCGGGCACGAGCACCGTGCTTTCGGGCCATTGCGCGGAGGGCGGGATGCTGCCGCCGTCCGTCCCCGTGACTTTGAAGAAATGACCATGCATGTGAATCGGGTGGTGATCCATGGCGCTCAGGTTGCCGAAGCGGATACGGACCCGATCGCCGGTCTTCGCGATGAGCGGTGAGGTGCCCGGAAACGCCTTGGCGTTCAGCGTGAACACGTTGAAATCGATCATTTCGTTCGGGTCGGGGCGGGCGGTGCCCGGCCTGATGCGCCACTCGCTCAACAGGATCGCGAAGTCGCGCTCGACCTGATAGCCGGCCGGTGGGCGGCGCGGATGCACGACGATCATGCCCATCATGCCGAGCGCCATCTGCGTCATCTCGTCATGGTGCGGGTGGTACATGAGCGTGCCCGACTGCCGGAACGTAAACTCGTATTTGAAGGTTTCGCCCGGTTGAATGGCGCGCTGCGTGAGCCCGGCGACGCCGTCCATGCCGTTCGGCACGTACACGCCGTGCCAATGCACGCTGGTCGGCGCGGGCAGCTTGTTCGAGACGTAAATCCGCACGCGGTCGCCCTCGACCGCTTCGAGCGTCGGGCCGTGGACGGCGCCGTTGTAGCCCCAGCATTTCGCGGTGAGGCCCGGCGCGAACTCGTGCTCGACCTCGCCCGCGACGAGATGAAACACTTTGACACCGTCGATGACCTTCCACGGCAGGGCGGAGCCGTTCGGCGTGATGACGGGTGTGTAGTCACGGCCCGGCTCGCCCGGCGGCAGCGCTCTTTGGCCGGGCTCACCGCTGTAAGATCGCTCCCACGTGTGCGTCGTAGCGGGCGCGGCCCCCGCCGCTTTCTCCGAGAGGAGCGCGGTTGCCCCGGCTAAAACCGCCCCGCCCAGCAGCATTTCTCGCCGTGCCCTATTGATGTCGTCGTTCATCGCTTCCTCGCCGTGCAAACACCCACGCGCGACGAATATTACCTTCCGACCCCACGCGCCACCGAAAGTGCGCCCCGAGCCATGAGTGATCACGCCGTCCTCTACACATGTCCGATGGATCCCGAGGTGGTGCAGGAAGGCCCCGGGACGTGTCCGAAGTGCGGCATGGCGCTCGAACGAATGATGCCGGCGCTCGCCGACGAGGAGCCGAGCCACGAGCTCCTCGACATGACGCGCCGCTTTCGGGTCGCGGTCGCGTTCGCGCTGCCGCTCGTGGTGCTTTCGATGGGGCACATGCTGTGGGGACACGCCTCGCCGCTCTCGTCCGGCACCGAAGCGCTCGTCGAGCTCGCGCTCGCGACACCGGTTTGTCTGTGGGCGGCGTGGCCGTTTTTCGAGCGCGCCGCGCAGTCGGTGCGACACCTGAGTCTCAACATGTTCACGCTGATTGGGCTCGGAGTCGCCGTGTCGTACGGCTACAGCGTCGTCGCGGCGCTCGCTCCCGCCTGGTTTCCGCCGTCCCTGCGCGGGCACGACGGGCGTGTGAGCGTCTACTTCGAAGCGGCGGCGGTGATCGTAGCGCTCGTCCTGCTCGGACAGGTGCTCGAGCTTCGTGCACGGCGTCAGACGGGCGCCGCCATTCGTTCGCTGCTCGGCCTCACGCCGAAGACCGCGCGCCGCGTGCAGGAAGACGGCACCGAGACGGACGTGGCGCTCGAGGACGTGGAGGTCGGCCAGGCGCTGCGCGTGCGACCCGGCGAGAAAATCCCGGTCGACGGCGTCGTGCTCGACGGCGAGAGCGCGGTGAACGAAGCGATGCTCACGGGCGAACCGATGCCCGTCACGAAGGCGGCGGGCGACAAAGTCGTCGCCGGCGCGCTCAACGGGACCGGGACGTTCGTCATGCTGGCCGAGCGCGTCGGTGCGCAGACGCTGGTGTCGCGCATCGTGGCGCTCGTGAGCGAAGCGCAGCGCACGCGCGCGCCCGTGCAGAAGCTCGCCGACCGCGTCGCGGGGGTGTTCGTGCCGGCCGTGCTGGCGGTGGCGCTCGTGACGTTCGGCGTGTGGCTCGGCGTGGGGCCGGAGCCGAGGCTCGCGCACGCCGTCGTGAACGCGGTCGCGGTGCTGATGATCGCGTGCCCGTGCGCGCTCGGGCTCGCGACGCCGATGTCGATCATGGTCGCGAGCGGCCGCGGCGCGCACCTCGGCGTCCTCTTCCGGCATGCGGAAGCGATCGAGCTCTTGTCCAAGGTCGATACGCTCGTGCTCGACAAAACGGGGACGCTCACCGAGGGCAAGCCGAAGCTCACCGTCGTGGTGGCGGCACCGGGCGCGGACGAAGCGCGCGTGCTCGGCTGCGCCGCGGCGCTCGAGCGCGGGAGCGAGCACCCCCTCGCAGCGGCCGTCGTCTCCGCGGCCGTGGCACGCCGCATCCGCCTGGAAAGCGCGAGCGGTTTCCAGGCGGTCGCCGGCAAAGGAGTGCGCGGCGAGCTGAACGGCGCGCGCGTCGCTCTCGGCAACCGCGCGCTGCTCGCGGAGAGCGGCATCGATCCGTCGCCGCTCGCGGATCGCGCCGCGGAGCTCGAGGGTGCGGGACAGAGCGTCATGTTCGTCGCGAGCGACGCGGCGCTGCTCGGGCTCGTCGCCTTTGCCGACCCGATCAAGCCGAGCACCCGGGAAGCGCTCGAGCAGCTGCGTGCCGAGGGTCTGACGCTCGTGATGCTCACCGGCGACAGTGAGACGACGGCGCGGCGCATCGCCCGGGAGCTCGGTATCGAGCGCGTGTTCGCGGGCGTGCTGCCGGCCGACAAGGCAGCGAAGCTCCGCGAGCTTTCAGCGGAAGGGCACGTGGTGGCGATGGCCGGCGACGGCATCAACGACGCACCCGCGCTCGCGGCGGCGGCCGTCGGCATCGCCATGGGCACCGGTACCGACATCGCGATGGAGAGCGCGTCGGTCACGCTCGTGAGCGGCGACCTGCGCGGGATCGCTCGCGCGCGGCGCCTGAGTCGCGCCACGCTGGCGAACATCCGGCAAAACCTGTGGTTTGCCTTCGGCTATAACTTGCTCGGTGTGCCGGTGGCGGCCGGCCTCCTTTATCCCTGGTTCGGCGTCTTGCTCTCGCCCATGCTCGCCGCGGCGGCGATGAGCGCGAGCTCCGTCTCCGTGATCGCGAACGCGCTCAGGCTCCGTTACTCCACGGCGTGATGGCGTCACTCGCTCGCGGCGCGCAACTCGGGGTGCGGCTGACCGAGTGAGCGAATGCGGGGCAACTCCGGCCTCGTGAAGGAGCTCACATGCCTGAAGTCACGTTCCGACCGATCACCCAATGCACGCTCGACGACCCGACCGACGGCGCGGAGCCGCCGAGCATCGTGCCTGACGCGTCGAACGGCGCCGCCGACGCAGCGCGCGGGCCGAACCTGACGCCCCCCTGCCAACCCGCGATGCCCGGCGCGGGCGGCCGTGGGGGCGACGAATGCACGGACGCGCTCGTGCGTCGCTTCAGCGGCGAGGGTGGCGCGCCGGCGGCCGAAGCGCTGCCGAGCGCCCTTGCTTCTTCGAGCTCGTGCCTGGAGGAAGGGCTCCGCGCGCTCTCGATGTGTAGCGCGCTCGTGCCCGTCGCCGTCGAGACGCGCCACGCCTACACGACGACGCAAATACTCGGTTGCGGAGCGGCCGCGGTCGCGCTCGTGGAGTGTCTGACGAAGCACGAGCCCTCCGTTCGCTGAGCACAGGCCGAGACATGCTCGCCGGCAGGAGGCTCGCGAGAGACAGCGCGAGCTATGTATACGTATACATAGTTCGATGCGCGACAGCGTGACCCTGTCGGCGTGCCGTTAGGCCGCGATGACCGGCCGCGGTGCCTTCAGCCGTTTCCACAGAAACGCGGCGTAGGCCGCACGGCCGCGTTCCGGGGTTTCGCCAGTTTGGAAAAACTCGGTGGGTATTCGTTCCACCATGGCATCGAGCGCGTGCGCGCTCACGAGGCGGGCGAAGGCTTCGTCATGGCGGCGCAGCAGCGGGGCGCGCTCGCCGAAGACGTGCGCCGCATAGCTCGTGGGCTCGCGCGGCGAAGCTTCGGTCACGCCGGACCAATCGTAGTGGAAGGAGAGCGCGGCGCCGTGATCGATGAGCCACGGGCGCCGGTTCCAAAAGAGGATGTTGGGATTTGCCGGCGTGCGGTCGAGGTTTTGCGTGAGGCCGTCGAGCCAGAGCACGCGCAGCGCGAAGTCGTCGTCGAGGCGCGCGAGCTCCTCGGGTCGCGGCTCGCGCGCGCCGTCGAGCAAGCGCAACCCGACGTTCAGCCCGACACTGCGCGCGAGCAAATCGGCAAGCTCGTCGTTCTTGTCGTCGCTTTCGAATGCGGGGTCGAGCTCGACGAGCGCGCGCTCCGGGACCGGCAGCCCGAGCCGCTCCGCGAGCTCACCGACGAGGATTTCCGCGATCAGCGCCGGCACCCCTTCGCCCGCGCCGCGCAGCTTGAGCACGAAGCGTCCGGCCGGCGTTTCGACCACGACCGGCGACGAGCTCCCTCCGCGCCGAAACCGACCGAGCACATGGCGCGTCGCGTAGCGATGAACCGGCACTTTCCCGTTATCGCACGGCGGCTTTGGGGGCGCTCGTGGGCCCGCGCCGTGCGGTGCTCTCGCACTCCGGCCGGGTGTCGCGACGTGCGGCTCGAGCTCAGCGCTCGAGGCAGGGCGCGAGTGCCGCTCTCTTGGTCGCCCCGTCCGGCACGCGCGCGAGGTCAGCGCGTGCTCCGTCGCCGTAGCCGGCGCGGGCACGGCTCGTCGCGAAACTCCGGTCTTTTTCGTAATAGCCGGAGCTCGCCCAGGGGGCCTGCGCCGCTCGTGGTAAATTTCATCGAGATGGATCCCCGTGACATTCGCGCCTTCGTCGAACGTCCACGCGACGAGGCGGAGCGAATGAAGCGCCTCCACTGGGCCTCGTCGTCCGGCGCAGCCACGTCGCTCAGTTTCGGGGAGCTTCTCTACGAACACGCGCGGGAAGTCGATCCGAACTTTCCGAGCGCCCGTTACAGTCACGAGGACTGGGAACACCACCTTCGACTCAAGGCTTTGCTCGACCGTGCCGAAGCCGCGTTCGAAACTCGCTGAAGTTCTGGAGGACCTGAGCGCGAGCCTCCGTGAGCTCGGCGTGGGGTGGTACCTCTTCGGCGCACAGGCCGCGTTGCTGTATGGGGCCGCCAGGCTGACCGCCGACGTCGACGTGACTGTCAGGCTCGGTGAGCTGCCGACCGAAACGCTGGTCGCTGCTCTGCGCCGCTCGAGCTTCGAGCTGCGCATCGAGGATGGCGAATTCGTGCGGAAGACGCGCGTGCTGCCCGTCGTGCACGTCGCGACCCGGATGCCCGTCGATCTCGTACTCGCCGGCCCGGGCATCGAGGAGCTCTTCTTGGGGCGCGCGGAGGTGCGCGACGTCGCAGGGGCGCGCGTTCCGGTGGCGCGGCCCGAAGACGTGATCGTCATGAAGGTGCTCGCGGGCCGGGACAAGGACCGCGCGGATGTCGATGCGGTGCTCTTGGCGCAGCGAGCAACGATCGACCTCGAGATGATTCGCGAAACACTGCGCCTGCTGGAGGGGGCGCTCGAGCAGTCGGATCTGATACCTGCGTTCGACGCTGCGTTGCAGCGCGTGGATGCGCTCGCGTGAGCGCAGGCTTGCGCAGGCTAATCAGCCCGCGCTGCCGAGGTAGGCGCGGACGGTCGGCGGCAAGCGGCGGCGGATGAGGGCGGTTTCGAGCTCGTGCGCGGGCGTTTGGGGAGCTTCGGCGAGGAGGCGCGTGGTGGCGCCTTCGCGCACGGCGACGGCGACGCCGTCTTGAAAGAGGATGCGGTTGCCGGCGAGCGCGGCGACGCGGCGGCCCGGCGTGAGGATGCCGACGACGTTCAGCGGATCGGCGGCGCTCACCGCGAGGAGCGCGCGATCAGGCGCCTGCCTGCGCGCGGCGCGGAGTGCGGCGACGGCGTCGGGGAGGGCGTATTGTTCGCCGCTGAAGCCGGCGACGAAGCGCCCGCCGCGAATTTCGCCGCGCGCTTCCAGACGACGGTAGCAGCGCAGGAGCTCGCGCCAGGGCGGCAGGGCGCCTTCGCGATCGATCACGCGACGGAAGACGACGCCCCAGCGCCGCAGCAGCGTCCAGGCGACGGCTTCGACTTCGTCGTCGTCGAGCGTGACGGTCGAGGGCGCGCTCGAGCCGAGGAGCGACCAGCGCCCGGCGCCCGCGAGCGCGTAGGCGGGGCCACGGCCGCGATGACGGCCGTATTCGTTTTTGCCGCGGCGGTTGGCGGGCACGAGCAGCGCGCGCAGGCCGCTGAACCCGTCCGAGCCGACGACGCCGCGCGATACGAGCTCGCCGAGCGCGGTTTCCACCTGAGCGCGCACGAGGCCGCTCGCGCGCACGAGATCGTCGAAGAAGGACGCCCCGCCGCGTTCGAGCGCACCCTTGAGGGCTTCGGCGTCGGGCGAGAGCGGCGTCTGGTTTGCGACGGACGCGCCGAGCGCTCGCCAGCGCGAGACGGCCGAGCGCGGCACGAGCGTGATCGGCGTCGCGCGGACGGGCGTCGCGCCCGAGCCGCTCGGTGTGCGGCGGAGCCAGCTCGTTTGGCCCGCGAGGCACAAGCCGTCGAGCCACGCCGCGTCGTACTCTTCGAGCCGCGAGGGCAAGAGGTCCGACTCCCACGCGCTCGCGGGCGCTTCGAAGCCTTCGAGGATGTCGAGCGCGGCGGCGACGCCCGTCGGTCCCGCGAGCTTCTGGCTCGGCAGGACGCGCTGCCACGCGAGCAAGAAGCGCGTGAAGTCTCGTTGCGTCACCGGTTCGATTTCGGAACGCAGCCGATCGATCGTGGCGCGGTGGATGCGGGCGAGCAGGCGCCGCTCGCACCATTCCGCTTGGCCGCCGGGACGGAAGGAGCCGCGGAAGACGACGCCGTCGGCTTCGAGCGACGCGAGCGCGACCGTGACCGCGTCTTCGCTCACGGCGAGCGAGCGCGCGAGCTCGGATACCGTGACGGGACCGAGCCCTTCCACGCGGGAACGCAGGAGCTCTTTGAGGGCGGACTCGTAGGTCGGCGGCTCGCTGCCGCGCGGCGGGCGCGCCGTGATGGGGGGAGAAAGACGCGCGTCGGGATGCAAGGCGAGGTGCTCCGCGAGCCTGTCGGCGGCGACCCAGAGCCCGCCCGCCACGTCGAGGCGCGTCGCACGGCCACGGCTCGTGAGGGCTTCGAAATGGGCGGTCAAGTCAGCGCGCCGGCCTTCGACTTCCGTCATGAAACCGAGGACGCCGAGCGCGTCCGCGAGCTCGTCGGGATCACGCGGGTCGGGCCACGCGTCGGCGCAGACGCGCGTGACGGCTTCGGGGTCGAGCGCGCCCAAATCCTTGGCTTGCGCGGGGTCGAGCCAGCGCCGGCTCAAGACGGCTTGCGTGCGGCGCTCTTCGAGCGGGGCGTCGTCGAGGAAGGCGTACGGCTTCGCCGTGAGGATGCTCGCCGCGAACGGCGAGGGCTCGGTGAGGTCGCGCGCGACGAGCCGGAGCTCCCCGCGTTCGATGCGCTCGACCAGGGCGACGAGTCCGTCGGCGTCCATCGCTTCCGTCGTGGTGTCGGCGACCGTTTGGTTGACGAGCGGGTGATCGGGAACCTCGCGCGGGCCCGCGAGATTCTCCGCGCACGCGACCTGCTCGGGGAAGCAGGCGGTGAGAAGGTCGTCGGCGTCCATCCGCTGAAAGCGCGGCGGGACCTTCCTGCCGCCGCGACAGCGCAGGACGGCGAGGGCGCGCTGCGCGTTCCAGCGCCAGCGCGTGCCGAACATGGGCGCGACGAGCAGCGCCTGAATCAGCACTTCACGCGCGCTCTTGCTGTGCACGTAATGCCAGACGTCTTCGACCGGGAAGCTGTGCGTCGGGCCGAGCGAGAGCACGATGGCGTCTTCGTTCGCGGCGGCTTGGAGCTCGAAATCGAATTTGCGGCAGAAACACTTGCGGAGCGTGAGCCCCCACGCGCGGTTGATGCGGCCGCCGAGCGGCGCGTGGATGACGAGGTGCATGCCGCCCGTCTCGTCGAAGAAGCGCTCGAGGACGAGCGTGCTTTCGCTCGGCATGGCGCCGAGCGTCGCGAGCGCGAGCGCGAAGTAGTCACGAATCTGTTCGGCCGCGGCCGCGGAAAGTCCGACGTCATGGGCGAGGTAGGCGAGCGCGCGTTCGCCGCCGTTCTCACGCTCGAGGAGCTCGGCGACGGTTTCACGTAGGCGCGAGACGGCGTGCGAGAGCTCGGCCGTGCGGGCGGGCGCTTCACCGAGCCAAAATGGGATGGTCGGCGGGGCCCCGCGCGCGTCCTCGACGCGAACGCGCCCGGGCTCGACTCTGCGGATGACGTAGCTCTGGTTGCCGAGCTGGAACACGTCGCCCGCCATGCTCTCGACGGCGAAATCCTCGTGAATGGTACCGACGCGCACGCCTTCGGGCTCGAGCAACACTTCGTAATCGGCGACGTCCGGGATGGCTCCGCCCGAGGTGATGGCGGCGAGCTTGGCGCCGCGCCGCGGGCGGAGCTTGTGCTCGACCGGATCTTCGAATAGGTGCGCGCCGCGGCGGCCGCGCGCGGTCGCGAAGCCCTTCGCCAACATTTCGACGACGTCGTCGAACGCCTTGCGCGTGAGATGGCGGTACGGGTACGCGCGGCGGAAGAGCTCGAACAGCGCGTCTTCCGTCCACTCGCCTTCGGCCGCCGTCGCCGCGACGATTTGCTGGGCGAGGATGTCGAGCGGTGCCTCGGGAATGCGCACGCGATCGAGCTCCCCGCGGCGCACGGCGTCGAGCAACGCCGCCGCTTCACAGAGCTCGTCGCGCGAGAGCGGGAACAAGCGGCCTTTCGGCGTGCCGCCGAGGAAGTGGCCGCTGCGGCCGACGCGCTGGACGAAAGTCGAAATGGAGCGCGTCGAGCCGACCTGGATCACGAGATCGACGTCGCCCACGTCGATGCCGAGCTCGAGCGACGCCGTGGCCACGAGCGCGGAAAGCGCGCCGGATTTGAGCCGTTGCTCGGCGAGCAGCCGATGTTCGCGCGAGAGCGAGCCGTGGTGCGACGTGACGCGCTCCTGACCCAGGCGATCCCCCAGGTTCTTCGCGAGGCGTTCACATAGCCGCCGCGTATTGACGAAGACGAGCGTCGTCTTGTGCTCGCGGACGAGCGCGGTGATGCGGTCGTACACCTCTTCCCACACCTCGCCGCTCATCACGGCTTCGAGCGGCGCGTTGGGCAGCTCGACGGCGAGGTCGCGCGCGCGCACGTGGCCGGTATCGACGATGCTGCAGTCCGGCGCCACGCCGTCCGCGCCGCCGACGAGGAAGCGCGCGACGTCTTCGATCGGCTTTTGCGTCGCGGACAAGCCGATGCGCTGGACTTTTCGCTGCGTGAGCGCCGCGAGCCGTTCGAGCGAAAGCGCGAGGTGGCTCCCGCGCTTGTCACCGACCAAGGCGTGGATTTCGTCCACGATGACGGCGCGGACGGTCGAGAGCATGCGCCGGCCGCTCTCCGACGTGAGCAAGATGTAGAGCGACTCGGGCGTGGTGACGTAAAGGTGCGGCGGCTTGTGCGTCGCCTTCGTGCGCTCTTTGCTCGGGGTGTCGCCCGTGCGGACGGCGGTGCGAATCTCGACGTCGGGCAAGCCGAGCTCGCCGAGTGCTTGGCGGATGCCGGCGAGCGGTACGAGCAGGTTCTTCTCGACGTCGTTCGAGAGCGCGCGTAGCGGCGAGACGTACACGACGCGCGTCTCGTTCGGCAGCGGGCGGCCGCTCGTCCCTTCGCGTACGAGCGCGTCGATCGCCATCAAGAATGCAGCGAGCGTCTTGCCTGAGCCCGTAGGTGCTGCGAGCAGGACATTTTGTCCCGCTTGCGCAGCGGGCCAGGCCTGCGCCTGCACCGACGTGGGAGCGACGAAGCGCGACGCGAACCAGCGCGCTACGGCGGGATGAAGGAGCGCGAGCGGCTCCGTCGGCGAGACGGCAATTGCCACGGCCAAATAGCGTAAGGCCAGCCTCCGCTTGACGCCAGTCCCGCGCGGTCCAAGAGAAGCCTCGTGCTGCACGTCACAGAGGCGGTGTTCGAACGCACTCGGCGGCTCGCGTGGAGCCTCAGGCGAAACCGCCCCGTACGGCTCGCCTACGGCGCGCTCACGCTCATCCCGACGCTTTTGTCGTGCAACCACGGCGCCCGAGCGAGCAGCGACCGACCCTCACGCACGGCTACGAGCATGAACGTCTATTCGACACCGATCAAAACGCTCGAAGGTGAGACGACCAATCTCGACCGCTTCGCGGGCGAAGTCACGTTGCTCGTCAACGTCGCGAGCTATTGCGGGAACACGCCGCAGTACAGCGGGCTCGAGGCGCTGAACGCGCGCTTCAAGGATCGGGGCTTCACGGTGCTCGGCTTCCCCAGCAATGATTTCGGGCGGCAAGAGCCGGGCACGCCCGCCGAGATCCGCGAATTTTGCTCCACCAAATACAAGGTGACCTTCCCGCTCTTCGAGAAGGTGCAGACCAAAAACGGCGACGGCCAGTCGCCGCTCTACGCGAAGCTCGGCGAGGCGTCCGGCAAGCTGCCGACCTGGAATTTCGCGAAGTACCTGGTCGGGCGTGACGGCCACGTGATTCAGTATTTCGATCCGAAGACGCAGCCGGACGATCCGAAGCTCGTCGCGGCGGTCGAGCAGGCGCTCGCCGTTCCGAAGTAGCACGCGGCGGTTCGGGAGCGCCGGTCGCGCGGCTCGGAACGTCAATGGCACGGGTAGGGCCGTTGCTCGATCGAGCCCGTGCAGCCGCCGCCCTGGGCGCCGAGGCAGCGGCACAGCTGGTAGGTCTGCATCGCGCCGCAGCTCGGCGGTCCGGATTCGGGAGCAGTGAAACCGCTCGGTCCGCAGCCGTCCCCGCAGCTGCTGGTCGAGAGGCACGGGTCGGTGACGAACGGTTCGCCGGTGGCCGTATCGTCACAGTCGTAGTCCCAGCGTGCGGCGTCGAGATCGTCCGTGCAGTCGCTGGACCCCGAAGCCCTGCAACGCCAGTCGTCGTCGCTCGACTGGCACGGCACGAAGCCGTGGCCGCACGCCGGACTCGAAAAGACGCCGTCTTGTCCCGGATAGACGAGCGAATTGTCGTCCATGCAATCGTCGCCCGCGGTTTCGCTCGTCGGGTCCCCGGCGCAGCGCCGGACCTTCGTTCCCGCGTGTCCGTCCCCGTCGGAGTCGATGAAGCGGTTCGTCAAGGACAGCCCTTCGTCGGCCGCGCCGTCGCAGTTGTCGTCCTTGCCGTTGCAGAGCTCGGCGGAAGCGGGCGAGACGCCCGCGTCACTCGGCGCGCAGTCGATGGCACCCGCCGCCGGCGCTAGGTCGGTGTAGCCAGCGGGACAGCCACCCGCTGCAGGCGGGCACATGCTCTTCGGTTTGGCTCCGGCGGCGGCGTAGCCGTCGCCGTCTTCGTCTTCGTAGCAGTCCAGCGTCACGTCGTTGTCGATTCGCCCGTCACAATCGTCGTCGAGGCCGTTGCACGTTTCAGCGCTCGGCATGACGGAGCACACCGACCAGACGCCGTTCGCGCACGAAAGGACGCCCTGGCTGCAGACGCCGGGAAGGGTGCAGGCGCGCTTGCTGCCCGCCTTGCAGGCGCATCCACCGGGGACGTCGTTCTTTACGCCGTTGCAGTCGCGGTCGACCGCGGG
Source organism: Polyangiaceae bacterium (assembly GCA_025936045.1). Classification (GTDB taxonomy): domain Bacteria; phylum Myxococcota_A; class Polyangia; order Polyangiales; family Polyangiaceae; genus PMG-095. Next base: position 155,954 of record JAICUB010000009.1, on the reverse strand, counting down.
CAGGTCGCAGCTCTCGGCGGCGTCAGGATGAACGGCGGCGTCTTCGTCGTCGCAGTCGCCCTCTCGCGTCGCGAACCCCGAGACTTTGGCGCACGCGTGCACGCTCGACTCGGCCCTCCCGTAGCCGTCGCCGTCGGCGTCGCGATAGAGCACGAGCTCGACGTCTTCGTCGATGTGTCCGTCGCAATCGTTGTCGAGGCCGTCGCACACTTCCTCGGCGTCGGGGCCGATCGCCGGATTGGTGTCGTCGCAGTCGGTGCCGCATTGGCGGCTGTACGCCGTCACGTTGCAACACGCGGACGAAATCCCGCCGTCACGATCGTCATCGCGCCCGCCTACGGTCGAGGGATCGCAGTCCTCGTCGACTCCGTCGGAGTCGCAGACTTCTTCAGCGCCAGGATGCCGCGTCGCATCGCTGTCATCGCAGTCGTCGCCGAGCGGGCGTCCCGTTGCGTCCACGCACGCCGCGTCCGCGTGACCGTCCGAGTCCGCATCCGGACCAGCGTGCCGGCACGTCCATGTCGTCTCGTCGCAGGTGTCCGCGGTGCACGCGACGGCGTCGTCGCACGAGACCGGGTCACCGGCGACGCAGCGGCCGCTTTCACAGCGCTCCTCACCGTTGCAATAGACGCCGTCGTCGCACACGCCGTTGCGCGTGCACTCGGGTGCGGGCGCGGGTCCCGGCTCTTGCCCCTTGTCCGAACAGCCCGTTACGAGCAGGAGCAGGAGCGTGGCCATGCCGCTTACGCGAGGGCTCATAGCGGCGTCGCGAGCGCGGGCGGCGGATTCGGTCCCGCGTAGCTCAGGAGCCCCTGCACGAGCGGGGCCACGCTCACGTGTCCGCCCACGGCCCAAACACCGCCGTTTTCGTCGAGCCAAACAGCATGATAGTCGCGAGCGAGGTCGAGTCCGGTCTCGACTCGCTCGAAGGAATGCCCCGCCGTCTTACGCAACACCTCCCCATGCGCTCCGACCGCGTAAGCTACGTCTCCTCGCGCGTAGACGCCGTTCATCGAAGGCGCGTCGGGTGGAGTCATGTCCTGCCAGGTGTCTCCTTCGAGCCCGAGCACGACCGGACCCGCGATGCCGCCGACGGCGTAGAGCGCGCTCGCCGTTCCGTGAACGGTGGTGAGCGGTCGCGCGTTATCGGAGGCGACCCGAGTCACTCGTTCACCGTCGAAGTGCAAAATTTGGCCCTGGATGCCGACCATCCAGACGTCGTCTGCGCCGCGGCCCCACACTTTGAAGAGCGGCGCCTTCTCTAGTAGCGCGGAGTCGACCACGGCCGTGTCGAACCCTTGCTCGCTCGAGCGCCAGACGACCCCGTTCGTTCCGTCCGTGCCGACAGCCCACATGTGGTCGGGGTCGCTGCCCCAGATGCCATAGAGCGTCGCCGCGGGATCCGGAGTCGACATGGCGGCGAAACTTGCGCCGTCGCCGCGGATAATGGTGCCTCCGCCCCCCGCCAGGAAGATTGTTTCGTCGTCGAACACCTGAGCCCACCAGAGGTCATTGCGCGCTCCGACGTGAATGCGCCCCCACGCCTGTCCGTCAAAGTGCAAAACGAGAGCCTCTTCATCGAGGAGGCCGCCGGCCGCCCAGACGTCGTCGGGCGCCGTGCCCGTCACCGAAAGCAACGCTGCCGGGAGGTCGTGAAGGACGAGCGCCCAGGGCTCGGCGCCGGTCGCCACGGGCTTCGACGCCTCGTCGCTACAGCCCGTGCACAAACCTGCAAGCAGAGCGAGCGCAGGGACGGCTCGTCCGAGCGCCGGTGCGGGCAATACTCCCATGTTGCGCTCGTTACCACGTCGCGCTCGACGCCTCCACGTCTCGATTCGAGAGCTTCGAAAGGGCCTGACTTCAGGAATACCTACGCCGGAGCGCGTTTGAACCGAGCACACGTAAGAGCTCGCTCATGGGACGAAAGACCGAGTGACGAACGGCAAACCGGAAAGTCGTTGCCGAGCCCGACCCAATTCGTGTTACGGGAGCGATGCTCGACTTGTCTGACCTCTCGCCGGTCGAGAGGTCGTTCTCGTTTGGTGGAGTAAGGGAATGAAACGGCTCTGGACGCTTCTCGCCATCTGGCTGGCACTGGTTCTCGTCGGCTGCGGTTCGAAGGGCGACACGCAGCCGGAAGGCGGCCACGGCGGCGAAGGTGGAGGCGGCGGGAGCGCTGCTCACGAGAAGAATCGGGCACCGGTCGCCAAGGCGGGCCCTGCAGAGGTGGTGACGGTCGGAGACGACGTCACACTCGACGGCAGCAAATCCACCGATCCGGACGGAGACACCCTGACCTTCATGTGGAAGGTCGTGAGTCAGCCGCTCGACGCAGGTATTTCCCTTTCCGACGCTTCCGCGGTTCGCCCGACTTTCACGGTTTCTAAGACGGGTAGTTACGTATTCGAGCTCGTCGTGAGCGACGGCGAGCTTTCGAGCGGACCCGCGCGCGTCTCGGTCTCGACATCGGACAATCGACCGCCCCTCGCGGACGCGGGCGAGGACGTTGCCGCGAAAGTCGGCGACGCCGTCACTTTGGACGGCAGCGCGTCCATGGATCCCGACGGCGACAGGATCACCTACGCGTGGCGTTTCAAGAGCTTGCCGGACGAGAGCTCCGCCACCTTGTCGGACTCCAAGGTCGTCGCGCCGACCTTCACGCTGGACGCCGAGGGAGACTACGTGCTCGAGCTCGTCGTCAACGACGGAGCGCTCGACAGCGACCCTGCGGTCGTGACGGTGAGCACCGGCAACCTGCCGCCGGCTGGGGACATCGCCGTCAAAACGGAGCGCGTCCTCGTCGGCGAGAAGGTGTCGCTCGACGCCACTGGCTCGCACGACGCGAACGGGGACGACCTCACGTACGCCTGGTCATTCACCTCCAAGCCGAAGCACAGCAAAGTCACTCTGACGCACGGCGATCGCTCGCAAGCGAGCTTCGTGCCCGATCTGCGCGGGGACTACGTCGTAGAGCTCATTGTGAACGACGGCAGAGTGGACGGGGACGCCGTGACGGCGCTCGTCACGCCCGAAAACCGCGCGCCCACGGCGGACGCCGGCCCCGACACGAACGCTCAGGTCGGGGACTCCGTGGAGCTCGACGGGAGCGGCTCGAGCGACCCCGACCACGACGAGCTCACGTACACGTGGAAGTTCGACAAGCGTCCTTCCGGCAGCAAGGCCGCGCTCGAAAGTGCCGAGAGCGATAATCCGACGTTCGTTGCGGACGTGGCGGGCTCTTACGTCGTGAAGCTGACGGTCAACGACGGCGACGCCGACAGCGACCCCGACACGGTTTCGGTCAGCGTCAAATCGCCGCCGCCGCCGCCGCCGCCGCCGTCCGGACCCACGATCGAGGGATTTTCGCCGTCCACGGGCGCGGCGGGCACCGTCGTTACGGTCACGGGCAGCGGCTTCACGAGCGGAGACGAGCCGGTTCACGTGCTCGTGCAGACGGCAGCTGGAGAAGTGGAGGCGACGCTCGTCTCCGCGACGGACGGTGAGCTCACGTTCGTCCTTCCACCCGGTACGACCAGCGGCACCTTCACGATCGTGATTGGGGACCAGCGCGTCGAATCGTCGACGCCACTCCAGATCGAGCCTTCGACGCGCTTCGACCTTGCTATCGAGCCGAGCTCGGTCGCGCTCAATCCCGGCGTCTCGGTCTCCGCGATCGTGCGTCTCGCGACGACGACGGGCTTCGCCGATCTCGCCGACCTCAGCGTCGATCAGCTCCCGGACGGCGTCACCGCCAGGTTCACGCCCCAAAAGGTCCGCGCGGGCGATTGGTCCCTCCTCACGCTCCAGGCCGCGAGCGACGCCGCCGCGACGGACGTCGATCTCACGATCCGCGCGAGCGCTGAAATCGACGCTCAGACTCAGAGCGAAGCCGGCACGCTGAGCGTGAACCTATTGCCGGTGACGACGGCGTTCGTCGGGCGCGCCGTGCTCGACGATCCACGCGAAACGCCGCTCGTCGGCGTCACCGTCACGCTCCTCGGGAAAGACGGCAACGGTGGCACCACGAACTGCAGCGGCACCACGGTCTCGGACGCCGCCGGCAACTTCTCCTTCACGGACCTGCCGGCGGGCTGCACGAGCACGCAGCTCGTCCGTTACGACGGTCTCAGCGTCAGCGCGCCGGACGGTAAGTTCGCCGGCGTCGACATCGCGAACGACCTCACGCCGGGCGTCGCCACTCAGGCGCGCGCCCTCGTGCACCTCCCGCGCATCGACAACGCGCCGACCGTCGGCGTCAAGCAGAACACGGCCGCGGATCAGGTCTTCACCTTCCCGAAGATCCCGAACCTGTCGCTCACCGTGTACGCGGGCACCACGCTCACGATGCCGGACGGCAGCACGCCCGACCCGTTCCCGCTCACGGCCGTCCCCGTCCCCGTCGACCGCCTCCCCGAAGAAGTCCCGCAAACCCAACCCGGTTTCCACTTCTTCATCGTCGCCTTCCAGCCCGCGAACGCCATCGCGAGCCAACCCGTCGCCGTCTCCTACCCGAACGAGCTCGCCTTCCCGCCCGGCACGGCGATGCCCCTCCTCACCCTCGACCCGGACCGCGGCGTCATGGTCGAATACGGCACCGGCAAAGTCTCCGACAACGGGCTCCAGATCGTCCCCGACGCGGACCCGAGCTATCCGGGGCGCGAATACGGCATCGTGCATTTCGATTGGCATGGGCCGTTCACGAACAAGACGCCGAAATATTCGCTGAAGAAGGGCGGACACGGAACAGGGTCTCGGAAATGTAGCTCGTCCGGAAATAGCGTCGATTTCGCAACTGGCATAGAATATCGCGAGGCCAACGACATCGGCATGGGAGGCGGACGTGGCGGCGTGGGTATCGTCCGCATGTACCGCAGTGACGACACCAATGTCGGCCCCTTTGGTATTGGCGGAGCGCACAACTACCACTATCAGCTCAGCACCAACACATTCACCGGCACCACGTTCAATCTGATTCCGCCAAACGGGGACGTCGTCCCGTTCGTGAAACAGTCCGACGGTACCTGGCTCACGCAGACGGACCCCGCTTATATGGGCGCTGTCTTCAAGGTGGTGAGTGGAGGTTCACAGCTGCGGATGATGGACGGTACGGTGCTCGGTTTCCAAGCGTTTCCGCGCATGGGCGGTTCGATGCTGACGAGCATCACCGATCCGAACGGCAACGTCGTGACGCTCACTCGCAGTGCGGGCGCTCCGTTTGCCATTTCGACTGTCACCGACCCCGTGGGTCGGCAGCTGACGCTGAGCTACGACTCGAGCTCGCGTATCACTCAGATTACGGACCCGCTCGGCCGCAGCGTCTCTTACACGTACAACGGCGCGGGCCTGCTCGCGAGCGCGAGTGACCTTGTGGGCAAGGTCACTCAGTACACCTACACGGCCGCCGGTCAGCTCGCGACCATCACCGACCCGCGCAACGTGCAGGTGCTGGCGCTGACCTACGATGCCGATGGCCGTGCCAGCAGCGAGACCGTAGTGGGGCAGGGAACGAGCGCCTTCGAATATACGGTCGTGAACAGCAGTATGCCCACGAGTCCGGTCGTCCAGACGAGGGTCACGGACCCGAGCGGCAACGTGAGATTTTACCGGTTCAATCCGGCGGGCTATTTGATCTCGATCAGCGACGCGCTCGGGCAGACGAACTCGCTGAACCGAGAAGCCGGAACGAATCGTATCCTCGAGACGCTCGGCGCGACCGGCTGTGGGAGCTGCAACGGCGGGCCGGGCCACCAGCTATTCGAGTATGACGCGAACGGTCAGGTCTTGAAGCGCACGGACGAGGTCGGTGCAGTCACGCAATTCAAGTACGAGGGCACGTTCGGTCGCCCGACGAGCGTGCAGGACCCGCTCGGTAACGTGACGGTGCTCACGTACGACGCTGCGGGGAACTTGACCCAGATCACGGACGCGATGAACCGCGTGAGCTCCCTCGAGTACGACTCACACGGTCTACTGACGGCCATTGTAGACGTGGACGGCAAGCGCACCACCCTCGGCTACGACGGGGCTGCCAACTTGGTCGCCGTGACCGACCCAGCCGGTAACGTGACTCGGAGCATTTACGACGCGGTTTCACGCCGAATCGAGACCGTCGATCCGGTCGGCCGACACGGACGTATTCGCTACGACAACGCCAATCAGGTCGTTGAAAAAATCGACCCGGCGGGCAAGAGCACGAAGTTCGTCTATGACGACATTGGCAAACTGACGTCCATAACGGACCCCCGGGGGGCGGTCACCAGCTATGTTTACGACACGGCGGGCCACCTCGCATCGCGGACCGATCCGGTCCGAGCAGCTGAGCAGTTCAGTTATGACGACATGGGTCGCCTTGCGACGCGCGTCGATCGACGTGGCTTGACGCAGACGTTCGCGTATGACGTGCTCAACCGGGTCACGTCGATCACTTATGCGGACAGCACCGTGTCCTATCGGTACGACGCCCAGGGCAACGTGGCCGGAATCCTCGACAGCGCCGCGGGCGAGTACGCATTCGCATATGAAGCGCGCAATCTGCTCACGGGCATGCAGGGACCGAGCGGCGCGCTCGGGTACGCGTATGATGCGTTAGGCCGAGTGACGACCGAGTCGATCCTCGGGCAAGCCGATACGGTGTTCTCCTACAATGCCGCGGGTCAGTACACGCGCATCGAGACGGAGGGTGCGGGCGTAGGATTCGTCTACGACTCTGCAGGCCGCGTGACTACCGAAACACGCGATAACGGCGTCGTTACGCACTACACCTATGACGACGCGGCTGCGGTCGTCGGCGTTCGGCACGAGCTCGACGGGTCGGACATCGACGTTCAAACCTATGAGCACGACGCGAGTGGCGCGACGACACGAGGTGAGGGGGCCGCGCTCGATGCGCTGAACACCTCCGAGGTGACAGCAACTTACGATCTCGCAAATCGTGTCCAAAGCTGGGGGAGCAAGACCTTTACGCACGATGCGGCAGGCAATCGCCTAGAAGCCAAGGATGCAGACGGTAGCGAAACGTTTACCTGGGACGCGCGTGGTCGGCTCGCGTCGATCACGCAAGTGGACGGCAACGTCATCCAGCTCGGCTACGATTTTGCGGGCAATCTCACGCACATCAGGACGGCAGACGGCGACGAAACGCTCCTCAACGACGCGAGCGGCAACGTCGCGCTGCGGCGCACGAGCGACGGCACCATCCAACGCATGCTGAGCGGCCTCGCAATGGACCATCAGGTTGCGATGCTCGACTCGAAGCTCGGCGTTCGGTACCCGTTACTCAACCTGCCGAATAGCACGTTTGCGACAATCGACGACAAGGGTCATGTCGACGGACGATATTCTTACGAGCCCTACGGTGAGACGACTGAGGCGCGGTCGGCGAGCGCAGATTATCCGTTCCTATTCACGGGTCGGACACCCGTGACTAGCTCGCTCTACTACTACCGTGCTCGGTACTACGATCCCGAGATGGGTCGGTTCATCAGCGAGGATCCGCTCGGATTCGAGGGTGGGGATTTGAATCTGTATGGGTACACGTCGGGGGATCCCTTGGATGGCACGGACCCCACGGGACGAGAAATGAGCGATGCCAAGAAGCTGGTCTGCATTCTCGGCATGGGCGCGGTCGCATATTGCCACGGGGTGCAGATGAATAATGAAGCCACCGAGATGCGTCCGACGCAAACGGAGGTGCGTAACGTACCCGTGGAGATCGAGACGCCGGAGCGGGACGTTGCCGAGCCCTTGTCGGAGGCTACCCGGCCACTCGCGGAGGCAAACGAATTCGAGCTGCAGCAGACGCTTCAGCGCCCGCTGTCCGTGGTCGCTGAGGATTCGGCGGAAGCCGTCGCAGGCCTAGCAGCGCGCGGGGTGTCTGTCGCGGCGACGTTGGTCGTCATCGACGCGGCGCTGTTCGTCTACGACACCAACTATTACTACCATCAAATAAAGAACTACTTTACCGCACTCGATTGTCCATCGGGAATGAAAGGAGCGCCCCGATGAGCGCTCGTAGGTTTGCCGTGCAGCGTCGGTCGAACAACCGGCGCTGGCAATCTCCACTGTGCGTCCCGGTGCCAATCTGGCTGCTGAGTGTGGTTGTCCTTGCCTTGTCCCTTCCCGCGCTCGCCGCGACCCCGTCCCGCCAATACGCCTACGACTTGAACGGCCGCCTCTGGCGCGCCATGGACGCCTCCGGCACGCTCCTCACGTACGGCTACGACGAAGTCGGGAACATCACGAAGATCAGCCGGGACAAGGTCGATCCGAGCTTCAACGTGCTCGGTGCGTTGCCGCTCACGGGCGGGGCCGGCGATAAGGTAACGCTGCAGGGCGACGGTTTCGATACGACGCTGACGAACGATACCGTTCAAATTGGTGGCGTCGATGCAACGGTGGTGTCGGTCGATGCGTCCGGGCGGACCATGGTCGTTCAGGTTCCGTGGGGCGCCGAGAGCGGGCCGGTTTCGGTGACGGTCGGGGCGAAGACGACGACGGCGCCGGAGGATTTTACGGTCGTTCACTACGGCGACTCGGGGATTCGCGGGACGCTCGTAGGTGGGACGACTAGCTCTTATACGCTCGAACTCGCGGTGGGGCAGTCGGTTCAAATTCGACTGGTCGATCCCAACCATACGGCGTTCTATCCGAATGTCGCACTGCAGGATCCCGCTGAGAAGCAGGTCGCGACGGCCAACGCCGCTGATGTTGCTGCACTCAGCTATACCGCGGTGACGGCCGGGTCGTTTCAGATCGCCGTGTCGGATGCGTCGAGCCAAAAGATCGGGGGCGATTTCATCCTGTATTACGCCGTCGCGCCCGGCTCGAACGAGGGCGGCGCCCTGAACCCGAATAATCCGATCGACGAGACCATCGATCTCGGCGATATCGACTCGTACACCTTCGACGCGACGGTGGGACAGAGCGTGCAGCTCCGCATGGCGGACGTGGGCGCGACGGCTCTCTACCCGTACATGATCATCTACGATCCGACGGGCAAGGTCGTGAACTACGGGGGTAACTACGACGTTTGCGCGTTGAGCCTGACGCCCGCGACCTCGGGCAAATACACGGTCGTCGCGTTGGACGGCGGAACCGGGAGTGCCGGTACCGGTGCCTACAAGCTGTATTACTCGGTCGCGCCGGGCTCGAACGAGGGTGGCGCGTTGGATCCGAACAATCCGATCAGTGGGAGGATCGACGAAGGCGACATCGATACGTACACGTTCGACGCGACGGTGGGGCAAAGCGTGGAGCTCCGCATGGTGGACGTGGGCGCGACGGCGCTCTACCCGTACATGATCATCTACGATCCGACGGGCAAGGTCGTGAACTACGGGGGTAACTACGACGTTTGCGCGTTGAGCCTGACGCCCGCGACCTCGGGCAAATACTCAATAGCCGTCCTCGACGGAGGGACCGGAAACGCGGGGACGGGCGCGTACGAGGTGTACTACTCGATCGCGCCCGGCTCGAACGACGGGGGCGCGCTGAATCCCAACGCTCCCATCGTCGGCACCATCGACGAGGGCGACATCGACTCCTACACGTTCGATGCCACTGCGGGTCGGACCGTCGTGCTTCGCGTGACTGACGTCGCAGCGACGGCGCTCTACCCGTACATGCTGATCTTCGACCCTACGGGGAAAGAGATCGCTCACGGCGGTAACTACGATGTTGCGTCATTGCAAGTGACGCCCGCGGTTTCGGGAAAATATACGGTCGTGGTGCTCGATGGTGGTAGCGGGAGCGCCGGGACGGGCGAATACGAAATCTACTTCGCCGAAGCCGTCGGCTCCAACGACGGCGGCACGCTCGATCCCAACAATCCGGTCGGAGGAACGCTCGACGAGGGTGATCTCGACACCTACACGTTCGACGTTACCGTCGGGGGCGGCGTGCAGCTCCGCGTGCTGGACGTGAATCACACGTCGCTCTATCCGTACTTTTATGTTTACGATCCGAACGGCGCGCTCGTCGGACAAGCGGGCGCCTATGACGTTGCCGCGCTCGGCTTCGCGCCCGCCGTTTCGGGCACCTACACTTTGCTCGTGCTCGACGGCGGCACCGGCAGTGCGGGAACCGGCGCGTACCAGGTCTACTACACGCTCGCGCCCGGCTCGAGCGAAGGCGGCGCGCTCGATCCGACGAACCCGATCGCCGGCGTCATCGACGAGGGCGATCTCGACTCGTACTCGTTCGACCTCACGGCGGGCTCGGGCGTGCAGCTCCGCGTCGCGGACGTGAACGCGACTTCATTTTACCCCTATGTGATGGTGTATGACCCGACGGGGAAGCTCGTCGGTCAGGCGGGCGGCTACGATGACGCCGCGTACAGCTTCGCCGCCGGCGTGAGCGGTCGCTACACGGCCGTCGTGTTCGACGGCTCGAGCGGCTACGCCGCAAGCGGCGCGTACAACCTGTATTACACGGTCGCGCCCGGCTCGAACGAGGGCGGGCTCTTGACGCCCGGCACGCCCGTGGCCGGCACGATCGACGAGGGCGATCTCGACGCGTACACGTTCAGCGCGGCCGCCGGCAACAAGTTCACCGTCGCGGCGACGGACGTGAACGCGACCGCGTTCGTGCCAGGGGTGCTCGTCTACGGACCTACGGGCGCCGTCGTCGCGAGCGTGAGCGGGCCAACGACGGCATCGGCGTCCGTCACGACTTCGACCGCCGGCACGTATACGGTAGTCGTGTACGACGCGTCGAGCGGGTTTGCGGCGTCCGGCGCCTACTCACTTTCACTCACGCAGAATTGACGCGCTCGACCGGCTCGGGTTCCTGCTGGTAGAACTGGGGGCCGGCATGCCCACTCCCGAGTTCGCGACCTTGCTCGTCTCGTGTCCGGATCGTCGTGGCATCGTCGCGGCGCTCGCGCAGGTGCTCTACGGGCACGGCGCCAATATCCTCGACTCCGATCAGCATTCGGACGCCGTAGCGGGGATGTTTTTTCAACGGCTGCGTTTCGATCTCGCCGAGCTTCAGACGGATCGTTTGACGCTCGAGCGCGGCGTGGCCGAGGTCGCGGAGCGGTTCAAGATGCGCTACCGACTCGTCTACGCGAGGGAGCCGAAGCGCGTGGCGCTGTTCGTGTCGCGCTACGACCACTGCCTCTACGACCTGCTCCTGCGGCACCGCAGCGGCGAGCTCGCGTGCGAGATGGCGCTCGTCGTGAGCAACCACCCCGAGCTCGAGCACGTGGCGCGGGAGTTCGGGGTGCGCTTCGAGCTCTTTCCCATCACGCCGGAAACGAAGGCGGAGCAGGAGCGGCGCGAGATCGAGCTCTTGCTGGCCGAGCGCGTCGAGCTCGTCGTGCTCGCGCGGTACATGCAGGTGGTGGGCGCCGAGCTATGCTCGAGGTTCGAGGGACGCATCCTCAACATTCACCACTCGTTCTTGCCGGCTTTCGTCGGCGGCAAGCCGTACCATCAGGCGTACGCGCGCGGCGTGAAGCTCATCGGCGCGACCGCGCACTACGCGACGCCGAACCTCGACGAGGGCCCGATCATCGAGCAGGATGTCGCGCGCGCGTCGCATCGTGACTCCGTGGACGATCTCGCGCGCAAGGGCCGGGATCTCGAGAAGGTGGTGCTCGCTCGCGCCGTCCGGAGCCACCTCGAGGACCGCGTGCTCGTCTACGGCAACAAGACGGTCGTCTTCGACTAGGCTGACGCCGCCCGGAGATACGCCGCTCGAGGAGCCCCCATGCATCCGCCGACCCGCCTCGCCGCCGACGAACCGCTCGACACCCACCAAAAAGCGCTCGCCGTGAATCTGGATCCGCGCCGCTACGGCACCTTCGCGGAGATCGGCGCGGGGCAAGAGGTCGTGCGCTGGTTCTTCCGCGCGGGCGGTGCCGCCGGCACGATCGCCAAGAGCATCTCCGCGTACGACATGACGGTGAGCGACGCGATCTACGGGCAGACGCGGCGCTACGTCTGCCGCGAGCGGCTCGAGAGCATGCTCGACCACGAGCAGGGCCTGAACCTCGAACGCTTGCGTGACGCACGCGGTGACACCACGGCGTTTTTCACCTTCGCCGATACCGTCTCGGCCAAGAGCTTCCGCGGCAACAACGAATGCCACGGCTGGATGGGCGTGCGCTTCCAGGCGCATCCGCGCGACCAAGACAGCCAAATCATCATCCACGTACGCATGCTCGACAGCGAGAACGCGCTGCAGCAGGAGGCCCTCGGCATCGTGGGCGTGAACCTGCTCTACGGCGCGTTCATGATCCACGACCCCGACAAGCTCGTCGAGTCCCTGCTCGACAACCTCAGCACGCAGCGCATCGAAATCGACATGATCGAGTTCTCGGGCATCGAGTTCCGTCACGTCGACAACCGCGTGATGAGCCTCCGGCTCGTGCAGCTCGGCCTCACGGGCGCGGCGATGTTCGGACCGACCGGCGAGGTCTTGCAGCCTTCGGAGGTGCTCTACAAACGTCCGGTGCTGGTCGAGCGCGGCTCCTTCCGGCCGGTAACGCGCGTGAACATCGACATGCTGCGTTGTGCGCGCACGCAATTTCGCGACTCGCTGAGCGAAGGCAAAGACGACGTCATCGAGCTCATGGAGATCACGATGCGGAACCTGATGGCGTCGGGTTCCATCGACTATCGGGACTTCTTGCAGCGCGCCGACGTGCTCGCCGCTGCCGGCAAAACGGTGCTTATTTCGGACTATTTCGAGTACTACCGGCTCGTCACCTACTTCCGCCGCTACACCCACAAGCCTGTAGCAATCACGCTCGGCGCCGGCAGCCTGCTCGAGCTCTTCGACGAGAAGTACTACGCGGATCTCGCGGGCGGCGTGCTCGAGTCCTTCGGCCGGCTCTTCAAGCACGACACACGCCTTTACGTCTATCCGTTCAAGGATCAGCGGACCGGGGAGCTCGCGACCGTCGCGAACCTCGCGGTCGCGCCCGAGCTCAGGAAGCTTTACGGCCACCTCGTCGAGCGCGGAAACATCCTCGCCCTCGAAGGCTACGACCCGGAGTGCCTGAGCATCTTCTCGCGCGACGTAGCGCGGCGGATCCAAGCCGGCGACCCGACGTGGGAGACCGAAGTGCCGCCGGAGATCAGCGAAGTGATCAAGCGCCGGGGGCTGTTCGGCAGCCGGAAGGGCGCGCCGGCCAATTCTTAGCGTCGTGTTCGGGCGCGCATTGCCGCCTGAAGGCCGCGGCGGATTGACGGGCCGCGGCGTCTCGGCGTAGATTTTTGGGCTCGCGCGCGATCTCCAAGGAGGCCCATCGTGAAGCTCTGGTTCTTCGGCTTGCCGGCTTGCTGTTTCGCCGTCGCGGTCGGTTGTGGTGGTGGGGACGACGATATGGGCGGTGCACCCGGCGGGAAGGCGGGTGCGAGCGCGGGAGAAGCGGGAAAGGGGCCGAGCTCGGGAGGCATGGCCGGCGAAGGCGCCGCGGGCGGCAAAGGCGCGGCGGGTGGCAGGGGCGGCGGCGCAGGGGAGTCGGGAAATCCCGGGGGTGCAGGTTTCGGAGGCTCGGGGGACGAAGCTCAGGCCGGCTCGACGGAAATGGGTGGCACCTCAGCGGGAGGCGAAGCCGCGGGCCGAGATTCCGGCGGCCAGGGCGGCTCCGGCGAGCTCGCCGGCTTCGAGCTCGAGCCAGCGAGCGTCAGCATCGCGGGGACCACGGAGAAATTCGTCTGCGCCGTCATGGATCTCGGCAACACCGCACCGATTCACGCGGGTGAGCTCCACGTGACGACGAGCGACGTCGTCTTCGATTTGCGGGTGAGTGCCGTGTCCGGCAGCGCGGCCCCGACGCCCGTGGACTGCTCTGGATTCGGGCAGCTGACCGACAACTCGATGCGTCCGCTGCTGTTCACGCGCCAGCGCAGCGAAGACATCGTGTTCCCCGCGGGCACCGCCTACACGCTCGCGGAGCATCAGCTCCTCCGCTTCGAAATCCACGTTTACAACGATGGAGCGGACCCGCTCGACGCGCTCGCACACCTCAGCGTCGTCCCGATCGACGACGCGAGCTACGAGCGTGAAGCGGGGCTTCTCGTTCTGTACGATCACGACGTCGACGTTCCTACGACGCAGGCCGCCTCCCAAACGTCGTACTTCAAGCTACCGAGCGGGTTCGACCTGGCTTCCGTCTTTCGAGCCACGGCCGACGTGCACCAGTTCGGTACGGAAGTGACGCTGGCGACGGGGGCTCAGAGCAGCGGCCCCTTTGCCGATTTTTACGACGTTACCGGCACGCCGCCGAGCTCCGTGAAGATTGCTCCGGCGGCCGTAGTGCCCGTGAGCGGCGGCATTCAGCTCGGGTGCTCGTGGAACAACGTCTCCCAGATGGAGGTCATGAGCGGCCTGTCGCATACGGACGAGCAATGCACGGGCTATCTCTATTACGCTCCGGCGGTCGACACGGGGCTCTGTCTCAAGGACGGCGGCACCGTGTTCTGCTGCTCCGACGCCGGCGGCGGTTGTACGAACCCCTGAAGCCGCTTCCGCCCTCGTGTAGTTTTCCCACTCCGCCGCACGCCTCCCACCGAAATCGCGAGCACCCATTCAGCGTCGAATGACTCGCGTCGTTCGGGAGGACGTGACCCTCATCGCTCGAGCCATCACCCGTACGCTGCCCCTCGTTTTGACTCTCGCCGGTTGCGCCAGCGCGCCGGAAACTCTCGCCAAAGACCCGGCTTCCGCTCCCGCACCCGAAGCCAAGGCTTCCAAGCGCGCCGCGCAACCGGAAGCCAAGGCCGAAAAAGCGCCCGAACCGAAGCCCGCCGGCGATGAGGCTCCCGATCCTCGCGCCGACGGCTTGCGCAAGGCGAGCAGGCCGCCCGCCGAGCTCATCACGGGCCCGAATCTCGTCTACGTGTTCAATTTCAAGGAGTCCGAAGTCGGCGAACAGGCGAAGCAGCAGTGTGCCGAGAAGAGCGACGACCCCGGTGCCCTCGGCGCCTGCCTCCAGAAAGCCCGGAGCAAGGTGCCCGTCGAGCTGATCCGCTTCATCAAAGAGCCTTCGGGCGCGCTCTGGTGGGTGACCTATAACCGCTACAAGGGCAACCTGCTCAAGTGGCACCGCGTGCAGTTCCAGCCCGGTGAGGAGACTGCCGACCGCATCACGCTGAACCTCATCGGCGACGACAAGGGCATCGCACCGATGGCGCGCGTCCCGCGGCATCTCGAGATCGAGCTGCCGAACGATTACTCGATCGTCGTGAAGGACCCCGAGCACGGCTCGATGCTCTACGATGCGAAGATCGGCACGATGGAAGTGGACTGAGGGCTACGATCTCGTATAGTGCGCAGCGTGGGACCCGCCGGGAGCGAGTGGGGTCCCGCCCAGCATGGCAAAGCGTTTTATCGGTTCGGCCCTGGTACTCACGGCACTGTCATCGACGGCGTGCGGCAACCACGACGAGGCGGACAAGCCCGTCCCGTGGATCGGCCATACGTACATGCTGTCGCTCGCCAAGCCCGACTTTACGGTACCGAGCCACGTCGGTGACGACCTATTCGGCCCAGCGCCGACCTTCTTCTTCAAAGTCGAGGGCAGTGGGAAGGATCTGACCGCCACGCTCGCGACCGGTCCCGGAACGACGACCGACGCCGACATGATGCTGCACGCTCGCACGCCCGAGGACGCGGTTCTGGACAGCTGCGGCCCCACCACCACCATCCCGTTTTCGGGCGCTGACTATCCGCACTCGACCCTCGCGGTGGACGATGTTCGTCTGTTCTTCCTGAATCAGACCACGCCTCCGCTACAGGTCACGGCCGACGTTTACGGCTTGAAGTTCACCGACGTGCTGCCGAACGGCGACACTCAGTCGAAAACCGGCAAGCTCGACGCGACGATGGATTTCCAGCAGATCGTCGTGCTGTTGGGCTTGCTCGGCCCCACGCGGGACGCGGCGCAGGCGTGCCAAACCTTTCATGATCACTACACCCGCTCGGGCTGCGTGGACGCAAGCTGCATGGTGGGTTGCGGGGCTTGTCCGACCGCGTCGGCATCGCCGACCTGCCTCAGCATCGAGGCCGACGACGTCGGCGCCGTCGAAGCACCGAGCATCGCGGTCACTGACGTGACCGAAGCCGATCGACCGGCGTCGTGCGCGGACTCACAACTCGATCCGGGCTAATCACGACGGTCGCTCGGGACCGACCTCGGGGCCAAATCGGAATAGTTAAGCGGAATTTAGGCGCCGAACGCTGACCTTACCGGCGTTCCGGCGCCCCGCTCGTCGAATCCCTGACCCACTTCGTCCTCCCGTCGCCACGGCTCGTCGACTTGAGGTATGGCGTTACGGCGCGGGGGCGGCATGTTTGCCCCCAAGTCAGCAATGTCGACCAGCGCGGCGCCGCCGTCCGCTTCCACCCTCGCTCCCCGCCGTCCGCGCGGGGCGCGCATCGTCGGCATCGTGCTGGCCGTCTTGGCGGGCTTCGCCGTGCTCGCATTCTTCGTGCGCGCTCGGCAACGCGGCCCGAGCCCCGCGGCGTCGGCCGCTGCGGCTGCCGCGGCGCGGGTGGTCTCGGTGACGACCGTGAAGGTGACGCGTGAGGACGTGCCGGTCTGGCTCGAGGGCCTCGGCAACGTAGCGGCCTTTCTGACCGTCACGGTCAAACCGCAGGTCGACGGCCGCCTCGACAAAGTGCTCTTCAAAGAAGGGCAGTCCGTGAAGAAGGGCGACGTGCTCGCGCAGATCGACCCACGTCCGTTCGCGATCCAGCTCGAATCCGCGCAGGCGGCGCTCGCGCGCGACAAGGCGAACCTCAAGAACGCGGAGGTGAACGTCGAGCGCTACGCCGCGCTCTCACGGGACAATCTGATCCCGCAGCAGCAGCTCACCGACCAGCAGGCGACCGCCGCGCAGCTCGCCGCCCAGGTGACGGGCGACCGAGCCCAAATCGACGCCGCGCGTCTGAACCTCGACTACGCGCGCATCGCCTCGCCGATCGACGGCGTCACGGGCGTCCGCTTGGTGGACCAAGGCAACGTCGTGCACGCGGCCGATCCGTCGGGGCTCGTGGTCGTCACGCAGCTCGATCCGATCGCCGTCTTCTTCACGTTGCCGGAAGATCAGCTGCCCGCCGTGCGCGACGCAATGGGCAAGGATCCGCTCGTCGTCGAAGCACGCAGTCGAGACGGCGACAAGGTACTGAGCCTCGGCAAGCTCTCCGTCATCGACAATCAGATCAACCAGGCCACGGCGACGGTGCGGCTCAAGGCCATTTTCGACAATCCCGACCACCGCCTGTGGCCGAACCAATTCGTCAAGGCGCGGCTCAAGCTTGCGACGCGCAAAAATGCGCTCGTGGTGCCGGCGGCAGTCGTGCAGCACGGCCCCGAGGGCACCTTCGTGTACGTGATCGGCGCGGACGCGACCGCGCAAGTGCGTCCCGTCAAAGTGCTCACCATCGAGGGTGAGTTCGCGCTCATCGACAGCGGGGTCAGCGAGGGCGAGACGGTCGTCGCGAGCGGTCAGGCGCAACTCCGTCCGAACGCCAAAGTATCGGCCAAGCCGCAGGGCGTCGAAGCCGGAAGCGCGAGATGACCGGCGGCATCTCCGAGCCGTTCATCCGGCGGCCGGTGGCGACGACGCTCATCATGCTGGGGCTCCTTCTGGTGGGGCTCGCGGCGTTCACGCAGCTGCCCGTCGCGGCGCTGCCGCAGGTCGATTACCCGACGATCGTCGTCTCGACGTACTTGCCGGGTGGGAGCGCGAGCACGATAGCGTCCGCGGTCACGACGCCCCTCGAGCGCCAGTTCGGGCAGATGCCGTCGCTCGCGCAGATGACCAGCGTGTCGAGCAGCGGGTACTCGCAAATCACGCTGCAATTCGAGCTCGACCGCAACATCGATGCCGCGCAGCAAGACGTGCAGGCGGCGATCAACGCGGCCGCGAGCTTGTTGCCCTCGGATTTGCCGACGCCGCCCACGTACTCGAAGAGCAACCCCGCCGACCAGCCCATTCTCACGCTCGCAGTGAGCTCGAACGTCTTGCCGCTCGATCAGGTGGACGACGTCGCCGACTCGATCATGGCCCAGAAGATCTCGCAGGTCTCGGGCGTCGGACTCGTCACGATCAACGGCGGTCAAAAGCCGGCGGTGCGCGTGCAGGTCGATCCGGAGGCGCTGGCGGGCACCGGGCTTTCGCTCGAAGAAGTACGCAGCGCGCTCGCGGCCGCCAACGTGAACCAACCGAAGGGCGACATCGACGGCCCGCGGCAGAACTACGCGCTCGCGACGAACGACCAGCTCTTCAAAGCCGAGGGGTTCCGTCCGCTCGTGATCGCCTACGTGAACGGCTCGCCCGTACGCCTCCGCGACGTGGCCACGGTCGTGGACGGCGTCGAAAACGACGAGCTTGCCGGCTGGGCGGGCGAGCAGCGAGCCATCATCTTGAACGTGCAGCGCCAGCCGGGCGCGAACGTGATCCAGGTCGCCGAGCGCGTCAAAGCGCTGTTGCCGCGCCTCGCCGCTTCGCTGCCCCAGGGCGTCGACGTGAAGATCCTGAGCGATCGCACGGCTACGGTGCGCGCCTCCGTCGAGGACGTCGAGCGGACGCTCGTCATCACGATCGGCCTCGTCGTCGCGGTCATCTTCGTGTTCCTGCGGGACTTTCGCGCGACCGTCATCCCGAGCGTCGCGGTGCCGCTCTCGCTCATCGGCACGTTCGGGGTCATGTATCTCGTCGGTTACAGCTTGAACAACCTGTCGTTGATGGCGCTCACCATCGCGACCGGCTTCGTGGTCGACGACGCGATCGTGATGATCGAGAACATCGCGCGTTACATCGAGCAGGGCGAAAAGCCGTTCGAGGCGGCGCTCAAGGGCGCGGGTCAAATCGGGTTCACGATCGTGTCGCTCACGGTGTCGCTCGTCGCAGTGTTGATTCCGCTCTTGTTCATGGGTGGGCTCATCGGTCGGCTGTTTCGCGAGTTCGCCGTGACGCTCGCCGTGTCGATCGGCGTGTCGGCGCTGCTCTCGCTCACGCTCACGCCGATGATGTGCGCCTGGTTGCTCAAGCCGCACCGGCAGCCGCTCCCGGGCGAAAAGGCGCGCGGTCCGAGCGCGTGGTTCGCTTGGACGGAGCGCGCCTTCGAGCACGCGATTGCGTTCTACGACTGGGGCCTCAAAATCGTGCTCGCGCACCGCCTGACGACGCTGCTCGTCACGCTCGCGACGCTCGGCGTGACCATCGCGCTCGCCTTCGCCGTGCCGAAAGGCTTCTTCCCGCAGCAGGACACCGGGATGCTGCTCGGCGTCTCCCAGGCGGCGCCGGACGTCTCGTTCACGCGCATGCTCGCGCTGCAAACGCAGTTGGCCGACGTCGTGCGTAAGGATCCGGCCGTCGCGAGCGTCGCCTCTTTCATCGGCTCGGACGGCACGAATCCGACGCCGAACAGCGGCCGGCTCTCGATCACCTTGAAGGACCTCGCCGAGCGCGACGCGCGCGCCGACGAAATCATCGCGCGGCTCAAGCCGAAGCTCGCCGGCGTGAGCGGCATCGAAGTGTACCTCCAGGCGGTGCAGGATCTGACGATCGACAGCCGGCTCAGCCGCACGCAGTTCCAATACACGCTCGAGGACGCCGATCCGACGGAGCTCGCGGCTTTCGCGCCGAAGCTCGTGGGTGAGCTCCGGAAAGAGTCGGTGCTGCGCGACGTCGCGAGCGATCAGGAAAATGCGGGGCTGGAGCTCGCGCTCACGATCGACCGTGACACGGCGTCGCGCCTCGGTGTCACGCCGCAGGCCATCGACGAGGTGCTCTACGACGCGTTCGGCCAGCGCCAAGTCTCGATCATCTTCACGCAGCTGAACCTCTACCGCGTCATCCTCGAGCTCCGCCCCGAGATCGCACGGAGCCCCGTCGCGCTCGACAAGCTCTACGTGCGCGCCGTCTCGGGGGAGACCGTCCCCTTGAGCTCGATGGTCAAGCGCACCACGACCACGGCGCCGCTCGCCGTGAACCACGAAGGGCAATTCCCCGCCGTTACCGTGTCCTTCAACGTGGGGCAGGGGCACGCCCTCGGCGACGCCATTCAGGCGATCAACGCCGTGGAGGAGCGCATCGGCATGCCGGCCGGCGTGCGCGCCCACTATGCCGGCGCGGCGCAGGCGTTTCGCGACTCCCTCGCGAGTGAGCCCATGTTGATTTTGGCCGCGGTCATCACCGTCTACATCGTGCTCGGGGTGCTGTACGAGAGCTACATCCACCCGATCACGATTCTTTCCACGCTGCCGTCGGCGGGCGTGGGAGCGCTGCTCGCGCTCATCCTGTGCAAGAACGACTTCAGCGTGATCGCGCTGATCGGCATCGTGCTCCTCATAGGCATCGTCAAGAAAAACGCCATCATGATGATCGACTTCGCGCTCGAAGCCGAACGCGATCAGAAGGTCACGCCCACGGAAGCGATCCATCAGGCGTGCCTGCTCCGCTTCCGCCCGATCATGATGACCACGATGGCGGCGCTCCTCGGCGCGCTGCCGCTCGCGCTCGGCACGGGCATGGGCTCGGAGCTCCGGCGCCCGCTCGGCATCACCATCGTCGGCGGGCTCCTGATCTCGCAGGTGCTCACGCTTTACACGACGCCCGTCATCTACCTCTACATGGATCGGCTCGGCCGCTATCTTTCGGGGCGCCGCACGGCGACGCTCGCGGAGGCATGACGTGAACATCTCGGCCCCGTTCATCCGGCGGCCGGTGGCGACGAGCCTGCTCGCGGCCGCGATCCTGCTCGCCGGGCTGCTCGCGTACGCGCATTTGCCGGTCGCGCCGCTGCCGCGCGTCGATTTCCCGACCTTGCGGGTGTCCGCGTCGCTGCCCGGCGCGAGCCCCGAGACGATGGCGTCCGCGGTGGCGACGCCGCTCGAGCGCCGCTTCGGCCGCATCGCGGGGCTCGCCGAGATGACCTCGACGAGCAGCCTCGGCTCCACGTCGATCACGCTCCAGTTCGATCTCGATCGCGACGTCGACGGCGCCGCGCGCGACGTGCAGGCCGCCATCGCCGCCGCGGGGGGCGAGCTCCCGCCGAACCTGCCGCTCAAGCCGCGCTACCGCAAGTCCAATCCCTCGGACGCGCCGACGCTCATCCTCTCGCTCACGAGCGACACACTGCCGCTCGCGAAGGTGTTCGACATCGCGAACAACGTGCTGGCGCAGAAGATCTCCCAGGTGACGGGCGTGGGGGAGGTCTTCGTCGGCGGCGGCCAGCAGCCGGCCGTCCGCATCGAGCTCGACCCGCCCGCGCTCGCCGGCATGGGGCTCTCGACGGCGGACGTACGTCGGGCACTCGCGGCCACGACCATCGACCGCGCGAAAGGCAGCATCGCCGGCAAGATCCAGGCGCAGAGCATCGGCGCCAACGACCAGCTACTCGACGCAAAGAGCTACCGGCTCGTGCGCATCACGCACGGAGGTCGCGGGGGCGCGACCGCACAACTCGGTGACATTGCGAAGGTTTTCGATGACGTCGAGAACGAGCGCGTCGCCGGCTGGGCCGACGGCACGCGCGCCGTCTTGGTCATCGTGCGCAAGCAAGCGGACGCCAACGTCATCGAAGTCAACCAGCGCGTGCTCTCGCTCTTGCCGCAGCTGATGGCCGCGGTGTCGCCGGCCATGAAGCTCACGGTGAACAGCGATCGTACGGAGACGATCCGCGCGTCGGTGGACGACGTCGAGGTGACCCTCGGCATCAGCGTCGCGCTCGTCGTGCTCGTCGTGTTCGCGTTCTTGCGCTCGGCGCGCGCGACGCTCGTCCCGACGGTCGCGATGCCGCTCTCCCTCATCGCCACGTTCGGCGTGATGTGGCTCTTGCACTTCAGCATCGACAACCTGTCGCTGATGGCGCTCACGATCTCGACCGGTTTCGTCGTCGACGACGCCATCGTCGTCACGGAGAACATCACGCGCGCGATCGAAGACGGCAAGGGGCCCTTCGAGGCGTCGCTCGAGGGAGCGAAGCAAGTCGGCTTCACCATCGTCTCGATCACGCTCTCGCTGCTCGCCGTGTTCGTGCCGCTGCTCTTGATGGGCGGCATCGTGGGCCGGCTTTTCCGCGAGTTCGCCGTGACGCTCGCGATCGCCGTCGCCGTCTCGGCCGTCGTCTCGCTCACGCTCACGCCCATGATGTGCTCGCGGCTCCTCCGGCCCGAGCGTGAAATCCGGCACGGCCGCGTCTACGCCGCGTCCGAATGGCTCTTCGGGCGGCTCGTCGCCGTTTACGAGCGTGGCCTCCGCTGGGCGCTCCGCCACCGCACGACGATGCTCCTCGTGACGCTCGCCACGGTGGCGCTCAACGTCTACCTGCTCGCCAAGGTGCCGAAGGGCCTCTTCCCCCAGCAAGACACGGGCATGCTCGTCGTCAGCACCGAAGCGGCACAGGACGTCTCGTTCTCCGAGATGTTCCGCCTCGAAAAGCAGGTAAACGACATCCTCGACGCGGATCCGGACATCGCCCACTACGTGACGTTCATCGGCTCGGGCGGGTTCGGCATGAGCAACACGGGCCGCGGCTTCATCACGCTGAAGCCCCTCTCGGCGCGCAAAGCGACCGCCGATCAGGTCCTCGCGCGCCTGCGCGGAAAATTCTCGAAGATCGCCGGCGTCAGGACGTATCTCCAGTCGCGGCAGGAGGTGAACGTGGGTGGCCGACTCGCGCGCACCCAATACCAATACACCGTGCAGGACGCGAACCTCGAAGAGCTCCGGCTCTGGTCAGGGCGCCTCACCGACGCGATGAAGAAGTTGCCGCAGCTCAAGGACGTCGTGAGCGATCTCGCCGTCGCGGGCCTCGAGCTCGACGTGGAAATCGACCGCGACACCGCGTCACGGCTCGGCGTGACGATGGCGGCAGTCGATCAAGCGCTCTACGACGTGTACGGCCAGCGCTTCGTCGCGACGACGTACACCGAGCAGAACGAGTACCACGTCGTGATGGAAGGGAACGCGGCGCACCGCACCGCGCCGAGCTCGCTCGACGACGTTTACGTCCCGTCGAACGACGGCAACATGGTGCCGCTCCGCGCGATCGCCAAGGCCGGCCAGGGCCGCACGGCGCTCGCCGTGAACCATCACGGCCAATTCCCGGCCGTCACCATCTCCTTCAACCTCACGCCCGGTTCCTCGCTCGGCCAGGCCGTCGACGCGATCGCCAAGGCGGAGCTCGACATGCACATGCCGCCGAGCGTGCTCGCCGATTTCCAGGGTACGGCGCAGGCGTTCACGGCGTCACTCAAGAACGAGCCGTACCTCATCCTCGCGGCGCTCCTCGCCGTCTACCTCGTGCTCGGCGTGCTCTACGAAAGCTACCTCCACCCCGTGACGATCTTGTCCACGCTGCCGTCCGCCGGCGTGGGCGCGCTCGTGGCGCTCCTCATCTTCCACGCCGACCTCGACATCATCGCGATGGTCGGCTTGCTCTTGCTGATCGGCATCGTCAAAAAGAACGCCATTTTGCTGATCGATTTCGCGATCGAGGTCGAGCGTCGCGGCGACGTTTCGGCCGAGGACGCCATGCTGCAAGCCGGCCTCTTGCGCTTCCGTCCGATCCTGATGACGACGTTCGCCGCGCTCTTCGGCGCGCTGCCCCTCGCGTTCGGTCACGGCCTCGGGTCCGAGCTCCGCCGCCCGCTCGGCATCGCGATCGCGGGCGGGCTCGTTGCTTCGCAGCTACTCACGCTCTTCACGACGCCCGTCGTGTACCTCGCCCTCGAAAACTTGCGCCTGCGCTTACGGCGGCGCCCGCCGCACGGTGAGCAAGCGAAGCCGGCGACGGCGTGAAAACGCCCCGTTACAGCGCCTGCGCGCCTTGCGCCGTCTTGATCGCGTTGTCGAGCGCCGAGGGGCTGTAGCCGATCAGGATTTGTCCCATGATGTCGATGACGGGAATGGACGCGCCGCCGCGCCCGGCGCGGGCGAGCTTTTGTTGCATCTCGGCTTGCGCGGCTTCGCTCGCCTCGATGTCTTTGTGCACCACCGTCACGCCGTGCGCCTGCAGGTAATCGGCGGCCATGTGGCACGGTTTGCACCAGTTCGCGCCGTAGATGATGGCGGTGAGCTTGCTCGGTCCGGCCGGCATTTTGCCGTTCGCGGCCGCGGGGGCGCTCGCGGAGGGCGGAGCCGCGGCGCTCGGAGCGAGCGCTTCGAGCCGCGCTTTGCGCCGTGACGCGCCGAGCTCGTCCCATTGCGCGCGCGTCATCGTCGTCAGGCGATACGCGCCGTCCGGCGTCGTCTCGTCGAGGTTCGCGACGTAAACGAGGTCGCCCGTGCCGGCTTCCTTGTCCGCCGCCACGACGCGCACCTGCTTGCGGCCCTCGGGCGGCACGTCGGCCGGCTTTTGCACGACGTGGAAATCACCCTTGTCGTCGATCCACGTGATGAGCAGGTTCGGCGTGTCCGCCTTCACGTCGAGCGCCGGGAGCGCGCTCGATTTGGGCGCGGCCGACACCGGCTTCGGCGAGCTCGCGTCGTCGTGACGCTTGCAGCCCGAGAGTGCGAGCACGCAAGCCAAGAAGAGCAGCGCGCGCGTCACGGCGCGTCC
This sequence comes from Polyangiaceae bacterium, assembly GCA_025936045.1. Taxonomy (GTDB): domain Bacteria; phylum Myxococcota_A; class Polyangia; order Polyangiales; family Polyangiaceae; genus PMG-095. Next base: position 131,432 of record JAICUB010000009.1, on the reverse strand, counting down.
TTCGTAGCGCCTTTGCCGCCGAGCTCTTCGGAGAGGGAAACCCATGCCTTGAAGACTTTCTCGAGCTCACTCGCGAGCTCACGCTCTTTTTTAGCCCAATTGTGGAGCTCTTCCCAGTTCGAGCCCGAGGCCTCGACGAGGAGCTTCTTGTAGTGTGCCACTTCGGCTTCGAGCTCGCCGACGCGCGCTTCGAGCAGCGCCACTTGCTTCGTTTTTCGCTCCACGTCGCGCACTTGGTCGCGCCGCGCCCGGTGCGCGTCGGCGCCGGACGCTCTGGCCTCGGGCGCGCGGGCCCGCGCGGTTTTCGCTGCCTCCGCGGGCTTTTGTTGGGGGGGGCCCGGTGGCGCCTGCCGTGAACGGAGCGCGTTGCGCTCGCGGTCGCGCGGCCGTTCGGCGCGCGCGGCGGCGTTCCGGATCCGCGCGAGCGCCTCCCCGTAGTCTTTGAAGCCGCCCTCGTAGATGTCCACCTTGCCGTCGTGAAAGCTCACGGTGCGCGTGCTCACCGTCTCGAGGAAGCGCCGATCGTGCGAAACGAGAATGACCGTGCCCTCGAAGCCGACCAGCGCCTCTTCCAAGATTTCCGCGGCCGGGATGTCGAGGTGGTTCGTGGGCTCGTCGAGGTAGAGCAGGTTGCGCGGCTCGAGCAAGAGCTTCCCGAGCGCGAGGCGCGTCCGCTCGCCGCCCGAAAGGCTCGCGACTTTGCGCAGCGGATCGTCGCCGTAAAAGCGGAAGCGCGCGAGATACTCGCGTGCGCCGTCGGTGTTCAGGTCGCCGCGCACGCTCCGGATCTCTTCGACCCCCGATTTCTTTTCGTCGAGCGAGCCGAGCTGCTGATCGAAGTAGCCGTCCCGGAGGTTCGTGCCCCGCCGCACGTCGCCGCGATCGCCCGCCATGCCGCGGCCGGCGAGGATTTTCATGATGGTCGTCTTGCCCGAGCCGTTCGGCCCCACGACGGCCACGCGGTCGCCGCGCCGGATCAGGAGGTCCACGCCCGAAAACAGCGTTTGCCCGCCGCGCTCGGCGCCGAGCCCCTTGGCCTCGAGCACGATGTCGCCGCTGCGGGGCGCCTCGGCGAAGCGGAAGCGCACCTTCGCGGCGCGCGCCCAGACGTCTTCCGGTCGCTCGACGCGCTCGAGCTTGTCCAGCATGCGGCGGCGCGACTGCGCCTGCTTCGTCTTCTGTCCGGCGATGTTCTTGCGAATGAAGTCTTCGGTCTTCGCGACCATCGCCGCTTGCTCTTCGGCGAGCTTGCGTTCGCGCTCGAGGTCGGCCGCGCGCTCTTCGTGATAGGCGCTGTACGGCAGCGGGTACGTGCGAAACGTGCGCTGCCCGAGCTCGTACGTGAACGGGCACGCCGCGTCCAAAAACGCACGATCGTGCGAAACGACGAGGACTGCCGCGTGCAGACCCTGAAGGTGCCCTTCGAGCCAGCGAATCGTATCGAGATCGAGGTGGTTGGTCGGCTCGTCGAGCAGGAGCAGCTCGGCGTCCGTCGCGAGCACGAGGCCGAGCTCGAGCCGCCCGCGCTCGCCGCCCGAGAGCGTCTTCACGTCGCGTTCGAGGTCGGACTCGCGAAAGCCGAGCTCGGTCGCGATCGCTTCGACCTGGTGCTCGAGCGCGTCGGCGCCGGCGTGATGGTAGCGCTCGGTGAGCTCGGCCAAGCGCTCGAGGGCGCTCTTTTCCCCGTCCGCCGCGTCGGCTTGCGCCCGCGCGAGCTCGCGCCGCAAGCCGACGAGGTCGCCGAACCCGGCGAGCATGGCGTCGCGCACCGTGCCCTCGAGCCGGCTTTCGTGACTCTGCCGGTAGTAGCCGACGCGGGCGCCCTTTTTGATCACGACGGACCCGGCGTCGGGCGTGATTTCCCCGCCGATGGCGCGGAGCAGCGTGCTCTTGCCGGCGCCGTTCGGCGCGACCAGGGCCGCACGCTCGCCCGCTTCGAGACGGAACGTGACGTTCTCGAACAGCGGCTGGTTCGTGTAGCCGAACTTCAAACCTGCGACTTCGATGAGGGGCACGGCTGGCTCGTTGCCTGGTAAGCGCGCGGGTTTAGCACCATGCTCTTAGGAGAGCGATCCCGGCGTCACGAGCGGCCCGTGCCGCCTCGGGAAACGTGCGTTCGGCTAGCGTTTCGCCGCCAGCGCGGCCTCGAGCTCGGCAACGCGGGCGAGTGCCGCGTCCTTGGCGGCGAGCGCGTCGTCCTTGGCGGCGAGCGCGTCGTCCTTGGCGGCGAGTGCGTCGTCCTTGGCGGCGAGCGCGGCTTCGACCGGCGTGAGCACGAGGTCCGTTCCGTCGCGGTTGCGGGCAAGGCGCAAGGTGAGCCCGAGCTCCGGGTCGAGCCGCTGGCACCAATACCAGCCGAGCGAGTCGCAACGGAACGCCTCTGGATCGTTGCGATCGCGTTCGGTCAAGTCGCCGTCCACCCTGTCCCAAATCCGAATTGGATTCTCGGTGTCATCCCAATCATAACGGACGACCTCGAGGACACCGGTTTGGCGGTAGCGCTCGAGCTTTTTCTTGAAGGGCGGCCCCCAGCGGTCTCCCTCGCTCACGATCTCCACGCCGACGTGGGGCGCGCCCCGTTCCCAAGTCTTCCAAGACGTCACGAGATCACGCGGCGCCCCGGCGCGAAAGCAAACGTCCGGTGCGAGGCAGCGGCGCGGATCGTCCGCGTCCCAATACAAGAACTGATCGGAGCAGACGAGCCCGTTCTCCCCGAGCGCGTGCTCGATGATCGCGGCGAGGAGGTGCCGCGTCTTCTCGTGCCGCCTGCTCTCCGGCACTTGTTCACTCGTCGGAAAGTGAACCGGTACCGGTGCGCGTAGGTAGCGCCGTCCGACGCGGGGCGGAGGCTCGTAGCTCGGCATCGCCATGGGAGTTTATCACCACCTTCCGAGTCGGACGGCAGCGGCCGGAGTTGCGCGAAGGCGCAACGATTTTTCGCGAAGATTGCGGCTCCGGTCGAGTGGGCTAGGCTTTTGTCCAAGGACTCGATGAATCGAACGCGCTCTTTCTTGACGGTCATTGGTTCGGCGACGGCGCTCGCGCTCGCGTGCTCGGCGAGCGGCAACGGGACGAGTAACGACGGACTCACGGACCCGAATAGCTCGGGTGGAACCGGTATCAGCGTCGGCGGCGCGAGCTCGGGGACGAGCTCCTCGGGCGGCAGCGTCAACGCGAGCGGCGGCACCATCTCGGTCAGCGGCACGACGGGTGACGGCGGCACGACGATGACGGACCCGGACACGCGCATGCCGCTCTGCGCGAGCGGCTGCTCCGATCTCGCGTCGAGCGGCCCACTGCTCGACCCCGGCGTGCCGGCGAACGCGCCGAGCATGTTCTCGGGGACGCCGTCGGGCGCGGGTCCGTGCGTGCTCGAGCCGGGCGACAACACGCTCCTTCCGTACAACTGGCTCCGCCCGCGCGTGCACCTGAGTGGAGCAGCGGCGGGCGCCGTGTACCAAATCAAGGTGTCGACACCGCGCGAGAGCGACGTGCTCGTCGCGTACACGAACAAGGACACGTGGATCCTGCCCCAAGAGTATTGGGACAACGGTGACGCCATGAACCCGAAGGGCCTCACCTACAACGTGTTCGACGAGGACATCACCGTGACGGTGCGCGCGAGCAGCGGCGGCGAAACGAGCGTGAAATTCCGGGTCGCGCCCGTGAAAGCGGGCGGTTCCATGGTGTTTTGGAGCTCAATCACGACCGACCCCGGCGCCAACACGAACGCGCTCTACGGCTTCGCGCCGGGCGACGAAGGCATCACCGCGGCGCTCAAGCCGCTCGACGTGCTGACGACCATCATGGACGACACGGCGGGCACGCCGAAGCGCGCCATCACCGACACGAAGGCCGGAGCGGTGCCGGCCGGCCGCGTGCGCTGCGTCGGCTGTCACACCTCGACGCCCGACGGCGCGGCCGTGAACGTCACCGACCACTGGCCGTGGAACGTACGGCTCGTGAACATCACGGACGAGAACCGCGGCAACGCGCCCGACTACGTGACGCCCATGGGCGACATGCTGATGCAGATGCCGTGGCAAGGCGTGACGAGCTATTCGAAAGGCGATTGGGCGGCGGGTAACCACCGCTACGTCACGTCCTTCGGCAAGCGCCCGGACAGCACGGCGACTCAACCGTGGCTCTTCTGGAGCACCGACAGCAGCGGTACGGAGACTCCGTACACCGGTAAAGACGACCTGATCTGGCTCGACGTCGCTGCTCCCGGCACACCGCCTCCGGACGTGGCCAAGGTCGAATCGACCGGCATGCAGAGCAACACCGACAACGCCATCGCCAAAGCCTGCGTTGCGGCTCAGGGCACGGGCTGGGACATCATCGCGCGCACGGGTGACACGCACGGCGCCGTGCTCCCCGACTGGAGCCACGACGGCATGCGCATCGTGTACACCTCGACGGATTCGACGGCCGACGGACACGTGGGCTGGGAACCAGGCAAGGGCGTGCAGCCGCCGACCGCGGTCGACCTCTACCCGGTGCCGTTCAACGCCGGAAAAGGCGGCAATGCCGCTCCCGTCATGGGCGCGAGCAACCCGGCGGACGCGGAGTACTACCCGGATTTCTCCGCCGACGATGCGCTCATCGCGTTCACGCGTGTCGCGAACTTCAAGGCGCTCCAGACCGACGACGACAGCAAGAAGATCTACTACCGCCCGCAAGCGGAGGTGGTCGTCGTCCCGTCGAACGGCGGCACGGCGATTTCGCTCGCCGCGAATGCGCCGCCGGCATGCACGGGTGAGTCGAGCCCCGGCGTCTACAACAGCTGGCCGAAGTGGTCGCCCATCGTGCGCGAAGCGAACGGGAAAAAGTACTACTTCCTGCTCTTCTCGTCGGCGCGCGAATCACCGGGTTTCGTCAAGGACTCGGGCGGCAACGACACGAAGTCACCGATGTCGCAGCTCTACATGACCGCGCTCACGGCCGACGCGTCGGGCACGCTTACCTCGTACGGCGCCGCGTACCTCTGGAACCAGCGTTACCTCGTGACGGGTACGGCCGCGAACCCGACGATCACCGACTTCGCGCAGAACAACGTCACGCCCGCGTGGGACGAATTTCAGGCGCCGCCGGTGCCGCCGGTCAAGATCACGGTGAAGTGAGCATCACACGCCCGGCGGCGGTAAGGAGCCGCGCTCGCGCCGGGCGATGCGCTCGGCGAGGACTCTGAGGGTCTCCACCATCCCGATGATGAGGTAGACGCTGAGGAGCCAGATCAGCACGAACTCGGGGCGGAAGCGCTGCCACACGAAGATGCTCGAGCCGATGACGAAGAGCACGAGCAGGACCGTCCCCGTGTCGAAACGCAAATCCTTGAACGAGCGGAAGCGCACGTTCGAGACCATGAGCAGGCCGAGGCCGATGGTCACGCACAGGAGCACGACCGTGTACTCGGTGCGGCCGATGATGCCGCCCGCGGCGTGGTTCGCGAGCACGAGCGAAATCAGAATGCCGCACGAGGGCGGGGAAGGGAGGCCCAAGATGTGGCGGCCCGGTTTGGACGGAGCGCCGCTCGAGCTCATGGCGAGCACGTTGAAACGCGCGAGCCGCACGGCCGCCGCCGCCACGTACAAGAACGAAACGAGGAGCCCGGGCACCGGGAGCCGGTAGAGCACCCACTTGTAAACGAGGAACGCCGGGGCGACGCCGAACGAGATCACGTCGGCCAGCGAGTCGAGCTGCAGGCCGAAGGCGCTTTGCGTCTTGGTCATGCGCGCGACGCGGCCGTCCATCAGGTCGAACAACATCGCGAAGATGAGGAGCACCGCGGCGCGGTAGACGTCCTCGTCCGTGGGGTGCTCGCGCGCGACCAGGCGGATCGCGTTGAAGCCGCAGAACACGCTGCCGAGCGTGATGAGGTTCGGCAGCACGAACAGCGTCTTACGCAGGTCGAGCTTGGGCCGCGGGCGGTGCAGCTTCTGGCGAGGACGGCGAGGCCCCACGCGGGCAGCGTAAACCGGCCCCTCCGGCAAGGCCAGCGAGCGACGGAGCGGCCCTGGGAAGGGGGGCCGGGACGACGAGCTCCTCGAAGCGGAACTACTTTATTGGCCGTACGGGGGCCGCGGGCCTACCTTTTCGCCATGCGCTCCGCCCGTATCAAGGCGCTCGTCCAGCTCGCTCTCCCGCTCCTTCTCGCTTCGACGCCGGGCTGCGCAGGCGACAAAGATCACACGGAAAAACAGCTCACGAAGCTGGAAGACGAGATCCGGCACCTGCAGAGCGAGACCGATCGCATGGGCGAACGGCTCGACGCCTTCGAAACCCGCAGCGCCGCGGCTCCCCACTCCGCGGAAGAGCGGTTCGCCGCGAACGGGACGACCGTGACGCGCCCGAAGCTCAAGGTGGTTCGGGTCGAGCCGGGCGCCGACGAAGTCGCCCCGGGCGAGGCCGAGGCGGCGCCGGCCGTTCCCGACGCTTCCGAAGCCGACAACGGACCGCGCCTGGTGATTCAAGGTGAGGGGAAGAGCATCGAAAGCCGGACGCTGCCCGCCGGCGCGCCGATCGCCGCGAAGACCGCGCCGGTCGCGAAGACCGCGCCCAGTGCGAAGACGAAATCCGACGGGAAGGCGAACAAGGCGGAGGCACCGTCGTCGAAGTGACGCCTCGCCGTCTTTTCCCAGCGTTCGTCGGCGTGCTGGCCCTCGGGTCCGCACCCGCTTTCGCCCAGGCGCCGGGTCCGAGCGATCCGAACGCCGCGCCCGCGCCGGCTCCGGCCCCCGCGCCTGGCCCCGCGAACGGCCCTGTCACCCAATCGCCCGCCCCAGGTGGCGGGACCGTGGTCACGCAGAGTCCGTTCGGCGGTTACCTGGTCGGCCCCCCGATGGCCGATCCGAACGCGAGCTTGCCGTCGAGCTCGCAACCGAAGGTCGGCGATCAGGCCGACACCTTCGACTTCAGGCGCGGCGGCAATGGCCCGACGGTCGTCGGGAACCCGAACGGTTCCGCGGTGCTGCCGGACAGCGGCGATCTCAAACATCCGCCCGTACCCCCGATCCACCTCGTGCGTCACGGCGACACGCTGTGGGATCTGTCGGACACCTATTTCGGCAATCCCTGGCAGTGGCCGCGTATCTGGTCGATGAACCCGCAGGTCACGAATCCCCATTGGATTTATCCGGGTGATCAGCTGCGCATGCAACCGGGTGCCGGCGGCTCCGTCTACGACCGTCTCGGCGCGGGCGACGGCAAAGACGGCGCCGCGGGTGACGGCGGTCAGGGGCTCGTCAACCGGCGCGCGCGGCTCGCGCGCAACACCGTGGTGCTCCGCGACCAGGGCTTCCTCGGTGATTCCGACAAGGACACGTGGGGCGAGGTCGCCGGCGCTTCCGAAGAGCAGATGATGCTCGCCGAGGGCAATCGCGTCTTCGTCTTGCTGAAGCCGGACAAGAACGCGCGCGCCGGCGACGAGCTCACCGTGTTTCGCAGCCTCCGGCGCGCCGACGACGTCAAGGGCGCGCGGCGGCCGCCGGGCGACATCGTCAGGGTACTCGGCAGCATCAAGCTCGACAGCGTGGATCCGAAGACGCACATCGCGCACGGGCTCATCACCGAGTCCCTCGACGTGATCGAGCGCGGCGCGAAAGTCGGACCCGTGCGGCGCCATTTCGACATCGTGCCGCCGCTCAAGAGCGACAAGGTCATCAGCGCGCGCCTGCTCAATAGCTTCTACCCGCACGTTTACCTGGCGCAGAATCAGCTCGTGTTCATCGACCACGGCAGCCAGGACGGCCTCAGGCCCGGCAACCGCATGGTCGTGCTCCGGCGCGGCGACATCTGGCGGCAATCGCTCGAAGCAAAGATGGCGCGCGACCACATGGATACCGACACCGGCGAGGTCGTGACCGTGGTCAAGACGCCGCTTCCCGGCGACAACGAGGACTTCCCGCAGGAAGCGGTCGCGGAAATCCGGATCCTCACGACCGAGCCTTATTCGAGCCTCGCCTTCGTGGTGCAGTCGCGGCGCGAGCTCGTTCCTGGCGACGTCGCCTCGACGCGCCCGGGCATGTAGCGCGGGGCTTTCGCCATTGTCGTGCGGCCGCGAGCGTCGCGAGTAGAATGGCGCTCACATGGGCAAAAGCCGCGTGTTCTTCCCCGGCGACGTCGTGGACCGCTGGCTTCAGCACGGTGAGGCCGAGCTCACGGGCGCCGAGCTCTGGGTCCGCTCCGAACGGCGGCGTTACCGCGTGGTGGAGGCGGTGCGCATCCTGCGCGAGGTCTCCGGCGCACCGGAGGCGTTCGACATGACCGGCTCCGTGAAGACGCTCGGCTTCTTGAGCGAGCTCGGCGCCGAGCTGCTCGGTGACTCGATGATCCTCGCCGAAAACGCGTACGAGACCGTCATCGGTTACCTCGGCACGGTGCTCGGGCCGGCGGGTTCAGCGAGCGGGCTCGGCGGCGGGAGCGGCGAGTACGTGGCGCGCTTCCTGCGAGGAGACGGCGGGCGGTGAACGCGCTCGCCACCATCGCGTTCTATCTCGGCGTCATCGCGTACTCCGCGGCGAGCACGCTCTTCTTCCTCGAGCTCGCGCGCCAGAGCACCCAGGGCGTGCGTTCGGCGTGGGGGCCGCGCGTGCTCGGCCTCGGAGCGATCTTTCACCTGCTGCACGTCGTCACGGCGAGCCTGCTCTTGAACCGCTGCCCGGTCGAGTCGCTGCATTTCGGGCTGAGCTTCAGCGCGCTCGTCGCCGTCGGCGCCTTCTTGCTCTTGCGGCGTCACGCGAACCTCGACCCGATGGGCGTCCTCGTGGCGCCCATCGCGCTCACCTTCCTGGTCGGCGCGCAATTCGTCGGCGTCGAGGAACCCGAAGCGTTCGTCTCGCGTCCGTTGCTCATGCTGCACATCACGGCCAATGTCGTGGGGCTCGGCATTTTCGTCGTGGCCGGCACCGCGGGCCTGCTCTACCTGCTCCAGGAGCGGCGCCTGCGCGACAAGCGCGCCGGCGGCGTCGCGTCGCGGCTGCCCTCGCTCGACGCGCTCGATCGCGCGACGTACCGGCTGCTCCTCAGCGGTTTTCCGCTGCTCACGCTCGGAGTCGTCACCGGTGCGATTTTCTCGCGCCACCTCACGACCTCGGGCGGCGCCGCGATCGCCCGCACCCTGCTCGGCTTCACGACGTGGTTCTTGCTCGCGACCATGCTGCTCTTGCGCAGGCTCGCGGGCGTGCGCGGCCGCCGGGTGGCGTACGGCGCGGTGGTCGGCGTGGTGTGCGTGCTGCTCGTGGTCGTCGTCTACGCGGTGCGCACGGGAGGGCCCGGCTCGTGATCAGCGTCGTGGGCCTGTCGCACAAGAGCGCGCCCATCGACGTACGCGAGCGTTTCGCGCTGCCCGCCGACCGCGTGCCGGAGCTCCTGCGGTCCGTCGTGGGCCGCGCCGCCGTCGGTGAAGCGCTCTTGGTTTCGACCTGCAACCGCGTGGAGCTCGTCGCCGCGCCGCGCCCCGGCTCGACGCTCGAAGCCGTGGCCGAAGCGAGTCGCGCCGAGCTCTCCGCGCTCGCGCCGAGCGCGCCCCAGAGCTCGCTGTACGCGCTCACGGGCGGCTCCGCCGTGCGTCACCTTTTCGGCGTGGCCGCGTCACTCGACTCGCTCGTGCTCGGCGAGCCGCAAATCCTCGGCCAGGTGAAGGAAGCGTACGAGATCGCGCGCAAGACCGGCACCGTCGGCTCCGTGCTCCACCGCACGTTGTCGCGGGCGATCCGCGCCGCCAAGCGCGTGCGCTCGGGCACGGCGATCGGCGCCGGCCAAGTCTCCGTGCCGAGCGTCGCCGTCGACTTCGCGCGCCGTATTTTCGGCGACCTGCGCGACCGCTCGATCCTGCTCGTCGGTTCCGGGGACATGGCGGAGACGACCGCGCGCTCGCTGCAATCCTCCGGTGCGCGCTTGCTCGTCATCGGGCGCACCCCGGAAAAGGTGCGCGCCCTCGCGGAGAGCTTCGGCGCCGAGCCGCGCGCGTGGAACGACCTCGCGGGCGCGCTCGAGCTCGCCGACATCGTGATCACGAGCACGAGCGCCCCGGGCTTCGTGATCGAGACCGCACCCGTCGCGAGCGCGCGCAAGAAGCGCCGAGGGAGGAGCCAATTCTTCATCGACTTGGCCGTTCCGCGCGACGTGAACCCGGCCGTCGAGGGGCTCGACGGCATCTTTCTCTACAACGTCGACGATCTCTCGCGCATCGTCGCCGAGTCACTGCTCACGCGCGGGCGCGAAGCCGCTCAGGCGCTCAGCATCATCGACGAGGAGGCGAGAAGCTTCGATCGCTGGGCGGACGCCGAGCAGGCGACACCGCTCGTGGTCGCGCTGCGCGAGCGCATTCGCGTCGCGCTGCGCGTCGAGCTCGAGCGCAGCTTGCGCGGCCGGCTCCGTCACCTCGGTCAACCGGAGCGCGACGCGCTCGAGACCATGCTCGACGCTTCGGTCAATCGAGTGCTCCACGAGCCGACGACGCGCCTGCGCCAAGCGGCGAGCTCGAGCGACCTCGACGTGCCGCCTTTCACCGAGCTCAGCGCCGCGCTCGAGCACGTCTTCGCACTCGAAGAGGCGGACGGCGACGAGCCGAGGCCGCCCGACACGCAAGCTGCACTCCCGCCGGCGTCCGATCCGGCCGCTTCGTTGCCGCCCGGCTCCGCCCCGGCCGCGCTAAAGCTAGGCTCCAGTTGATGCCCCGACTCGTCTACGCCACGCGCCAGAGCAAGCTCGCCCTCGCCCAGTCACGCGCCTTCGTCGCGAGGCTGCAAGCGCTCGCGCCGGGGCTCGACATCGTCGAGCTCACCGTCGTCACGACCGGCGACAAAGTGCAGGATCGCCCGCTCTCCGAGGTCGGCGGCAAAGGGCTCTTCGTCAAAGAGATCGAGCAGAGCCTCGCCGACGGCGCGGCGGACATCGCCGTCCATTCGTCGAAGGACGTCCCCGCGGAGCTCGCGCCGGGCATGCTGCTCGGCTGCTTTCCCGAGCGTGAAGATCCACGTGACGTGCTCGTGTCGCGTTCCGGCGCGACGCTCGCCGAGCTTCCCGCCGGCAGCCGCATCGGCACGACCTCTCTCCGTCGCGGCCTGCAGCTCAAACGCCGCCGCCCCGATCTCGTCGTCACGCCCCTTCGCGGCAACGTCGATACCCGACTTCGGAAATGCGACGAAGGCGCGGTCGACGCGGTGCTGCTCGCTCGCGCCGGCCTCCTGCGTCTCGGCCTCGCCGAGCGAGCCACGGAGGTGCTCGAGCCGTCCGTCTGTTTGCCGGCGATCGGCCAGGGCGCCCTCGCGGTCGAGCACCGCCGCGGTGATGAGCGGGTGGCGGAGCTGCTCGCGCCGCTCGCGCACGAGGAGACGAGCGTGGCCGTTTCGGCGGAGCGCGGCGTGATGGTCGCGGTCGAAGGGGATTGCCAGACGCCCGTCGCCGCCTACGCCGTGCGGAGCGCCGGCGAGCTCTGGCTCCGCGCGCTGCTCACGGAGCCTGACGGCTCGAATTATCGCGAGGGCGAGCGGCGCGTCCCTTGGCCACGGACGTTCGCCGAGGCAGCCGCGCTCGGCCGCGAGCTCGGCGCCGAGCTTCGCCGGGGCGGCGCGCGTTGAAGCGCCGCGCGCTCGCGACGTTGCTGTTCGCGCTCGGTGCTGGCTGCTCGCGCTTGCCGTCGTACGCGCAGCCGCAAGGCGCGCTCATGGACGCCTCCTCGGTCGAAGGCGAGGATCTCATCGCCTACCGCAAGCTCACGCGCGCCGACTTCCAGGGCGCCGCGCCCGTCGGTGAGGCCGCCAAGCACGCCGACGCGATGGGGGCGCAGACCTACGCCATCGTGCGCGCCGATCCGAACCTCAAAATCTCGATCATCGGCACCGAGCAATCGAACGGCCGGCTGCGCTACTCCGGCAAAATCGACAAGCTCCTGCACTTTCGCGCGGAGATGGACCGGCGGCGCTCCTGGTGGAACCCGCACGTGAAGGGTGTCCCCGACGCGTACGTCCTCCAGCACGAGCAAACCCACTTCGCGATCGCCGCCGCCGAAGCGCACGAGCTCAACGAGAAGGCCGCCGAGCTCACCGCCGAAATGCACGCGACCGGCGACACTCAAGAGGAGGTGCGCGCCACGATTCAGAAAAAGCTCGACGACGTCATCCGCGCCGCTCTCGCCGACTTGCTCGATGAAAACGGCAAATTCGACGACGACACCTCCGGCCGCTACGAACCGACGAAGCAGACGGAGTGGCTTCGCCGCATGACGGCGGAGCTCAACGAGAAGTAGTTGCCTCCACCCGCCCTTCTCGCGCCTCCGGCGCTGCGAGGGGCGGCGCGGACTCTCGTGAGGCGGTGACGTCGCGAATACCTGCAATTTTCCGGGCAAATCCGCCCTCTTTCTTCGCCGCTCGTTATGGTAAGGTCCCCGCCCATGTCGTTCGGCAAGCTCCCCCGGTTGGTGTTGACCCTGGCGCTCGCGGCGCCCCTGACGCTCGGTGTCGTCGCGTGCGGCAACAATAAGGAAGAGGCCAAGCACGCGCACGTGACGGCGGGGGAGATGCCGCAAGGTGGCGAGTGGCAGGGCGTCTACTTCAGCCCGCTCTACGGCTACCTCCACGTCGTGGCCGACGGTAAGGCCGTGAACGGCGCGTGGCGCACCGCGGCCGGCGACGCCTTCGGCGAGCTCCATGGCGAGATCGACGGCAACCTCCTCCGCTACGAGTGGAAGGAGCGCCGCATCGGCGCCGTCGGTGCCGACGCCGTCAAGAAGGGCAAGGGCTACTTCGTCTACACCATTCCCAAGGAGGGCGAGGCGCACGTGATCAAGGGCCAGTGGGGCCTCGACGACGACGACGCCGGCAACCCGTGGGAAGCGGTGAAGCAGAAGAACATGCCGCCCAACATCAAGAGCGTGCAGCCCGACGAGTACGAAGGTCGCGTTCAGGGCGGCGGCTGGGATCAGGGCTCCGGCGACGACAAGGGCGGCGACGACAAATCCGGCGACGACAAATCCGGCGGCGATTCGAACTGAGCGCCGGCGAGCCTTCCGTTGTCAGTCCCCAAAAATTCGGAAGCCACCTCGGGTCTCGAGTGGCGTGAACCTCCCATTTTCGAGCGCGGCGCGCCGGGCCGCTCCGCCGTCTCGCTCGGGCCGAGCGACGTGCCCGCGGTCGACGTGCGACAAGCGCTCGGCGCGCTCGCCCGCAAAGAGCCCGCGGCTCTGCCGGAGGTGAGCGAGCCCGAAGCCGTGCGTCATTTCGTGCGGCTGAGCCAATGGAACTTCAGTATCGACACTCAGTTCTACCCGCTCGGGTCGTGCACCATGAAGCACAACCCCAAGGTGAACGAGTGGGCGGCGCGCCTGCCGGGCTTTGCGCAGGCGCATCCGCTCATGCCGCCGCATCTCATCGCCGGGGCGCTCGAGCTCATGGTCGCGCTCCAGGCGCAGATCGCGGAGATCACGGGCATGGACGGCGTGAGCTTGCAGCCGGCCGCCGGCGCTCAGGGTGAGCTCACCGGGCTCATGATGATCCGCGCGCACCATCGGGCCGAAGGGCGCTCGCCGCGCAAGGTGTTCATCCCGGACAGCGCCCACGGCACGAACCCCGCGAGCTCGACGCTCAACGGTTTCGACTCCGTCGCGTTTCCGTCGGGGCCGAACGGCGTGGTCGAGCCGGAGGCGCTCGTGCGCGCGCTCGATTCCGCGCCGGGTGACGTCGCCGCGCTCATGATGACGAACCCGAACACGCTCGGGCTCTACGAGCAGGCGATGCCGAAGCTCACCGAGCTCGTGCACGCGCGCGGCGGCTTGGTCTACGGCGACGGCGCCAACATGAACGCCGTGCTCGGCCGCGCGCGACCCGGTGACGCGGGCGTCGACGTGATCCAGCTGAACCTGCACAAGACCTTCACGACACCGCACGGCGGCGGCGGCCCCGGCTCGGGGCCGGTCGCGTTCAAGCGCATTCTCGCGCCGTTTCAGCCGGTCCCCGTGGTCCGCATGGACGGGGAGCGCGTGGTCGTCGATCACGATGCGCCGCAGAGCGTCGGTCGCGTGCGCTCTTTCTTCGGCAACTTCGGCATGATGGTGCGGGCCTACACGTACATGCGCGAGCTCGGCCCCGAGGGTCTGGCTGACGTGAGCAACCTCGCCGTGCTCAACGCGCGCTACGTCGCTGCGCGGCTCGCCGAGCATTACCCGCTCGCCTATCAGACGCCCGCGCTCCACGAAGCGGTGTTCACCGATCGCGACCTCGAGGCCGCGACGGGCGTGAAGACGCTCGACGTAGCCAAGCGCCTCATCGACTACGGCATGCATCCGCCGACCGTCTATTTCCCGCTCGTCGTGCGCGGCGCGCTGATGGTCGAGCCGACCGAGACGGAAACGAAGCAGACGCTCGACGCCTTCGTGGCCGCCATGGTGGAGATCGCGCGTGAAGCTCGTGAAAATCCGGAGCTCGTGAAGCAGGCTCCGCACGTCACGCGGCTCGGCCGGCTCGACGAGGCGCGCGCCGCCCGCAAGCCGCGCCTGCGCTGGTCGCGCGAGCCGAAGCAGGCGTGACTTCCGGGCGTGGCCCGCGCGACACGGCTGCGCGGTTGCTGCCACGGAGCGCGCTCGTGCGTATGGTTTTTTGTTGAGGCGCGGGCAACACATCCCTGACGTGGCCGCACGAGTCCGCGGTCACTCCGCGGAGTAATCAGTCGGGCGCGCCACACGCCAGAAACTCGCCGAGCATGATGCGCTCGTCGTCCGACGGCCGTGGATCCGAAGGTGGCATGATGTGGTTGATGCCGTTCGGCCCGCCGGCTGCGAAGCTGTCGATCTCCTTGGTGTAGGAGCGAATCGTAGGCAAATCATCCCAGTTTGCGTGGGGTGTCGCTCCGTTGCGGTCGTCGGACGTCGTCAGCGTCGAGCTGTGACAGCGCGTGCAGTACGACGCGAAGAAGGCTTGGCCCCAACCACTGTACGTGATGGTCGGATGCGCCATATCAGGACAGGTCGATCCTGTTTCGAGCGCGGTCTGTTGCTGCGCAGGCGGTGCCGGATCGCTGCTCGAACACCCGAAAAGGACGCCGAGCGCGACGACGACGGCGCCCGACCTTGCACTAAGAACCATGGCCTTCACCGTCACTAGACTCAATACCCTAGGGCGAGGTTCCCGAGATGGGGAGGCCTTTTGACTTGGCCTACCTGGAGCGTAACATGCAGACTAAGTTGGCAGAGCCGCCTGTGAGAGTCGGAGACCTCGTCGGGGGGCGCTTCCGCATCGACCGTTTACTAGGGTCGGGAAGCATGGGCTACGTCGTGGCCGCATGGCACCTCGAGCTCGACCAGCCGGTCGCGCTCAAGCTGCTCAACGCCGACGTTTTCGAGCAGGGTGAGGCTGCGGCGCGCTTCCGCCGCGAGGTTCGCGCCGCGGCGCGCATCAAGAGCGAGCACGTCTGCCGTGTGATCGACGTCGGCGCTTTGGACGGCGGCGCGCCCTACATGGTCATGGAGCTCCTCGACGGCAACAACCTCGAGGAGGAGCTGCAGCGCCGCGGCACCATGCCGGTGGGCGAGGCCGTCCTTTACATGCTCGAGGCCATGGAGGCCTTGGCCGAGGCGCACGCCTCCGGCATCGTGCACCGCGATCTGAAGCCGGCCAATCTCTTCATCGCGCGTCGCGCCGATCGCTCGCGGCTGCTCAAGGTGCTCGACTTCGGCATCTCCAAGTCGATGATCGACAGCCACGGCCCCGGTGACATGTCGCTCACGAAGACGGGCGTGATCATCGGCTCGCCTCTTTACATGTCGCCCGAGCAGATGCGTTCGACCAAGGACGCCGACACGCTGAGCGACGTCTGGGCGCTCGGCGCCATCTTGTTCCAGCTCGTTACGGGCCGCCCCCCTTACGAAGGCGAAACGATCCCGGAGCTCTGCGCCAAGCTTTTCACCGAGGACGCGCCGCCGCCGAGCACGGTGCGCCTGGGCCTGCCGCCCGCGCTCGACGTCGTGCTCCACCGCGCGCTCGCGCGCGAGCCCACGCGACGCTTTCAGACGGTGGCGGAGTTCGGCGCCGCGCTGCTCGAGTTCGCGCCGGCCGGCCGCGTGCACGTCGAGCGCGCGCGCCGCGTGCTGAGCGCGCGCGACGGGCGGCCGAGCTCCGTCGCGCCGGGCCCCGCGTCGAGCGACTCGCCCACGATCGAGGCGTCGATCTCGGCGGTGTCGCTCTGGAAACAGCTCAGTACTCGCGAAAAGCGCCGGCGTTACGGCTACGTGGTGGCCGCTCTCGTCGCGCTCGCCGTCGGCGGCTTCGCGCTCATCCGGCAAGGCTTGCTCGCGCCCACGGCGGACCGCGGCGCACCGGCCGCGACGCTCGAAACCGTCACGCAAAACGCAGCTCGCCCGCCGGCCGCCACGCTCACCGCCGCGCCGAGCCCGTCCGGCGCCGTCGCGCCGGGCTCGGCCGCGGTCGAGCCGCAGGCGAGTGCTGCGCCCGCCGTGACCATGGCCGCCGTCACGACGAGCGCGAGCGTCACGAACAAGCGCCCCGCCGCGGGTCGCCCGCACCCCGCTCCTGCGACGAAGGGTGACGCGAGCCCGTTCACCGACTTCGGCGGCCGTCGTTAGTCGCCGACCTCAATCTTCGTTCCAGCTGTTTGCGGGCGACCCAAGGGTGATAGGCTCGCTCCCGACTATGGCACGCACTTGCCGATTCACGGGGAGCATGTTCGGGCTCCTCGCGCTCTTTCACGCCGCGGTGGCCGCGGCGGATGCGACACCCGACCAAAAGGCGTCCGCTGAAGCGCTCTTCGACGCGGCCATTCAGGCCATGAAAGACGGGCACTACACCGAAGCGTGTCCGAAGCTCGAGAACAGTCAGCGCATCGACCCCGGCGTCGGAACGCTGCTCTACCTCGGCGAGTGTTACGAGAAGCTCGGTCGCACCGCGAGCGCGTGGGCGACGTTCCGCGAAGCGGAGTCGCAGGCGGAAGCGTCGGGACAAGCGCGTCGCGCCAAGGCCGCGCACGATCGCCTCGCGAAGCTCGAGCCCGACCTCGCGTACCTCACGATCGAAGTCGCCGAAGGGACGCGTTCGCTCCCGGGCCTCCACATCAAGCGTGACGGCGTCGACGCGGGCAGCGGCATCATCGGCGCGTCGGTTCCGCTCGATCCGGGCCCCGTCAAGGTGGACGTGACGGCACCGGAGCACGAGTCGTTCAGCGTGACGGTGCGGCTCGCTCCGCGCGCACGCCAAACCGTGCTCATCCCCACGCTCGCCGTCGTCGAATCACCGCATCCGACCGAGGCGACCGCGCCGCCGCTCGTGACGGCGCCGTCCGACACGTCGTCGCAAGCCGGCCAGGCTCCGCCGCCGCACATCGACGTGCCGCCGAAGCCCGCCGAGGAGTCGAGTCCCGGCGGGGTTCAGCGCGGCATCGGTATCGCCGTCGGCAGCGCCGGCGTCGTCGGGCTCGCCGTCGGCGGCTACTTCGGGCTCGCGGCGATCAGCGCCGAGAAAAAGGCGGACCGCGAGTGCACGCCGACGCAATGTGCGGATCAGCTCGGGCAGGGCCATTCCGAGGACGCGCACCACGACGCGACCCTTTCGAACATCACCTTCGCCGTGGGCGGCGGCCTGCTCGCCGCGGGCGTCGTCATTTACCTGGTTGCGCCCAGCCGATCCGAGCCGGCCCTCGGCGTCACGCCGCTCGTCGCACCCGGTTTCGCCGGTCTGCGTCTGGGAGGTCGGCTCTGATGCTCGGGCTGAAATCCGCGTTGCGCGTGCTCGTCGCGCTCGCGCTCTCCGCCTCGCCGCTGATTGCGGCCAGCTGCCAAAACATCGCGGGCATCGACCAGCGCACGCTCGGTCCCTGCAGCCATTTCTGCGACATAGTGATGGCCAACTGCACGGGCGACAACACCGTCTACGACGGTCGCGCCAAGTGCATGGGCGTCTGCAAAAACTACGACGTCGGGGACTCGAACGAGTGGCAGCAGCGCGACACGCTCGAGTGCCGTCTGCACGAAGCCGAGCTCGTCCCGTCCGCGTCCGACGAAGAGAAGAAAACGCTCTGCCGCGCCGCGGGACCGGAGGGCCTCGACCTCTGCGGCGGCAGCTGCGAGAGCTACTGCACGCTCTACGAACGCATCTGTGGTCAGGTCGAGTGCGGCAGCCACCAAAACTGCGTCGACAAGTGCGCAGGCCTGCGCGATCGGCCGGACTACAACGTGGTCGACGACTACGAGGGCAACTCGCTGCAGTGCCGTTTCGTGCACCTGAGCAACGCCTCGATCACGCCCGGGGGCGAGCCGCACTGCGGCCACGCGAACCTCCAGACGCCCACCGACCACTGCAACGACGTGCCGGACAACGACATGGGCGCGGGTGGCGGCGCGGACACGGGTGAAGTGCAAGTCAAGCCGTCCGCGCCCGACTGCCCCGACTACTGCAAGGTGGAAATCGCGGCGTGCGGTACCGAAGAGTACGAGGACCTCGATCAGTGCCTCGCGCTCTGCAAACACATCCCTCCGGGCCAATTCGCCGACACCACGCAAAACACGCTCGGTTGCCGCATCTACCACTCGTACAATTCGCTCTGCGCGCCGGAAGCGCACTGCCCGCATTCGGGCCCCGGCGGCGAGCGCCACTGCGGCACGACGGATCCCGAAAAGTGCAACTCGTACTGCACGCTCGCCAAAAGCGTGTGCCCGAGCGTCTACGCCGACGTCTACGGAAGCGACGACGACGCATGCCACACGGAGTGCATGGATCCCTCGCACCCCGACGCCATCGCCATCGAGCCCGGCACCCTGCCCGACACGCGCTACACCACGACGTACGCGCAGACGCCCGGCACCATCGCGTGCCGCTTCCTCGCCCTCAGCCGCGCCGCCGTCACCCCGAGCCTCTGCGCCGACAAAGACACGAGTCCTTCGTTCGGTAAAGGCGTCTGCGCCGCGCCCTGAGCGCCGCAACACCGAGGTCGAAGGTTGGGTGTTCCCGACCGGCGGACGGACGCTCCCGGAGCCGCCCCAGCGTCGCCCCGCGCGGCGGCTCCGCCGGTCCACACGCGCCTCGCGAACGAGAGATCATGGAAGCATGCGGCGACTACACCAGCGGCAAATCGGTCGACTCGCGGACGAGTGAGCGCGATCCGGGCGTGCAGAGCGCCGTTCACCGCTCGCCGCTCAAGGGGCGGCGGTTTCTGCTTCACCCGTGGGTGCGATCATGCATTCGGTCGTGAGCATCACGCCGGCGACGCTCGCGGCGTTTTCGAGCGCTGAACGCACCACCTTGACGGCATCGATGACGCCCATCGCGACGAGATCCCCGTAAGCACCGCTCGCCGCGTTGAAGCCGAAGTCGCCCTTGCCGGCTTTCACTCGTTCCACGACGACCGCGCCGTCCGAGCCGGCATTTTCCGCGATTTGACGGAGCGGCTCTTCGAGCGCGCGGCAAACGATGCGCGCCCCCACAGCCTGCTCCTTGTCGAGCTCGAGCGCATCGAGGTCGACTTGCGCGCGAACCAGCGCCACGCCGCCACCGGCAACGATCCCTTCCTCCACGGCGGCACGCGTGGCGTTGAGGGCGTCTTCGACGCGCGCCTTCTTCTCTTTCATCTCGAGCTCGCTCGCGGCGCCGACCTTGATGATGGCGACCCCGCCGGCGAGCTTCGCCAGGCGTTCCTGCAACTTCTCCTTGTCGAATTCGTTGTCGCTTTGCGCGAGCTGGGCACGGAGCTCCGCGATGCGGGCCGTGAGCTGCTCCTTGCCGCCGGCGCCGCCGACAATCGTCGTCTTGTCCTTGTCGAGCGTGATGCGCCGAGCGCGACCGAGATCGGCGAGCGTGACGTTTTCGAGTTTGAGTCCGAGCTCCTCGCTGATGGGCCGCGCCCCAGTGAGGACGGCGATATCCTTCAGTACGTCCTTGCGCCGGTCGCCGAAGCTCGGCGCCTTCACGGCGGCACAATTGAGCGTCCCACGTAGTCTGTTGACGACGAGCGTGGCGAGAGCCTCGCCCTCGATGTCGTCCGCAATGACGACGAACGGCTTCTGCTCTTTCGCCAAGAGCTCCAGCACCGGCATGAGCTCTTGCAACTGGGTAAGCTTCTTCTCGCTGACGAGGACGTAGGCGTCGTCGAACGCCGCCTCCATGCGCTCCTGGTCGGTCACGAAGTAGGGCGACGAGTAGCCGCGATCGAACTGCATGCCCTCCACCGTCTCGAGCGTCGTCTCGGTCGATTTACTCTCTTCGACGGTGATGACGCCTTCCCGACCGACCTTCTCCATCGCTTCAGCGAGCTTGGCGCCGACCTCCGGATCACCGTTGGAGCTGATGGCGCCCACCTGCGCGATCTCGCGCGAATCTTTGGTCGGCTTCGCGAGTCGCTTGAGCGCTGCCACGACGACCACGACGGCCTGGTCGATGCCACGCTTCAATTCCATCGGGTTGTGTCCGGCGGCCACGAGCTTCGAGCCTTCACGGAAGATCGCCTGCGCCAGCACGGTCGCGGTCGTCGTGCCGTCGCCGGCGACGTCGCTCGTCTTGGTGGCGACCTCGCGCACGATCTGCGCGCCCATGTTCTCGAACTTGTTCTCGAACTCGACTTGCTTCGCGACCGTGACGCCGTCTTTAGTGATAATCGGTGAGCCGAACGCCGTTTCGAGCAACACGTTGCGTCCGCGCGGGCCGAGCGTGACTTTGACCAAATTGGCGAGGCCGTTGACGCCGGCGAGCATCCGGCGGCGCGCATTCTCGGCATAGAAAATATCTTTGGCGACCATGAGGATGCCTTTTCACTGGGCGGAGCCCAGAGTTTCTTGCGCGCGATCGTGGCAACGCCACGGCAACGCCGAATCGCTGCGAGCGAGGAGCCGCTCGCAGCGATTCACCATTCTACACGGGGTGAAGGCTCGCGCACTCCTTTTCGATCGCACGGGCCGCGCGCTCTCGAGGGATTGCGGACGCGGCGCTTCGTGCGCAAGTTGAGCGAACAAGAAGTCGGGAGCGCGCGCTCCGGGCTCGTGCGCGCGCTACGCCGCGCCGAGCTGGCTCATCCTCGTGAGCATGTCGAGCAGCACGTGGATGTCGACTGGCTTCGTGACGTGTGCGTCGAAGCCAGCCTCCACCGAGGCCAAGACGTCACTTTCTCTTCCGAAGCCGGTCAACGCTATCGCGGGCCGGTGGCCGGCGGCTTGCAGCTCGCGCACTAGATCTAGGCCATTGCCGTCTGGCAGGCCGATGTCGCTGACGATGACGTCTATCTGCGTCAGATCTACTGCCTTCGCAGCTTGCACGGACATCGCGGTTCGGATCTGAAAGCCGCTCTTGGTCAAGAGCTCCGCGAGCACCGCGGAGGAGTCCGGATCATCTTCCACGAGCAGAACTCGCTTGCCCCTCGGCGCAAGAATCGGTGCCGACGGGAGCGAAGCGGACGGCGACGAGCGCGTCGGTTCCGGCTGAGGGACGGCCGCGAGCTCCACCACGAAGCGACTCCCTCGTCCGAGCCCGGCGCTCTGCGCGGAAAGGCGCCCTCCCTGGAGCTCCAGCAGACCGCGACTGATCGCGAGCCCTAAGCCGAGGCCCCCGCTCGCTCCGGGTCGAACCGCCAATTGATCGAACGGAACGAACAGCCGGTGGATCTCTTCCGGCGCGATCCCGATCCCGTCGTCCTCGACTTCGATGACGACGGACGCGCCGCTGTTCCAGGACCGCACCACGATAGCCCCTCCCGGCTCCGTAAACTTGATGGCATTGCGAATCAAGTTCACGAATACCTGACGCAAGCGCAATGAATCGACGTTCGCCCACTGCTCTTCGGCGCGTAGATCGAGAGCGAGAGTTTGCTGCTTCGGTGCCCACACCGGGCGCATGTCTTCGGTTGCCCCGCGCAAGATGTCGTGGACGGACGTGGGACGGCAGGTCACGGCCATCTTGCCGCGCAAGACGCGGTTCACGTCGAGCAGGTCGTCGATCATGCGCACTTCGGCTGCCAGACTTCGCTCCACGATTTGGAACGCGCGCCGCACGTCCCGACTGGGATGGAAATCTCTGAAGTAAGTGGCGACGGCGAGGGCGGGGGTGAGCGGCGTGCGGAGCTCGTGGCTGAGCATCGCGATGAACACGTCCTTCGCCGAGTTCTCACCGCGAGCGGAGCGCTCCGATTCCACGAGCTGCGTCGCCTCCAGATCCGTGAGCTCGCGCTCCCGCAGGTCGACGACCCGCAGCTGATAAAGACCGGTGCGCCCCACGACGTTCGTCCAGAGCTCCACGGGGATCGCCGGCCCCGAGCGCGGCAGCAAGCGCAAGCGCGACCGCGCCCTCGGCGAGTACGGCGTGCGAGCAAGATGCTCCGACAGCAACGGGCGGTCTTCGTGCAAAATGAAGCCACGAAAGCTCTGTCCCAAGCAGTCGCCCGTGGAAACGCCCAAGAGCTCGCTCATCGCCCGATTCATCCGCCGCGTCACGTAGGCCGCGTCCAAACTGAGCGCCGGCATCGGTGCCAATTCATACAAATCGACGTATTCGTCCCGCACGAGCTCGGCGGCTCGACGTTCGTCGACGAGGCGCTCGTTCACCCGTGTGAGCCTCTGCACCTCGGACTCGGCGGCCTTGTCGAGCCGCTCTCGATCTTCGGCCGCAGACGCCTTGACCCTTTCTGGAGCGTGAGTCATGCGCCGTCGCTCGCGAGGCGCAGGACACGCGACGAAGGGAGGTTCGAAAATACGCGACCTAGCGTTGGTTGCCCCATGAGCGTTGTACAGCTCCTCTCGCCCCCTCCGTAGCACACCCGTCGGATAAAAGATGCACCCGAACTCTCGGTGTCCTTCCGCGCCGGGCACGCAGACACTGCGCGGGTGCGTCGCGAAAAGCAGGGTCGTGGACGACGGGTCGACTGCGCGCCGACCGCATTGTTGCAGATTGCAATACTCCCCGGGGCAACGCGCATCGAGTAGGGACGCGTTGCCGCGGCGGAAGGCTCCCCAACCGCGCATTCTCTGCCTTGTTCTCAAGGCGGACGTTTTGCGCAGAGGCACGAAACCTGCGTCACTGTTGCTTGGCGCTGCCAAAGCGGAGGCGCTAGGCTGCTCGAGCGTCCGCGTCAGGCGAACGAGGAGAGCAGTATTGAACGACCGAAGGTGTAATTATGCTCCACGATTTCATTCTCGCGAACCGAAACGAAATCATCGAGCGGACCCGTGCGCTGGTGCGCGGACGAACGTCGGCGAAATCCGTCGAGGCGAAACTCGAGCACGGAGTTCCGTTGTTTCTAACGCAGCTCGTCAATGCTCTGAGTGAGGAGACGAGAGCGAGCGGCGCGGGCGCCCTCGCCGGGGCGACGAACCAGCAGATTACGGACAGCGCAAGAATTCATGGGCACGACTTGCTGAAAAACGGCTTCAGCATCGGGCAAGTCGTGCACGGCTATGGTGACATTTGCCAGGTGGTCACCGCGTTGGCCGCCGAGCGGCGCGCCCCCATCAGCGCCGAGGACTTCCACGTGTTCAACCATTGCCTGGACGACGCCATCGCAGCCGCCGTGACGGCGTATGGAATCGAGCGTGAACGTGACCTCGCGACCGAAGGCACCGTGCGGCTCGGAATGCTCGGCCACGAGCTACGCAATCTTCTGAGCTCGGCCATCATCGCGTTCGACGTCGTCAAGAGGGGTACGGTCGGGCTCAGCGGAAGCACGGGCGCGGTCATCGCCCGCAGCCTCGCCGGCCTCAGCGTGCTGATCGAGCGCTCTCTGGCGGAGGTTCGCCTGGAGTCCGGGCTGCCGATATTGGCTCCCGTTTCCATCGCCGAATTCATGGACGAGATCGACATCACGGCCGCCATGCAAGCAGAGGCTCGAGGCGTCCGCTTGACCATCACGCCCAGCGGACAAGACGCGACCGTCAATGCCGATCGGCAGCTCCTCACGTCGGCCGTCTCGAACCTCATTCAAAATGCGTTCAAGTTCACTCGACCCGGCGGCACCGTACAGCTCAACACACGCGCCACCGAAGCTCGCGTCTCGATCGAAGTAAGGGACGAATGCGGCGGGCTTCCGCCGGGCAAGGCCGACGAATTGTTTCAACCTTACAGCCAGAGAGGGCAGGAACGTTCTGGCCTCGGGCTCGGGCTCGCGATCGCCCTCTCGGCCGTTCGAGCACACGGAGGCGATATCGAAGTGCACGACCTGCCTGGAGAAGGCTGTACGTTCACCATCCACCTTCCGCGCTTCCAGGCGGTGAGTCCGCCGGCCACCTGAATTCGTCACCCGCCGAACTGCGTCAGCCGGCGAGCGCGTTCTTCTTCGCGAGTAACCCGTAGCTCTTGAGCTTCCGATACAGCGTTGCCGACCCTATCCGAAGTTGCTCGGCGGTTCGCGTCTGGTTGCCGTTGTTCAGCTCGAGCGCCGCGAGGATGTACTGTTTTTCGATGTCTTCGAGCGGATGTACCGTGCCGTCCATGACCGGCGGTTGCGAGACCGCCTGACGAACCTCCTCTGGCAAATCCTCCAGCTCGACGCGAGTGCCACGCGCTAGAGCGACCGCACGTTCCATCACGTTTTCGAGCTCTCGCACGTTGCCCGGCCACGCGTAGCGCAGGAGTTGGTCGGCAGCCCGCGGCGAGATGCTCGTGATCTTGCGTTTCATCCGCAACGCGGCGTCTGCGAGGAGCACGCGCGCGAGCGGCAACACGTCCTCCTTGCGCTCGCGTAGCGGCGGTACGCGCAGCTCGACGACCTTGAGCCGATAGTAGAGGTCCTGGCGAAAGGAGCCGCCCGCGACGCCGTGGTTGAGGTCGCGGTTGGTCGCGGCGACGATACGGACGTCCACCGATCGGGTCCTATTCTCTCCGACCCGGCGGATCTCCCGCTCTTGCAGCGCGCGCAGCAACTTCACCTGCATGCCGGACGAGATGTCACCAATCTCGTCGAGCAG
This sequence comes from Polyangiaceae bacterium, assembly GCA_025936045.1. Classification (GTDB taxonomy): domain Bacteria; phylum Myxococcota_A; class Polyangia; order Polyangiales; family Polyangiaceae; genus PMG-095. Next base: position 106,549 of record JAICUB010000009.1, on the reverse strand, counting down.
GAGCGTGCCGCCGTTGGCGGCCTCGAAGAGACCGGGGCGATCCTGGATTGCGCCGGTAAACGCGCCCCGCGCGTGTCCGAAGAGCTCGCCTTCGAGCAGCGTCTCGGTGATGGCGCCGCAGTTGACGGCGATGAAGGGACCCGCGGCGCGCGTCGATTCTTCGTGGACGAGCCGCGCGATCCGCTCTTTGCCGGAGCCGCTCTCGCCCGTGATGAGCGTCGTCGAGTCGACTTTGGCGACGCGCTGCGCAAGGTCCAAGAGCGTGCGCATGGGCGCGCTCTTCGCGATCAGGCCGAGCGGCGCCTCGACGTCCGCGACCCGCACCATCGCACGGTGGTGCTCGCGCAGTTTGCGCTCCGCAGCCTTCAACGAGTCCGTGACGCGTTTGAGCGACACGTCGAGACACTCCGCGAGCCGCTTACCGTCGAAGAACCGCAGCTCCTCGGCGTGCTCGTCGCCCCACTCTTCTCGCGTACGGCCGAGTAGATGACAGGCCGCGTCTCCCTTGCCCATGCAGCGATTCTCGAGCACGTAGATATCGTTGCCCGTAATCCGGCTTATGTAGCCGCTCGTGAGTCCGCAGAGCGTCCAACAAGCCGGCGTCAACGCGCGGCCGAAGTGCAAGAGATGCTGCTCCGCCTCGTAGGACGCCACGAGCGTAGAGCCGGCCGGTGAGACCGGGTCCAAGCTGCCGAGCGCTACGCGGAAAAGGCCGCCGAGAGCGTGAATTCGAGTCCCGGCGCGGCGCCACTCCTCGTCGCTCTCCCAGCTGAACTCCGCCTTCATCGCCTCCGCCATGCGCCAGCCGTGCGCGAAGCCGAACTGGGTGAGCACGGCGCGGGCGGCCGTCACGCCGAAATTCTCGACCAAGTACTTCCGGAGCAGCCCCATCGCCACCGCGTCGATCAAGAGCGCGCGCTGGCCGGCGAAGCGAATGAGACCCCCCTCGGGGTCCAACTCGAGGAGCTCCTCGTGATCCAAATCCTCGGCACGCATCGGGCTAGCTCGCACGACCGGTGCCGCTCACGTCACGCGAAGGAGCGTCAGAGCCAAAGCGGCGCTTCGATATCGCTTCCTCGGCATATGCATATCGGTCATGAAAAAAAGAGCTCTCTTCCAAGTCGGGTACCGGCGGCAACACGCCCGCGCGAAGCGGGTGCATTTCCGGCTCCGGCTCGTGGCGGAGTGTGGCGCGGAGCTGAGCTCTCCGGCTCGCCTCGTTGCAGCATGCAACAGGGCGAGCCGATACTACGCGTCAAGCGGCTCGCTAGCCGTTCCGTCGCCTCCGTCGAGCAGCGCGGCAGCGAGGATCGCTGATAGCGTGTTTCGCGTTATATCCATGATTCGTCACCTCCGGGCGTGTGCGACCTCTCAAAGCAAGTTACGAGCCAAGCTCGCCCCGAGTGCCAGCCGCCGAGGACGCCTCAATTCGCGCGCGCTTTCGGAGCTCCGGAGTGTGGCCGGCCTTGCACGGCTGGATCGGCGCCGCCGAAGGAGCCGTGCTCGCCGTCCGGGAGCACTCGAAATAGCGCGCCCGACGGCGGAGCGTGGCGCGGCAGATCAATCGTGAAAACGCAGCCCTTGCCCTCGACGTTGCGCACGTAAAGCTCGCCGGAATTGGCTCGTGTGGCCGAAAGGGCGATGGAGAGCCCGAGCCCCAAGCCCGACCCATCGGGGCTGCCGCGCGTGAAAGGACGAAATAGCTCCTCCACTTTCCCCGGCGGAAGGCCGCCGCACTCGTCGGATACGTCGATCGCCACTCGATCCTTCGTCGCCCTCGTTTCGAGCGACACGGTGCCATCGAGCCGGCTGTACATGAAGGCGTTTTGCAGCAGATTCGAGACGGCAGACGCCAAAAGCTGGCGGTCGACGTTGACCACGACGTCGGGCGCGACGGAGCTCACGACCAGATGAACGCCGTGCCCTTCGGCTTCCATCTTCGCGCTGACCTCGAGGTCCTCTACGAACTCCCCCAAGACGACGTGCTCCACCCGCGGCGCACCCGCGGCTAGTCGAACTTCAGCGAGCGAGCGTTCGACGAGAGCGCTCAGACCGGCCAACGCGCGCCCATGGATGGCGCCCGTGCTGCCCCCGAGCCCGACCATTCCCTTCTTGATGACGTCGAACGAAAAGATCGCGGTACTGAGCATGCCGCGCACCTCGTGTGTGAAGACACCGAGACGCTCGGTCCCCTGATACACGAGATCCTGCTCGCGCTGGCGGCCGTACGCCGTCACCGCTCCCGCGATCGCGTCGTCGAGACAGCGGTTGAAAACCTGAAAATCAGCAGCGGAAATCGCCGCATTCGTCTCGCTCGCGAGCTCCGTGACGACCTGACATACGTCGCCGTAACCGTGCACGACCTGAGCCATCGTAAAGCCGCTTCTCAGCAGATCTTGGCCGTTGAGGGTCGCACCGTCGGTGATCTGCGAGTGAGAGTCGCGCGCGCCCACGAGGTGCAACCTCGACGGCGAGCTGGCCGGCGCGAGCGCGTCGGCGAGCTGCGTCAGAAATAGGGGAACGCCGTGCTCGAGCTTGGCATCGGCCGGCCTCGCGGCACTCCGTTCCCGAACGCGTCTCTTCACGCGTTCGATGATCAGTTCTCGATTGGTGACGATGAAATCGTGGAGCATGACGTGCGACCCGATCGTCTTCTTGCGCCCATTCGGGGGGCACCGCAAGCAGCGGCCGATTTCGGAGCTGAGCTCGCGCCGTTGCAGTTTGCTACAAAGTTCTTCCGCGAGTTCGCGTGCTACGCTGCGTTCGCGAACTTGCGTCACACCCGCCCGACGCGAGCCGCACGACCATGCAAGAGCAGACCACGCCTGCGCACGACACCATTTCGCCCGTTCGCCTGCCGAGCGCGCGAGTCCTCGTCGTCGACGACGAGCCTGACGCGTGCGAAGCGCTCTGCCAGGTGCTGTCCAGCGAGGGATACGACGCGACGCGGGAAACCTCCCCTCTGCGCGCGCTCGAACGAGTCGCGGCCGAAGAGTTCGATCTCGTGATGAGCGACGTCACGATGCAAGAGATGAGCGGCCTCGATTTATGCCGTCACGTCGTCGGCGCGCAAGCTCGAATGCCGGTCATACTGATCACGGGTCGAGGCACCATGGAGACGGCCGTCGGAGCGCTGCGCTGCGGGGCGTGTGATTTCTTGAGCAAGCCGGTCGACGTCGATTCGCTCGTCGTTTCTGTCGTACGCGCGCTCCAACATCGTCCCCCGAAGGATCGAAGCATCGGACGCGCCGACCTCGCGCCGAGCAACGCGGCCGAGCGCACCTTGGCGAGTCTGCTGGGGCAGAGTGTCCCTATGCGGACGTTGCGCGAGCTCGTCATCAGCCTGAGCGACAGCACTGCGTCGGTAGTGATTCAAGGCGAAACCGGCACGGGCAAGGAGCTCGTGGCTCGCGCGATACACGCGAACAGCCGCTTCAAAAGCGGGCCTTTCGTCGCGCTGAATTGTGCGGCCGTGCCGGCAGGGCTGCTCGAGAGCGAGCTCTTCGGACACGCTCGGGGCGCTTTCACCGACGCAAAGAGCGCAAAGACCGGTCTGCTGGTCTGCGCGAACGGCGGGACCCTCCTGCTCGATGAAATCGCCGAATTGCCGCTCGAGATGCAGCCGAAGCTCTTGCGAGCACTGCAAGAGCGCACCGTCCGACCACTCGGGGAGAGCCAAGAGGTTCCGTTCGAGTGCCGCATCGTCGCCGCCGCGAACGTGAATCTCGACGCCGAGGTTTCGGCGAAGCGATTTCGCGAGGATCTTTATTACCGCCTCGACGTCGTGAGGCTCGTCGTACCTCCGTTGCGAGAGCGCGGTGACGATATCCGGGCGCTCGCTCAACATTTTCTTGCCCGCCAATTGGGTACCTCGGGACGGAAACTCACGCTCGGCGCGGCGGTGATCGAGGCACTCATGGCTTATGCGTGGCCAGGCAACGTACGCGAGCTCGAGAACTGCATCGAGCGGGCGGCTGCGCTCGCCCGCGGGGAGGAACTCACCCCCGAGGATCTCCCGGAGAAGCTTCGCTTCTCCGACGGTAGGCTCGGCATGCCGGGGAGCACGACAGGGTCACGCTTGATTTCGCTGACCGATCTCGAGCGGCGCCACACGTTGAAAGCGCTGGAATTGCTGAACGGCAATATGTCGCGCGCGGCCAAGCTACTCGGAATCGACAGGACGACGCTCTACCGGCGGCTCAAGCGCTATGAAGCCGCCGGCCCGAGTTGACGGCCCCGTCAAGCCGCTCCATCGAATCGACGGGGTGTTCCGTCAACTTGATGGTGTGCGTCGGGCCTCCCGCGTCGTCCGCCCTGCCGATACGCGTCGAATGTCGCGCGGCACGGAAAGTGCTGTGAGTGGGCGCGTGCTGCAGACCACCTGCGGCGCGGAATCGCACACGAGGATCATGTTCAAATCGATTATTTCTCTGATGCTCGCTTCGCCGGTGCTGTGGGGCGCCTGCGGAGCCACCGTTCCGCCACCGACAGAGCGCATGGCCGACGCCGAATCGGCGGCGCGAGCCGCGCGAGAAGTGGGCGCCGACAACCAACCCGACGCGCAGCTCTCGCTGAAGCTCGCGGACGAGCAGATCGGTCAAGCGAAGACCGCGATGGCGAGCGACGACAACGCGCGAGCCGAGAGCTTGCTCGTCCGAGCGAAAGCCGACGCCGAGCTCGCCATCGCTCAGTCGCGCGAGAAGGGCGCCCGCGTGGCGGGGCACAACGCCGTAGTAAACGCAGAAACGCAAAAGGCGACGAACGTCGGCCAAGGAGCGGTGAAATGAAAACCACGCGCAAGCTCTCCGCCGTCACTTTCGTCGGCTTGTTCGCGGCGCTAGGGTGCGCGTCGACCACGCCGCCGCAGGACCTCGTCACCGCCCGGACGGCCTACGATCGAGCGAACGAGGGGCCCGCGCCCTCGCTCGACCCCGCCGACTTGCATACGGCCAAGGAACAACTGGACGTCGCCGAGGCGTCGTTCCAAAAAGAGGGCGATACGCAGCACACGAGGGACCTCGCGTACCTCGCGACTCGCGAGATCCAGCTCGCCGAGGTCATTGCCCGAACTCAGCAGTCGAAGCAAGCGCAGCAGGTCGTCGTCGCGACGATGCAAGCCGACCAGGCGCAGGCGGTCGCGCACACCTCGGCTGAGCTCAGTCAGACGAAGAACGCGCTCGCCCGGGAGAACGTCGCGTTCGTCGCCCAAGGCGCCGCGCTCAAGGACGCCGAGAAGCGCGCTGCGCAAGCGGCGGCGGATCTCGCGAGGTTTGCGACGGTGAAGCAGGAGCCGCGCGGCATGGTGATCACGCTCTCCGGCAGCGTGCTCTTCACCTCGGCGAAGTGGGATCTTTCGCCGGGGGCCGAGCTCAAGCTGAACGAGGTGGCCAACGCGCTCGTCAAAGAAGACCCCGTGTCGAAGATGGTCGTCGAAGGCCACACGGACTCGCAGGGCGGAAGCGCATACAACCAAGATCTCTCCCAGCATCGCGCCCAGGCTGTGCGTGACTACCTGGTGACGCGCGGCATCGCGAGCGACCGCATCACCGCACAAGGATTCGGTTCGACGCACTCGGTCGGCGACAACTCCACGGCGGAAGGTCGCGCCAACAACCGCCGCGTGGAAATCGTGGTGCAGCCTGCCACGCCGGCTCCGTGACGAGGCGCTTGGTCATTCGGTGAGCCCCTCCGCGCCGGTCGCGGAGTAGCCAGCCGAACGCGCGTGATCTCAGCGAAAGAATTGAAGATGACGTATGTGCGAGTGAAATTGTCGAAAACCGGAGGCGCGTTGGTGTGCGCGCTGGTGCTGGCGAGCGGATGTGGCGGCGACGACGACACGGCGAACCCGGGAGCCGGCGGGACCACGGGCGGAACGGACGCAGCGAGCGGCCGCCCGGGCAGCGGTGGAACTCGAGCGGGCGGAGGCCTCAGCGGAACCACGAGCGTCGCGGGCGCGGGGGGCACCGGCACCGCCGGCTCCGGCGACAATTCCGGAGCGACGAGTGACGGCGCTGGGGCCGCTGGCTCGGGGTCGCCCGCCGGCGCCCCGGGAGCTGCCGGGGCCGCCGGAAACGACGGCGCGTTCACGGTCCCGCTCGGAGCTGCGGCGGGCTTCGTCATTCTGGCGAAGAGCGGCGTCTCGACCGTGCCGGCCTCCGCCGTCACGGGCAATATCGGCGTAAGCCCGGCCGCGGCGACTTCCGTCACGGGCTTCGACCTCACACTGGACGCGTCGAACCGGTATTCGACGTCACCGCAGGTGATCGGGAAAGTCTTCGCGGCCGACTACGACTCGCCGACGCCGGCCGACTTGACGAAGGCAGTGAGCGACATGGAGCTCGCGTTCACCGACGCCGCCGGGCGTGCAGCGGACGTGACCGAGCTCGCCGCCGGCGATATCGGCGGCTTGACGCTCACGCCCGGCGTCTACAAGTGGGCGACCGGCCTCGACGTCCCGACCGACGTGACGCTCCGCGGCGACGCGGCCGACGTCTGGATCTTCCAGGTCGGAAAGGACTTGACCGTGAGCGGCGCGACGCGCGTCGTGCTCAGCGGCGGCGCCTCGTCGAAAAACGTGTTTTGGCAGGTCTCGGGACACGTCGAACTCGGCACGGGCTCGCACTTTGCAGGCGTGGTGTTGAGTCAAACCGCGGTCGTTCTCCGCACCGGCGCGGCCGTCGACGGGCGACTCCTGGCTCAAACAGCGGTCACCCTCGACGCGAGCACCGTCGTCGAGCCTGCGCCGTGAGCACCCTCTACACGAGCCCGACCCGCCCGGCATTCTACGTGTGCGGGTGGGCGCCGGTCGCGCAAGCCACAGTGGTTCGAACAGGAGCCGGCGGGTAGGGATGCGCACGCTGCGCAGACACGAGGAGCGCGAGCAGCAGGCGCAGGGGAAACGGCGGAGCTGGTCGACCTTTCCACGGCCAGAGCTCGGCGCCGGGCCCGGGGACAGTTTCCGCGGGCTCGCCGGCCTCGACGAAAATCGCCTGCTACCGGGCGGTTCGCTCCAGGTTCTACCTGCGGACGACCTCGAGATCGTCACTTACGTGCGGGAGGGCGCCCTGACCTTTCAGGATCCGACGGGGCGTTCGGGTGTCCTTCAGGCAGGCGAGTTCCAGTGCTTGAGTGGGAAAGGCCTCGCGCCGCGCACCGAATCGAATGCTTCGCGCAGCGATACGGCCCACGTTTTTCAGATCTTTCTTCGCCTCGGACAGGTTTGCCTCGAGTCCCAACAGCAGCAACGGCGGTTCAGTGCTGCCGAACGTCGAGGCGGTCTGAGCGTCGTCGTTGCACCGGATGCTCGACGCGGCTCGCTGCGGGCGTGTTCCGACTCGCTCGTGTATTCGGCGCTGCTCGACCTCGGAAAACACGTCGTCCACGCCATAGCGCCTGGCCGCGGCGCATGGCTGCACGTCGTGAAAGGCGCGGTGACGCTGCAAGAGCTCGTGCTGAGCGCCGGCGACGGTGCCGGCGTAACTTCCGAGCGTGCGCTCTCTTTGACGGCGCGTGAAGACACCGAGCTCTTACTCGTCGACGTCCGCGCCAGCGACTGGGTTCATTGAATTAGCTGGCCAAACTGGAGAGTTGAAATGCGAGAGTCATGTCCCGTCGCCGCCCGAGGTTTGTGGGTCTTCGCCGTCGGGATCCTCGCGCCGGCCTGTATGCATGTCCGGACGGATGAGCACGCCGACCCTGCGGCACCCGTGACGGCGCTCGCGCCGAGCGCGCCTCCGGCTCCCTCGGCGAACGCCGTCCCGAGTTCGACGGCGGCGCCGACCCCGGCCGGCCTTCCGTGGGCCGTCGCCGCGCCGCCCGCGAGAGTTCCCGAATTCCAAGGCAAGCCCGTCACGCTGAGGAAGGGCACGGCGTGCAAGGTATTTCGGGGATTGCCGAGTCTGACTTACGCGAGCAATACGCTAATTAAGGACGCTTGTCTCCGCATCCCGAACGGCACCACCATCGAGGTGCGGGAGGGCGCGACGCTCGCGATCGTCGCAACGAGCGAGCTCTTCATCGGCAAGGACGTGGTGTTCGATGCAGCGGGAAGTCGAGGGCGGCGCGGCGAGCGCGCAGAATTCTCGACGATTCGCCGCGCGGCGACCACCGATGCCGAGATTCAAGCGCTGTGCGTCGAGCAGGGAAATCGCTGCCCGTGCCCGACCGAGAGCGGGGCGCTCGCGACGATTCGGGGCAAAGCAGGTACCCCGGGCATGCCGGGAGGGAATCTGCGGCTGATTGCCGGCGCTCTCGTGTCGCCGAGCCGCCTCACGGGGTTTCGTATCGACACGTCGGGCGGCCTGGGCGGGCCCCCAGGCGACAGCGGGACCCAGCAGTGCGTGCGAGGGCAACTGCGTTGCTCGAGCGAAGTATGTTCCGCTGGGGCGCCTTCGGCGCCGGCCGGACCGAGGGGAAACGTCATTTTTTCGATGGCGGGGACGGCCGCTGCCGCGGCGCGCGACCGGCTCGAGGGGGCCCTCGGAACGTTACAGCCCGAGGACGCCATGGTGCTCGGTGCCGCGGCCGACCTTGCGGCGAGTGTGACCGAGATGGACGCGGTCGCGATTCAAAAGGGTTGGGTGCGACGCGCAGGAGAAGAGGTCGATTGAGGGTTCTCTTCCTCGCTCGGGAGCCCCCATTTTCGGATGCCGGGCAGCGCGCGATAAGTCATCCATACGTAAGGCCCCTGTGGGGTGAAACGACGGAACCACCAGAGCAAGCGCGCGTCCCAGGTGGCGAGGAGACGGAGCGGAGCTCGCCGTCGATGCATGAGCTTCACGACGCGCCTCGCCACTGACTCCGGCGTCGCGCTCGTCAGCGACATCATGCTGCCAATCATGCGGTCCATGTTCTCGAAATGCGGATGGTACGGATCGTTCGTCTGCTCCGTCGCACGACGGCTGAGCAGGCCTACGACGGCGTGCTTGTACGCGGGGGAATTGACGAAGCCCGGCAGCACCAAGGTCACTCGGACGCCGAACGGTCGAACCTCGTAATACATCGCCTCCGAAGCCGCTTCGAGCGCGAACTTGGACGCCGAGTAGAGGCCCATGGTCGGCATGGCCACGAGCCCGCCCGCGGACGAAATCTGGATGATGTGGCCGGTCCTCCGCCTACGCATCGAGGGCAGGACGAGCGCCGCGAGCGCCATCGGCCCCTCGTAGTTCACGTTCATCTGGTGCGAGAGCTCGGCCGCCGTCGCATACTCGGCGACGGTGCGGTAGGTGATGCCGGCGTTGTTGACGAGGATGTTGACTCCGCCGAGCTCGGCGTCGATCTCCTCGACGACCGCCCGGCGCTCTGCGTCGTTCGTGATGTCGAGTGCGCGGAGCCATACGCGGTCGCTCGCGTCGATGCCTAGCTCGGCGAAGCGGGACAGCGATTCCGCGCGGGCCGTGAGCACCAGGTGCAGGCTTTCGTCCTCGAGCAAGCGGCGAGCGATGGCCAACCCCAAGCCGACGCTAGCGCCCGTCAGCAAGACGACCTTCCCGTGTCTCGAGTGTTCGCTGCGTTTCAATTAGACCTCCCACGGGCCGGTAGCGATCTGATCGAAGTAGACGACGGCGCCGTCGCGCCAGCACACGAACCGGACGCCGCCGTCCTGCGATACGACGACTACGAGCGCGTCGCGCAGCTGCTGGCACAGCCGGTAGGCGGACCGGTGGCGAGTGCCCACGCGATCTGTGCGCTCGGAAACCCGGTGGTCTCCCTGAACATCGAGGCAGCGCTCCACGGTCTCCACCTCTGGTAGCGCCCCGGAAATTTCGGCGCCGAACCCGAGGATCTCGAGCTGGTCGGTGAGCACGACGGCCCCATCCACGTTCGCGAGGGTCGCAACCAGATGAGCGACCTCGAACAGCGCCTCGTCGAGCGCATTCATGCGAGGGTCCTCGGTCGCTTCGTAGGCTGCCCATCCGGTACCGACGGCCGGCGGCGCGCTCGCGGGGACCTTCACCTCGGCCAGCTCGTTCATGATCCGGACGGTAAGCGTCAAGATGCGCCGGCGCGGCTCGTCGTCCGAGAACGGATACTTGAGCGCAAGGCAGCGCAGCTCGGCGCAGAGCTCCCGTCCGCGGAGCGGAAGGATCACGAGCGTCCCACCGTGTCGTGCCGCCCGAATGGTCGCGACGATACGGCGCAGCACGTGCTCGCCGAGCTTCTCTCCGAAGCCACGATCGAGCATACCGCTCAGCTCCGGTCCCGATAGACCTGGTCGCTCCGTCTGTCGCAGGGACTGTAGCCGCCCGAACACCGCCGCGAACCACGGCGCGCCGAAGACGTCCGTCGCCACGTTGGCGAGCGTGCCACCTGCGAGGCCGGCCAATGTTCGCGGTCCTTTGCTGACGAGCACTCGCCCCGGCCCAGTCACTGCCACCATCAGCGCCCGAGGAATTGCCTGGACGATGCGCCGCCCACCGCGGACCGCCTGCAACCAGCGAGGCCCGGAGTGGATCAATCCCCAGATGCGGAGCTCCCCGGTGCCGTCGAGATGAATGCCGATCAAAGAACGCTCGAACACCGCCGCGGGTGCCAGGCGACGCAGCTCGTGCTCGTCGAAGGGGCGCGTTTGCTCGAACATCAGTCGATGAAGTCCGCCCGGCGGGCTGCCGGAAAGCGCAAACTCTCCTGGCTCGGCGAAGGAAATGCGGAGTGTGACCGGCCGCCCTTCCTCGTGCAGGAGGCTTGCTTGGTAGCAAACCGACAGCAATCGCTCGAGCACCGGCGAACTAGGCAGGCCCGAAGCCGCGTTCACCAGGGACGCCGGCGCGCCGTCCAAGCCGTCGGTCTCCCTCCAGCGCTCGCGGACCAGGTGCGCCAAATCGCGCGGATACGCATGCGCGGGCTGCACTGCCTCTGGCGTGAGCGAGCTGGTCACTGGTTTACCCCATCGCTCCGGCCATGCCGGATCCGGTGTTCGCATCGCTCGCGCGAGCGGGGCCCGCTCCCCCTTCAGCGCTCCAAACTCCTAGCGCGCGGGCGTCATCCGCCTCGCGCGCGCTCCCTTCCCCGCGTGCCGCTTGCGGGAGGGGGGTGAGGCTCGCGCCCCAGCGCAGACGGCGGAGCTCGCTGCGATCCCAATCGATTTCCAGATATTGCCGCTCCAGGCCGAACGTCACGTCCGCCGGCAACCCGAGGCGCATCGCCTTCGCGTAGCCGTCCGCGGTCTTCGCCGTCGCGCGGGCGCAGGCGGCGTACGCGTCGCCTGCGTGCGGGCCGATGCAGGCCTCGCGAAGTCGACCGGCACCGACCGCGAGCCTCGCTCCGATGGCGGCATGCGCCGTCGGAACGCCGCCCAGAGCAGTCACCGCGGCCGCGAGATCACGCTGAAAAACGAGACGACGTTGGGCTTGTTCGCGCAGGCGCGCGCGGCGGTCCGCGCCGTCGACGATGCGCGCCCCTGCATCGAGCGCCAACATTTCACTCCAACTGGAGACGATTAGACGATTGAGCGCCGAACACACGGCGCGCGGCGAGGCCTTTCCGACGAAAGCCCTGCGGGAATCCGCGTGCTCACCCTGCTCCCGGCGGCGGTGCACGGCGTCGCGGTCGCTCTGATTCGCTTCCATGGGCATGTCCTTTGCTCGGCGTCGTGTCGGTTCTGACCGGCTGACGAGGCTCGCTCGCTTCCAGACTTTGGTGCATGGACCGTGCCACGGATAGACTCGAGTTCTGGGTACCTCGTGCCCGCTCCCGCTCTACCCGACCGCGATCCCCAACCGTTGCCGTAGCCCGAGGTACTGCTCGCTCAGCGAGAAAGCGACCAGATCGTCAATCTGCTCCTGCCCGTTCGAGCCGGGTAGCGGCGCGCTCTCGGTGAGGCGCGCGGCGAGCGCGAGGTTGCCCGTCGCGAGCAAGCCGGCACGCGCCGCGACACGTTCGGCCGTGAGCCCCCAGAGTCTGAGGCGCGCCGCGATGCTCGACGCCGAACTCGAGCCGATCAGAGTCGCGAGGTTCGTGAGCGCCGGTCCCTTGAGTCTCCGCTTGAGGCCGCGTGCGAGGAGCCTCGCCTCGCTGTCGAGACGGACGGGCGCAGCCGCCGAGCCGACGACGGAGAGCGCGGCACGAGCGAGCGCTTCGAGCTCGCCTGGCTCGGCGAACAGAGTGAGCAGGCGGTGCTCGGGCCGCAGCATCACGAGACAGCGCGCCCAGCGGAAGGCGAGCTCCGGCAGCGTGAGCCCGCTCGCGAGCACCTTGCCGGCGAGGACCGTGAGCTCCTGCGCGGGCGCCACCGCGAGCTCGCCCGGCACCGCGTCGAGCACGTGCAGGCGCGGCCGCGGCAACCCGAGCAAGCGCGCCGTCCACACGAGCGTGCGCGCGAGCGTCGTCGTGCTCTTTTCGAGGTCCTGCTCGGTCGACGACAGCAGCACGGGCGCCCGGCGCTTGCGCCACGCCGTTTCCAAACCGACGCTCACGGCGGGCTCGCCGAACGCCCGCACGAGCGCCTCGTCGGCGGGGTCCCGCTCGGGGCACAGCTGATTCTTCAGCCAATCCCCTTCCGTCACGCAACCGAGCGCCTGCAAGAGGCCCTCGGGGCGGTGCGCCGCCGCGAGCTCGAGCTCGCTCTCGTTCGCGCCGCCGAAAAGCTCGAGCGCGCACGCGGCGTTCCAGCGCCCGTCCGGCCGCTCGCAGAGCTCGAACAGGACGAGCGCGCGCCCGAGCGCCTTCGAGTCGCGCGGGTCGGCCCGTAGCGCCAAGCGTAACGCGTCGAGCGCCTCCTCGTACGAGCCGCGCTCTTCCGCGGCGCGGCTCGTCTCGAGCGCCCGGGTGCGTTCCTCCGCGTCGACGCGCGGGAGCGCAGGAGCCTCCGCCGGCGCTTCTTCCGGCGGGGCCTCGGGTGGAATGCTCGCACCCACGGCGCGGTTGCCGAGCAACACCTCGAACGGCGCGGAGCCCGGCGCGTGCTCGGCCGCGGGGAGCGCCGCGAACATCGACTCTTCGGCCTGCATCGCCGCGAAGAGCTCCTCGGCACCGAGCGGCGCGTTGCGCGCCGATTGCCAGTCGAGCACGAGCTCGAGCAAGCTCGTGAACGGCGAGCGCTCGTGCGACGAATCCTCTGGCCGGTTCGCGATCAGGAAGTGCACCGGCGCGCTCGGCTCGTAGAGCGCGTCACGCAAGAGCTGAACGGCGGCGGCCGGGCTCGTCTTGCCGTCGAACGCCGAGACGGTGTCGAGCACGACCAGGGCGCGCCGCGTGCGTTCGCCGAGCAGCCGCTTCAGGCGCTTGAAGGAAAACGTCGCGAGGCGCTCGCCGTCGAGCAGGAGCGCCGGTCCGCGCTCGTCGGCCACGAGCGCGTAACCCGAAAAAAAGAACAGCAGCGACTCGACGGGCTCTCGGGCTTCCCCGAGCACTTGCTCCACGGCCTCGGCGAGCCCGCGCTCCGCTCGAAAAGCGTGCACGGTGAAGCCCGCGTCCGCCTCGGAAAGCCGCTGTCCGAGCAGATCGAGGTCGAGGGTGGTGCCCGCGAGCTCCGGGAGCTTTTCGCACGCGGCGTAAGACGAAGCCGCAAGAACCGCCAAGCGCATGCGCGAGCACGTCGATAGCACGGACGGCTCCGCGTCGCTCGAACTCCGCGGCCGCTACGCCTCGGGCAAACTTTCGCCGCAGCGCGGCAATCTGCTCGTCCGGGGGCACGGATCGAAATCCCGAACTTCGGACGGCGCCGAGCGCTCGGCACGCACTTTCGTGGCGTTTCTCGCTGGCCCGCGCGTTGCACACCGAACACGAAGGAGCGTCTTCGTTGCCCGCAACCATGAGTGCCAGAATCCCTTCCAACGCGCTCGGCGCGCTGCTCGCAGGCATGAGCTCGCTCGACAAGCCGCAGCCGCGACTGCCGTGCCGCGTGCTCGCTTATCGTGAATCCATCCCGTTCGGGCTGTCCGGCAGCTTCGTCGCCGTCGCGGGCGGCGGCCGCTCGTTTCAGGTCGGCGTGTTGTGCGACCCGCTCGGCTGGTCGACGCTCGCGGAGACGCTCGGCGAGCACGCGCTCCGGCCGTCGGAAAGCCCGGTGAGCGCCTCGGCCGACGTGACGATGTTCGCCGCGCGCGGGCTCGTCGTCGGGCTCGCCGACGAGGGTTCGCTCTCGCTCGGCATGCCGCTCTTCGTCGACGGCGGAGTGGCAGTCGGCAGGGACACGGAAGTGCACGCCGCCGACGTCGTCCTCGCCGGCACGCGCGCTCTCGTCGTCGTCCTCGAACGCCTCCGTCTGTGAGCGTGTTTGGGGTTCACCGCACGCGCGGTGCCTCAACTGCTGCCAGCCCCATTTCGAACCGGATTTTTAACAGGAAGACGGAAGGGGGGAGTATTTAATTTTGATCGAGCCGCGATGTTGCGTCGCCTCCGACCAAACAAACGACCTTCCCGCCCTTTGTCTCTCTTCCTGTTAATCCCGGTCCGAAATGGCGCGCGTGCAGGCGCTGGCAGCAGTCTTAGCTCGGCGCGTGAAGATGAACCTACTCGCCCGCCGGGCGGATGCCGTACTTCTTGAGTTTGGCGTAGAGCGAGCTCCGCGAGAGTGCCAGCACCTTCGCTGCGTCGTCGACCTTGCCGCCCGTCTGCTTCAGCACGCTCACGATGTGCCGGCGCTCGGCGTCGTCGAGCGTCTGCGGATCCGAGCCGGGATCGGGCTCGAGCGAACGGTCGAAGCGGAGCGTGGCGCGGTCGAGCACGTCTCCCTTGCAGAACAGGAGCGCGCGCTCGAGCACGTTGCGAAGCTCGCGTACGTTCCCCGGCCAACCGTAGCGTGTGAGCACGTCGATCACGTCGTCGGTGAGCTCGGGGGCCGGGCGGCCGCGGCGGCGACAGAGCTCGCGCAAGACGGCCGTCGCGAGCGGCTTCACGTCGCCCGGTCGCTTCCTGAGCGGCGGGAGCTCGAGCGTGAGCGTGTTGATGCGGAACAGGAGATCGTCGCGAAAGCGCCCCTCCTTGACCATGCCGGCGAGGTTTCGGTGCGTCGCGGCGATGAGCCGCACGTCGACCGCGCGGCTCGTCGTCTCGCCGATGCGGCGAAAGCTCCCTTCCTCGAGCGCCGTGAGCAGCTTCGGCTGCACGGCGAGCTCGAGATCGCCGAGCTCGTCGAGAAAGAGCGTGCCGCGGTGCGCGACCTCGATGAGTCCCGGTTTGTTGTTGACCGCGCCCGTGAACGCGCCGCGCTGGTGTCCGAAGAGCTCCGATTCGGCGAGCTCGCGCGAGAGCCCGGCGCAGTTCAAATCGACGAACGGTTCCTTTTGACGCGTGCCGTGCTCGTGGATCCAGCGTGCGAGGATGCCCTTGCCCGTCCCCGTTTCACCGAGAATCAGCACGGGCACGTCGGACTCGACGGCGGCCGCCGCGAGCTCGGACAAGTTCTTCACCGCGGCGCTCGTCCCGAGAAACGGATCGGGCGACTCGTGGTTGGCGACCGCGGCTCCCGCGCGCTGGCGGCGGTCGCGCTGTAGATCGAGCGTCCGCCGCACCAGCACCTCGAGCGACTCCAGGTCCACCGGCTTGGTCAAGAAATGCTCGGCGCCGAGCTTGATGGCGCGCACGGCCAGGTCGATCGTGCCGATGCCCGTGAGCACAATCACCGCTTCGCCGCCCTCGCGTTCGCGCGTCTGACTCAAGAGGTCGAAGGCCGTCCCGTCGGGCAGCTGGTAATCGACGATCATGAGATCGGGCGCCTGCTTGGCTTGCAGCCGCCGCGCCTCGGCGAGCGTCGCCGCGTCGAGCACCGTGAAGCCGGCGCGGCGGAGATAAAGCGCGAGGACGTTGCGCATCTGCGCGTCGTCATCGACCAACAAAAGCTTGTCCAAACTTACGTTCCCTCTCTCGAAAGCGCGGTCGGGCCGCGTCAGGTCCGTCTCGCCCCGCGTTTTTCCCCCCTGCCGAGCGCCGCCGCAACGCTTTCCGAGAGCCGCACGGCGCCGAGCGGCTTCGAGATCAAGTCGACGATGCCGAGCGCCTTCAAGCCGTCGGCCGTCCAGGTGCTGTTGAAGCCGCTCATGACGAGCACGGGCTTCGCCGGCGCGAGCTCCAGCACTTCGCGCGCCAGCTCGACGCCGGTCATGCCCGGCATCGTGAGATCGGTGAGCACCAGGTCGAACGCGCGCGGCGTGCGGCGGAAGAGCTCGAGCGCTTCGGCCGGATCCGAGCGCGCCGTGACGCGATAACCGAGCCGCTCGAGCAAGCCCGCGACCGAGCGGCAGAGTACGACCTCGTCGTCGACGAACAGCACCGATTCACCGTTCGCGCGCACGAGCTCCGCGGGAGGCGCCACGCTCTCCTCGAGCGCGACTTCGTGCTCGGGCAGGTACAGCGTCACCGTGGTGCCCCGTCCCGGCTCGCTCTCGATGAAAATGGCGCCTTCGTGGTCGCGCACGATGCCGTGCACCACGGCGAGGCCGAGACCCGTGCCCTCGCCGGGGCTCTTGGTCGTGAAGAACGGCTCGAAGATGTGCTTCAAGGTCTCGGCGGGCATGCCCTCGCCGCTGTCTTTGACGGTCAGGCGCGCGTAGCGACCCGGCTGCAACTGGGAGCGCGTTCGGGCTGCCGCCGCGTCAACCAGCACGCTCGCGAGCTCCACCGCGAGCACGCCGGCCCCGCTCTTCATGGCGTGAGCCGCGTTCGTCCCGAGGTTCGTGATCACCTGGTGAATTTGCGTCGGATCCGCCAGCACGAGCGGCGCGTCCCCGATCTGGAGCTCGATGCGAATCGTCGACGGCAGCGTCGAGCGCAAGAGGTTCAGCGCGTCGCGCACGGCCGCTTCGATGCGAAGGGGCTTGCGCGTCTGCGGCTGGCGGCGGCTGAACGTGAGGATCTGCTGCACGAGATCCTTCGCGCGGTCGCCGGCCCGCTTGAGTTCGACGAGGTACGCCTCGATCTGCTGAGGCTCGTGGATGTCGAGCTTGATGAGCTCGGAGTACGCGAGCATCGCGCCCAAGATATTGTTGAAGTCGTGCGCGATGCCGCCGGCGAGCGTGCCGAGCGCGTCCATCTTCTGCGCCTGCCGCAGCTGCGCTTCGAGCTCGGCCCTGGCGCGCTCGGCCGCTAGCTTCTCCGTGACGTCGCGGACGACCGCGATCGCGGAGCGACCGCTCGTGAGCGCGAGGTGCTCGGCCGACATCAGGCATTGCCGCAGGCTCTGATCCTTGCGGCGCGCGATGATCGGAAAATCCCTGAGCGAACCTTTCTCGAACAGGATCGAGCGGCCTCGCTCGCGTTCCAGCGGATCCGCCCACAGGTCGATCTCGAGCGAGGTGCGACCGAGCACTTCTGCGCGCGTGCGCTGAAACAGGCGCTCGAACCCCTCGTTCACTTCGAGGAAGGCCCCCGTCTTCACGTCGAGGATGATGTACGCGTCCGGGCTCGCCTGAAACGCTTTGGCGAAGAGCTCCTGCGACGCGACGAGCGCGCGCTTGGCGCCTTCGCGCTCGGTCACGTCCTGCACGTAAGTCACGACGCATTGCTCGTCGCCGATGCTGATCACCTCGCCGCTCAGGACGAGCGAGAGCGGCCTGCCGTAGCGGTCGGCGCCCGACATCTGGAAGTCGCGAAATGAGCCCTGCTCGCGCAGGACGGTCACCATCCGCTTGCGCTGCGCCGGGTCGCGCCACATGCCGAGCTCGACCGTCGTCTTTCCGATGGATTCGTCGCGCGAGTAACCGAAGATGCGCTCGACGGCGTCGTTCACCTCGATCAAGCGACCGTGCGGCAAGTCGGTGATGCTGATCGGATGCGGGCTCGCGGCGAACGCTTTTTGGTATTTCTCCTGCGACTCCGAGAGGCTCTTTTTCGCGAGCACGAGCGCGTCCTCGACGTGCCGCTGATCGGTGATGTCGTGCGACAGCCCGATCAAGCGGTGCACGCGACCCGCGCGGTTGCGAATCGGCACGAGCGTCGTGCGGAACGTGCGCTTGCCGAGCGCCGTGTCGCCGATCTCCTCGTAGCTGTACGGCGTGCCGAGCTCGACGGCGCGCGTGTAGTTCGCGATCACGCGCGCCGCCTCCGCCGGCGGCACCACCTGCTCGGCGCCGCGCCCGCGTGCCTGCTCGCGGCTGAGGCCCGTGAGCTTCTCCGTCACGGGATTCAAGCTCTCGAACACGAAGGCGCCGTCCTCGCCCACCTGCACGATGAAGACGCCCACCTCGGCGTGCTCGATGATGGACGACAGCCGCTCGATGCTCTCTTGCTCGGCCTCTTTTTGCCGCGAAAGATCGATGATGGTGGAGATGCGGTATTCGACGCCGTCGAGCGCCGCGCGCGTGATGCTGAGCTCGACCGGCACCTCGCGGCCGTGACGCGTGCGCAGGATCCGCTCGCCGCGCAGGAGGACGCGCTGATTGCCCTCGCTCGGCAGCTCGCGGAGCTTCCGGTAGCGTGCGCGGAGCTCTTCCGGGATGAGCTCTTCCACGTGGAGCCCCTCGAGCTCACTGCTTTCATAACCCAGGAAATCCAGCGCGGCGCGGTTCGCCAAGAGCACGCGGTGACTCTTGTCCGTGACGAGCGCCGGGACCGCTTGCGCCTCGAAGGCCGTCGCAAACGAGTCCGAGCTCGTGATCAGAGGCTTTCGTGCGGGCATGCTGCGGCCATGGCGGCCCGCTCGCGAGAGGCGTCGATCGGGTCCCCGCTTCGGACTATACGCGCCTCGCGAGGTGCGAAACAGGGACGCAGCCGCACGGGCGCTTTTTTGCGACGGAAGTTCGCTCGACGACGGCAGCGGAACCGCTTTGCCGGCTGCAAACGGCGGGCCACGCCGGTCGTCCTACAATGGTTAGGCCTTGGCACCCCGGCCCGCCGCCGCTCGCGTTCTCCTGCTCGCCCTCGGGCTCGCCGTGCCCGCGGCGGCATTTCCAGGCGTGCTCGTCGCGAAGGACGACGCCGAACGCTCGGTGTCCGCGACGACCGTCGTGCTCATGCGTTACGGCGGCTTCTCCGTCGTCACCTTGAGCGCCGAGTATGCGGGCCCGCTCACGCCGTTTGCCTTCCTGATCCCGGTGCCCGGGGACGTGCGCGCCGACGCCGTGAAGACGCTCAAGCGCGGCGTGATCGGACGCGTCGAGGCCATCACGGCGCCGCGCTTTCATGCCTTTTACGAGCAGGACCCCTGCGACGAGCGGCCGCTCGAGCAGAGCTGGGACGAGCACGTGAAGGTGAAGGGCGCAGGCTTTCTCGCGCCGCCCGGCCTCCCTCCGCCCGATCGCCATTACGCGGTCTCGAACGAGATCAGCTTGCCCGTGGCGGCGACGTTCAAAGATCGCGAGAGCGAGTTCACTTATGCGGAGCTCCGGTTCGACGGCGGCGAAAAGCTCCGCGCCGCCCTCACCGCCCGCGGATACCGCATTACCGACGTTGCGCTCGCCTCGCTCGGAGCCGCCATTCACGGCGGGCAAAAGTTGCTCTTGGCCGAGGTGGCGCCCGCCCGCGTCGAGCTCTCGGCGGGCGGCCGCGTGGAGCTCGGCGGCATCCGTTATTTCACGCGCGAGCCCGGCGCCTTGCCTGCGGGGGTCAGCGGCGGGAACCCGCGTACGCCGGAGGACCTCTTCGTGTTCGTTTTCGACCGCCGGGGGCGTGTCGAGGTGGCGCGGCAGGCTGACGTGTTCCCGCCGCTTGCCGTGCGCGTCGAGCCGCGCGTCGCCGAACACCTCGCGACGGCTTACGACGCGCTGTTCGACGCCGTGGCCGCGCGCCATCCCGGCTCCTTCGTCACGGAGTACGCGTTCAGCACGAGCGGTTGCGGCGAGCCGTGTCCCGACGTTCCGCTCGCGCCCGACGAGCTCATGACGCTCGGCGGCGACGTGCTCGAGGCCAAAACGACGACCGCGAAGGAGCGCGCTCCCGAGCCCGCCGACGAGCCCGTCCTCGATCGCGAACGCTTCGAATCCCACCTGGCCGAGCTCATGCCGAAAGAGCGCCCCGCGGCCGAACGCGAGCACCGCGCCGAACGCCGGGAAATCGAGCGGCGGCGGGCGCTTTCCGCGCGCCAGACTTACGTGCTCACGCGTTTGCACCGCCGTGATGCTCCGGGGCAAACACGGGCCAATTGGGAGCTCGTCGAGGCGGCGCCCGTGACGGGCGGTGTCGGCGTGCCCGCAGGCGCGAGCGGGAAGCTCCCGACCGGTGTCGTGCCGAGTTCCGACAATCGCGTCGAGGTGCGCTTCTTCGCGCTCAATCCATGGCCGCTCGGTATCGACTGTTCGGCGCCGAAGCGTTCCCGCTGGGGCAAACGTTGGGCGTCGGAGGCGCGCGCGCCGCGTAGCGTGCCGCTCGCCCTCGATTTGCCCTCTGCACGGCGCGACGCGAACGTGCTCACGCGGGCGTTGCTCACGCCGCTCCCCGAGCTCGGTCTCGTGCCGGTCGCCGAAGCGGCGCCCGTGTCCTCGGCGAGCGCGCCCGCGTCAGGCACGGCGCCGAGCGCCGGAGCGAACGGCGTCACGAAGAAGTCCACCGGCTGCGGCGTGGCAGCGTCCAGACCGGCAGGCGGTGGTCGCCCCGACGTGGGTTCGGTCGGCGGCTTTTTCGCCGTGATCGGCTGGTTTTACGCGAGGCTGCGCTCCCGGCGACCGCGGGCCGAGAGCGCGATATAATCCGGGCATGCGGCTCGCTACCGGGCTTTTGGTGTTGGGTTTGATGCTCGGGCTTGCGCCACGAGCGAGAGCGGAAGCGCCGTGCCCCGGAGCGCGCGCGGAGGCGGGGAGCGCCGACGAGCAGGGGTTTACCGTGGCGCTCGCGCGCTTCACGAGGCTCTGGCAGTTCACCCAGAGCCTCGTCGCCGAACACGAGCGGCGCGACTTCGAAAGCGCCTCGTCCCAGTACGAGCGCTTCGCTGAGCTCACGCGTGAGCTCGCGGACCGCCACGCGGCCGAGGAGGAGCGCGCCTTCGACGATTCCGTCGAGCTCTACCTGCGCAAGCGCGCGCTCACCCAGGCGCTCGAGCGCGCCCGCGAGCACGAACGCCCGCTGCCGTAACCACGTCCGCGCCGTCGCCGCGCCGGCCGTGCTATCGCGCTCGTCCGCGGATGCAGGAAGTCACCGAACTCAACCATCGCGCCCTCGGCGAGGTCATCGCCAAGCTCCGCGAGCTCGAACCGCGCGGCCCGCGTACGCTGCTGCTCCTGTCACCGTCGGACGAAGACATCGACTTTCTGCGAGGTCAGTTTCCGAATGCCCGCTTGCTCGTCGCAACGCGCGGCAATTGGGATCTCAATCAGCCGTTTCCAGCGCGCGCTCGCGTCGATCTCGTCGTCGCGTCGAACGTCTTTCACTACTCCCCGGAGCCCGAGCGCTGGTTTGCCAACGTCCTCGGCATGACGCGCTATTTCATCATTCAAGATCTCGTCTCGCGGCGCCGCTCCACGGCCCCCGACGGCCTCTGCGACGACGGGGATCGCATGCGCTACTCGTATTCGAGCGAGGGCATCGAGTCGGACTTCGCGGGCGCGTACGATCTCGCCGCGCAAGCGCGCCGCATCCATGCCTTCTTGCGCTTCGACGGCGGGCGAAACGAGCACCACGCGCCGCCGCTCCCCGCGCCCGTGCACTACGGCGCGTTACTCAAAGGCTCGGAGGAGGCTTGGGCGCGCCCGGCGCTGAGCGGCGGAGCGTACGTCAAGTACCGTTGGCCGCTGCTGCGGCGCGTGTGGCGACGCACCGCGCGTAGGGTGCTCGGGTGGCGATCGTGATCCGCTTACGGCACGGCGAGCACGTCGCGCTGCGACGGCGGGACTCGCTCGTGGGCTGAGGGCGCGCCGGCCCCGCGACGTCACGCCGCCTTGCGCTCCCCCCGCGGGGCCACCTCGAGCGTCAGCCGCTCGCGGCCGCGGGCGAGCTCGAGCGTCAGGGCAGCGCCGCCCGAGAGCACGAGCTTGCGCACCATGTCGTCGACGCTTCCCACCGCGTCGCCGTCCGCGTGCAGCAAGAGGTCGCCCGGGCGCACTCCGGCGCGATCGGCGGCTTCACCGCTTGCCACTTCGAGGATTTCGACGGCGCGCGCTTGGCCGAGCTCGCTCGCCCGGCGCGGCGGGAGGTCCACGCCACGCGCGCCGACACCGATGCGCGGGCGCTCGATGCGGCCCTGTTTGAGCAGCATCGCGACCACCCAACTCACGGTGTGGGCCGGAATCGCGAAGCCGAGGCCGCGCGCCATCGGAATCACTGCGGTCGTGATGCCGACGGCGACGCCGTTGGCGTCGAGCAAGGGGCCGCCGGAGCTCCCGGGGTTGATCGCGGCGTCCGTTTGAACGAGTCCCTCGAGCGCGCGTCCGCGCGGCGCCGGCAAGGTGCGATCGACGGCGCTCACGATGCCGAGGCTCACCGAGCGATCGAAGCGCAGCGGGTTGCCGATCGCGAGCACGAGCTGCCCGACGCGCAACCGTCGTTCCTCGAGGAGCGGCAGGCTCGGCAGGCCGTTCGTCGCAACCCTGACGACGGCAAGGTCGCTCGACGGATCGTCGCCGACGAGCTCGGCCGGCACGCGCTCGCCCGGACCGATGCCGACGGCGAGCTCGGCCGCGTGCCTCACCACGTGCGAATTGGTCACGACGTAGCCGTCGGACGCGATGACGAGGCCGCTACCTTGACCGCGCCCGTGCTCGACCGACACGACGCTCGGCGAGGTCTCCTGCACCAGGCGCTCGATCGACGCCGAGAGCTCGGCGAGCGGCGTCATCGCGCCTCCGGCCGCACGCTGAGCGCCTGCTCCGCGCCCGCGCGTAGGACGTCGACCGCGAGCTCGACGCCGATCGTGCTCTCGTCGAGCGCTCCGGCGAGCTCGTCGACGCGTTCCACCGCCTTACCGCCCACGGCGAGGATCACGTCACCGAGCACGACGCCGGCGCGTTCGGCGGGACCGCCCGGCGCGACGCCGAGCACGATGAGCCCGCGCCGGGCGCCGCGTCGCGCCGCGACGGCTTGCGGCAGCTCCACGCGTTCGAGCGCGACGCCGAGCTTCGCTCGCCGCACGTGGCCGTGCGTCGTGATGGCTTCGACGACGCGTGCAACGGCGCTGCCCGGCAGCGCCACCAAGACGCCGCGCACGACGCCCGTCGCATTCACGCCGATGAGCGCCCCCTCGGCGTTGACGAGGGCGCTGCCCGCGAGACCCGGCGCCGGCGCGATATCGCTCTCCACGTAGCGTTCGACCTCGACGCCCGGGCCGAGCCGGAACGCGCCGCCCACGCGAGCCACGACCCCGAGACGCGCTCGCAGGCCGCGCGCACCGCGCGAGAGTGCGAGCGCGAGCTCTCCGACGCGCGGAGTCGCGGCGTCCGCGCGCGGGACCGGCGTGAGGTCGCGCCCGACGCGCAATACTGCAAGGTCGCTCGACGGGTCGGCGCCGACGAGCGTGGCTGCGATGCGCTCGTCACCTACCGTGACTTCGAGGTCGCTCTCGCGCTCGAGCGCATGCGCCGCCGTCACCACGTGATGCTCGTTCCACGCGATGCCGCTCGCCGTCTCGCAGCGCCCGCCGTGCACCGCGACCAGGCCGTCACTCGCGTGCGCCACCGCGCCCGCCAAATCATTCGAAAGGTCCAAAATCGTGCTCATGCATTGCTCCTTCGGTTCCGCTGAGAACCAAGAGGAACCTAAGAACCGGCTCCCTTTCGGGTAACTCGTCGATCGGCGCGACGAGACCTCCCCGAAGGGACCTCCCCGATCGGGTAGGGCCGCGGCAAAGCCCCGCGAATCGGAGCGCGGAAGCGCGGGGGATCCCTTTACAGCGTGGAACGCGCCCTTAGATTGGGTGCATGTTGGGTCTCCTCTTCGCCGCGGCGGTCGTCGCCGACTCGCCAGTGGTACGGAGGGGGCTCGCCGACATCCTCGGATCGTCGCCGGAGTTCAGGGTCGTCGGCAGCGCGGCACTCGAGGAAGCGCGCATGCTCGACGTGGAGGCGCTCGACGTCGTCGTCGAGGACATCCCGGACGACGCGACACCCGAAGCGGCCCTGTCCCGCGTGCCGGCGGGGGTGCCGGTGCTCGCGCTCGTCGGTCGTCCGGAACGCGCGCGGGAGCTCGTGCGGAGCGGCGCGCAGGGTGCGCTCCGGCGGGACGCATCGAGCGAAAGTTTGACGGCTGCGTCGCGCGCGGTCGCCGCCGGGCTCTACGCGTTCGATCGCGAGACGATCGGGCCGCTTCTCGCGCCTACGGCAGGGCCCTCCGACGCGGGCACGCTCACACAGCGCGAGCGCGAGGTGCTCGAGCTCGTCGCGAATGGACTGTCGAATCGGGCGATTGGCGAAGCGCTCGGCGTGAGCGAGCACACCGTGAAGTTCCACGTGCGCTCGTTGCTCGACAAGCTCGGTGCGGACACGCGCGCCGACGCCGTAGCCAAAGCCGCCCGGCGCGGACTGCTCACGTTGTGAGGTAATGCGGGCACACTCTGACGCACCCGAGCAACGCCCGCCGAGGCGTCCTTGTTCCGGTCGCGTTTCGGATGTCTCAAAATCGGATTTGCCGCTCCCTAGCGGCGACGATCCAATCCGGGGAGTTCGGCCGTAGTGCCGGGCAGCGGGCGCGCGTTACGGTCACGGTGTAGCGTGACTGCCCTCCGTCGTACGCGTTGGTCCTGCGCGCATGACGGAGGCCCCCGCTCTGCACAACTCTTGCAACGAGTTCCTTGACATGGGCCCCGACGGAACTAAGTGGAGGGCGCACCGATGACGGAACGTTCTGCCCCTACGCGCAGCGACTCGAAATCCCCCACGGTCAAGCCCGCGACGGGTAAGCTCGGGGTCCTTTTGCCGGGGCTAGGGGCAGTTGCGAGCACGTTCATCGCAGGGTGTCTGCTGACGCGCCGGGGCCTTGGGGAGCCCGTCGGGTCCATTACCCAACTCGGGACCATCCGCCTGGGAAAACGTACGGAAGGCCGGGTTCCGCGCATTTCGGACTTCGTTCCGCTCGCCAAGCTGGACGATCTGACTTTCGGCGCCTGGGACATTTTTCCCGCTGACGCACTTTCCGTCGCGCGGGAGAGTGGCGTGCTCGAAGAGAGGCATATCGCTCCGATCGCGGACGAGCTTTCCCGCATCGTGCCGATGGCCGGGGCCTTCTATCAGGAAGACGTGAAGCGCCTTCGGGCTACCCACGTGAAGACGGCCGCCAGCAAGGCCGGCATGGTCGAGCAGATCCGCGACGACATTCGCCGCTTCAAGCAGGAGCAGGGGGTGGAACGCGCGGTGGCAGTCTGGTGCGGTAGCACCGAGCGCTACGTCGAGCCGACTGAAGCGCATCAGAGTATCCAGAAGTTCGAGAAAGCGCTCGCCGAGAACGACCCGTCGATCACGAGCTCGGCGCTCTACGCGTGGGCCTGCTTGCAGGAGCGGGTGCCTTTCGCCAACGGCGCGCCCAACCTCAGCGTGGATTTTCCGGCCGCTTTTGCGCTCGCGCGCGACTTGGCCGTTCCCATCGCCGGGAAGGATTTCAAGACCGGTCAGACGCTGATGAAGACGATTCTCGCGCCCGGCTTCAAGACGCGCGCGCTCGGCCTTCGCGGCTGGTTCTCCACCAACATCCTCGGCAACCGCGACGGTGAAGTGCTGGACGAGCCCGAGAACTTCCGCACGAAGGAGGTGTCGAAGCTCGGCGTGCTCGAGCACGTGCTCGAGCCCAAACGTTACCCGAAGCTCTACGGCGAGATGTACCACAAGGTTCGCATCGAGTACTACCCGCCACGCGGCGACGCCAAAGAAGGTTGGGACAACATCGATATCTTCGGATGGCTCGGCTATCCGATGCAGATCAAGATCGATTTTCTCTGTCGCGATTCAATTCTCGCCGCGCCGCTCGTGCTCGATCTGGCGCTCTTCATGGATCTGGCCCAGCGCTCCGACATGCACGGCATTCAGGAGTGGCTGAGCTTCTTCTTCAAGAGCCCGATGACGCGCCCGGATCTTTATCCGGAGCACGACCTCTTCATTCAATCGATGAAGCTCAAAAACACGCTTCGCTGGCTGATGGGTGAGGAGCTCATCACCCACCTCGGTCTTGACTATTACGACTGAGAGGAAAGGAACGATGGAGAGCATGGCCGCCGTCGGTTCGATTCTGGGTGGCCACCTCAGCGCGTCCGAGCGCGTTTGGTGGTCGGTCGCCCCCGCGCTCGCGCTCGCGGCTTTTCTCGTCCTCTGCCTCGTCGCGTACGCGGTGCGCACCCTCGTCGCGGGTCGCTTTCACGACGAGGAGATGGACGCGCGGGGTCTCGGTGGTCTCACCACCGCTCGCATGCGTCACTTCGTCGCTTGGATGATGCGGCCGCTCTGGCTCGGCCTCGCGACCGTCGACGTTCCGCCGAACGCGATCACGACGCTCTCGGTCGCGCTCGCCGCCGGGGCTGGCCTCGCGGCGGCCGTCGGACGGTTCGGGCTCGCTGGCTGGGTGTTTTTGATGGCGGGCGCGCTCGATTTTCTGGACGGCCGCGTCGCCCGCGTTACCGGGCGCGCGTCGCCGGGCGGCGCCGCGCTCGACTCCGTGCTCGACCGCTATTGCGAATCGGCGCTGCTCGTCGGGCTCGCCTGGTATTACCGCTCGTCGTGGGCGCTCTTGCCCGCGCTTTTGGCGCTCACGGGCTCCTTGCTCGTCCCTTACGTGCGCGCGCGTGGTGAGGCGCTCGGCGCACGCATGAAGGACGTCGGGTTCATGCAGCGGCCGGAGCGCATCGTGGTGCTCGGGGCCAGCGTCGCGTTCGCGCCGATTCCGGAAGCGCTGCTCGCGCCGTTGGATCCGCATCCGCCGCATCGTTTGGCGATGGCCGGCCTCGTGCTTCTCGCCGCGACCTCGCACGTGACGGCGATTCAACGACTCTTGAGTCTGCTCAGAATGCTGGGCGTAAGCTCGGTCAAGAGCTTCCGCTTGATGCCGCGCGCGGTGGTCGTGAGCGCGCTCGCGACGAGCGTCGATGCTGCGACGGTGCACGGGCTCGTGCACTCGTTCGCGCTGCCGATGCCGCTCGCGACGCTGATCGGATGCGCGGTCGGCGGCACGGTGGCGTTCAGCCTGTCGCGCGTTTGGGTGTACCGCGCAACGAACGAGAAGATGCGGCGCCAGGTCGTGCGCTTTCTTTTCGTATCTGGGTCGAGCGCGCTCCTCAACGCGGGCGGCGTCTGGATGATGTCGCTCCTGCCGGCCGTACACCCGTATTTGGGTTGGCTCATCACGCGCGGCCTCGTGTTCGCATGCTGGAATTTCCCGCTGCACAGCGAGTGGGCGTTCCCGGAGCGCGACCGCGAGCGGGCCGAGCACTTGCCGGAGCTGACCTCGCGCGTCGGAGCCAAGAGTGCCGCCGACGCCTCCTGAGGAGCACCCGCTCCCGAAAAATCCCTGGTCCCGCCTCCATGCGCTCTGGGGGGCCAAATTCGTACTGCCGTTCCTGCCGGCGCTCTACGCGCTCGCGCTCGTCGTTTTTCACGGCGAGCTGCGGCCCGAGCATCTGATCGTCGCGGCGCTCGCGCTCGCGTTCGGGCTCGCCGGCAGGCGTACGGCGTCGCTCTACCGCCAACTCCTGCCCATCGTCGTGACGGGCATCGGTTACGACTGCGTGCGTTACGCGCGCGCCTTGTGGGTGACGCCCGGCCGCGTGCTCTCGTGCTCGTTCAAGGCCGCGGAGCAGACGCTCGTGCCGCTCGCGCACGGGCTGACGCTGCCCGAGTATTTCATGAGCCATCACGTCGCCGCGGCGGATCTCGCGGCGGCGGTGCCGTACTTCGGCTTCGCGTATTTCGCGATCGGCTACGCCGTGTGGCTGCGTTTCCGCGACCCCCACAAGATGCGCGTGTTCGCGTGGGGCTTCGCCTTCGCGAATTGGATCTCGTTTTTCGTGTGGATCCTCGTGCCGGTGGCGCCGCCCTGGTACGTCCACGCGCACGGCTGCGCCGTGTCGCTCGCGGACTTGCCGAGCCCCGCAGGGCTATCGCGCGTCGACGCTCTGCTCGGGATCCCGTATTTCAGTCACTTCTACGCGCGCGCGGCGAGTGTTTTCGGCGCGCTGCCGTCGATGCACTGCGCCTACCCGATGCTCGGTCTGTTCTCGGCGTGGCGTGACGCCGGCAAGAAGGAGCGAGCCCTTCACGTCGCGTATGCCGCCTGGATGGCCGCCTCGGCCGTCTATCTCGGGCACCACTGGGTCATCGACGTGATGGCCGGCTGGGCGACGGCCTTCGCAGGGGTCTCTCTGGCGCGCCTCATGCTCGCGCCGGCCTCCCCGCTCGTTCCGGCTGTCCCGGACGCGCGGAGCCCGGTGTCGTGACCTCGCGGCGCTTCGTCGGCTTCCTGCTTCGCCACGCGCGCGCGGTGCTGCTCTGCGCCGCGGTGTTCGCGATGTTCGCGTCGGTGCGCGCCGTGCTCACGTACGCGAACTTGAGGAGTGATCTCGAAGAGCTTTTACCAGCGAACGCGCCGTCCGTGCGCGCGCTGAAGGAGGCGCGCCGGCGCTTGCCGGGCCTGCGTCACCTCGGCGTGGTGGTCGACACCGGTGGGCGCGAGAACGCGGCTGCCGCTCTGCGCTTTCTCTCGGATCTCGAGGCTCGCGTAGGCGCTTACCCGAAGGACCTCGTCGCGAACGTGCGCACGGGGGTCGGAGCGGAGCGCCGCTTCGTGGAGACGCGAGCGCTCGCGCTGATGGAACCCGCGGACGTAGCGAAGCTCCGCGCCGCGGTGGAGGCACGTCATCGTTGGGAAGTGGCGCACCGGACGGGGTTGTCGCTGCTCGACGAGAAGGAAGATCCCGCGCCCGAGCTACCGCTCGCCGAGCTCACGGCGAAGTACGCCGCCCGGCACGGCAAGCTGCCGAAATTCCCGCAGGATCGTTTCTTGTCCGACGACGGGCTGAGCGCGGTGCTCGTCATCCAGGCGGCGTCGCACACGACGGCGCTCACGGGCGACGAAGAGCTGCTGTCGCGAGTCGAGCGCGACGTGAAGGCTCTCGGGTTCCCCGAGCGTTACGCGCCGAACATGCGCCTCGGGTTCGCGGGCGACATCGCGACGCGCGTCGAGGAGGCGCGCGGAATCGTCGTCGATCTCGGCGTCTCCGGCGCGGTCGTCGCTACGCTCGTGCTCTGCGCCATCGCGTGGTTCTTCCGTTCCGTCCGGGCCGTGCCCATTCTCGTCGGGCCGGTGGTGTTCGGCGCGCTCTACAGCTTCGGGCTCGTCGCGCTCCCGCCGCTTTCGATCCGGCACTTGAACTCGAACACCGCGTTTCTCTCGTCGATCATCGTCGGCAACGGCCTGAACGGCGGCATCATCCTGCTAGCCCGCTATCGCGAGCAACGGCTCGCAGGCGACGGCTTGGAAAACGCACTCGTGACCGCCGTGGGCGAAACGTATCGCGCGACGTTCGGCGCCTCCGCCGCGGCGGCCGCCGCCTACGCGACGCTGCTCATTACGGATTTTCGCGGCTTCAACCAGTTCGGCTGGATCGGCGCGATCGGCATGCTCGTCTGCTGGACTTCGACCTACGCCTTGGTCCCGGTGCTCGTGCACTCGTTCGGACAGCGGCTGTTCCTTCCGCGCGACGTTGCGGCGGGGGCCCCCGCGCTCGCCGCGGAGGCGGGGATGTCGCACGGCCTCGCGCATTTCGTAGTGAGTCAAGCGCGGCTCGTGCTCGGCGTCGTGCTCGCGCTCTTCGTGCTCGCGACGCTCGGCATCGTCAGCCGCCGCGGCACCTGGCTCGAGACCGACTTTTCACGGCTGCGGCGCGCCGATTCGTTCGAGCACGGTGAGCGCTACTGGGGGCCGCGCATGGACGCGACGCTTCACACGTACCTCACGCCCGCCGTCATCCTCACCGATTCGCCCGAGGCGGCGCGTCGCGCGGCAGCCGCCGTGCGGGAGCTTGCTCACCAGGGTCGAGCCGGTGGCTTGATCGCCAGCGTGCGCACCTCCGAAGACGTGCTCCCGGCCTACCGAGCCGAATCGCTCGCCGAGGCGAAAAAACTCGCCGCGGCCGTGACGCCGGCGATGCTGGCTGCGCTTTCGCCGAGCGATCGCGCCCGCGTCGAGCGCCTTTTGTCGCCGGCCGCGCTCGCGCCGCTCGAAGCCTCGGAGATCCCGGCGACGCTCGTCGCAGGGCTCCGTGATACGACCGGCGCAGTGGACCGCAACGTCCTCGTTTTCCCGAAGGTCGGCTCCGGCACGTGGAACGCGGGTCGCATGGCCGCCTTCACGCATGATTTACGACAAGCTGCGGCCGAGGCTGGCCCCCGGGCCGTCGCGGTCGGCGGGTTGCTGCTGTCGAGCGACATCATCGCGGCCATGCGTCGCGACGGTCCCCTCTCGACGGTCGCGGCGATGATCGCCGTGCTCGGCGTCGCTCTGCTCGCGTTTCGTTCGGTCGGCTTGTCACTCGCGGCGATCGGGAGTCTGGTGGTCGGCATCACGCTCATGCTCGGTTTCGCGGCTTGGTCCGGTCAACGCTTGAATTTCTCGAATCTCATCGCGCTGCCCATCACCTTCGGGGTCGCGGCGGACTATTCGATCAACGTGCTCAAGCGCTATCAGGCGCACGGCGAGCTCGCGCGAGCGATTGGCAAGACGGGCGGCGCCGTCGCGCTCTGCTCGGCGACGACCGTGATCGGCTTCGCGTCGCTCATCATCGCGCAGAACCGCGCGCTCCGGTCGTTCGGGGAGCTCGCGATCACGGGCGAATTCGCCTGTTTGGCGACGGCCGTGCTCGCGCTGCCGGCGTACCTCGCCTGGCGCACGAGCGGCCACGGGACGTTCGCGAAGCCGACCACTCGCGAGCAGCAGGAGTCGGGAGCGTGAGGGCGTCGCACGCGTGCGGGCTCGTGCTCACGGCGCTCGGCTGTTTCAGCGCGCGGCCCGCGCACGGGGCCGTCAAGCGGATTTCGCTCGAAACGGCGGTGGAGCGCGCGCGGCACAATCCGTACGCGCAAGCGGCGCTCGAACAGAAGCGCGCGGCTTCGGCGCAGCTCGACGAAGCGCGCGGACACCGCTTTCCGACGGTGACGGTCACGGCGCTGGTCGCGCCGAGTCCCCACATCGAATGTGCGACCGAGGACTGCACGCGAACGAATCCGCAGTCGCTCGGCTTTCATTTCGACGGCGTGATGGGCAGCGTGAAAGGCGAGCTCACCCAGCCGCTCTACACCTTCGGTAAAATCGATTCGGCGATCGACGCCGCGTCGAACAACGTGCAGATGAACGAGGCGCTCGCGAAAGGCGTCGCCGCCGACATGGGCCTCGAGGCGGCACGCGCCTACCTGGGCGTGGATCTTGCTCGAGGTTTGGGCAGCATGCTCGACGAGGGCGGCGAAAGATTGGCGGACGCCACGAAGACGCTCGAGGACCGCCTCGCAAAAGGCGACTCCGGCGTCACCGTGCAGGATCGCCTCCGCTTGCAAACCTTCACGGCTCAGCTCGAGTCACGCCGCAGCGAGGCGCGTGAGGCCGAGGCGACGGCGCTCGCCGGGCTGCGGGCCCTCGTGGGTGACGTCGAGGCGGACACGCTCGGTAACGAGCTCGAACCCCTCGCGGTGGACGTCGAGCAGGCGAAGGGCTACCTCGAGCGCGCACGACATTTACGCCCCGAAACGACCGCCGCAGAGCACGGCGTTTTGGCGCTGGAGGGCCTGCGTGATCTCGAGCGCGCCAAGCTCTTGCCCGATTTCGCCATCGTCGGCGGGGCGCAGTGGTCCCACGCCGCGGGCGTCCAGCACCCGCCGAGCGCCTTCGGTTACGATCCGTTCAACCTCACGACCGGCTACGCAGCCGTCGTCTTGCGCTGGAACATCGAGCCCGCGACACAGCTCGCGCGTCTCGCTCAGGCGAACGCTCAAGTCGAGCGCGGGCGCGACCTTTTGGCGGCCGCGCGCAGGGCGGGGGATTTTGCCGTGCTCCAAGCGTATTCCCGAGCAGTAGAGGCGAAATCCCGGCTGGATTCGGCCAATACGGGGGAGAAAAGCGCCCGCGGCTGGGTAGCATCCGTCATGCAGGCGGACGCCATCGGGACCGTGAGCTCGCGTGACATGGCGGACGCTTATCTCGCGTATTTCACGCTCCACAGCCAGTCGCTCCAGAGCACCTACGACTACGATCTCGCGATCCTCACGCTCCGGCGCGCCATCGGTGAATCGACCCTGCCACCCAAGAAGCAATGAGGCCCACCGTGCGTTCCCTGTTCAAGCCCCTCCTCGTCGCGTTCGCACTCGCGTTGAGCGTGCCCGCCGTGGCCGCCGAGCAGCCCGGCACCGCCACCGTGCGCCAGGTCAACGACACGCTCCAGACCCTGCTCAAGAAAAAGACCCCACCGGGCTCTGCGGAGGAAAAGCAACGAGCCGTCGAAATCGAGTCGAAGCTCAAGAACTTCCTCGACGTAGACGAGCTCGGCCGCCGCGCGATGCGCGACCAGTGGAGCAAGCTCACCCCCGCACAGCGGGCGGAGTTCACGAAGCTCCTGCGTGAGATCGTCGAGGGTCACTACGTGCGCGCGCTGCGCTCCGAGCTCGACTACACGGTCGCGTACCTCGGTGAGAAGCCGGCTGGCGACGAGACCACCGTCACGACCGAGCTTCGCGTGACGAAAAGCGGCAAAAAGCAGGTGATCGGCGTCGATTACGCCCTGCGCAAGGACAGCGGTAATTGGCGCGTGTTCGACATCGTGACGGACGGCGTCGGCCTGGTCGAGAATTATCGCTCGCAGTTCAACCAAGTGATCGCGAAAGAGGGCGTCGAAGGACTCCTCGCTCGCATGCGCAAGAAGACCGTCGGCCAGTGACCGCGACCTCCGCGGCTAGGCGCTGAAGCGCCAGTTCTTCACCTCGGGCAGATCGTCGCCGAAGGTCGTGACGTGGACGCGGTGCGCCGCGAGCCGCTCGGCGATCCAGCGCTGGAGCGGCTCGGCGCGATCGGCGAAGCCGCGGACACGCTCGAGCGCGTCGCCCGCCAGATGGAAGCGGTCGAGCTCGTTCAGCACGGTCATGTCGAACGGCGTCGTGGTGGTGCCCTCTTCCTTGTAACCGCGCACGTGGAGGTTCTCGTGGTTCGTGCGCCGGTACGTGAGCCGATGGATGAGCCACGGATAGCCGTGAAACGCGAACACGATCGGGCGATCGCGCGTGAAGATGGCGTCGAAATCCGCGTCCGAGAGCCCGTGCGGGTGCTCGCTTTCGGGCTGCAATTTCATGAGATCGACGACGTTCACGACGCGGATGCGGAGCCCCGGCACGTGCTCGCGCAGGATCATGACGGCCGCGAGCGTCTCGAGCGTGGGGACGTCGCCGCAGCAAGCCATCACGACGTCCGGCTCCGCGTCGCCCGTATTGCTCGCCCACTCCCACACTCCGATGCCCGTCGCGCAGTGCGCGTCGGCTTCCTTCATGCCGAGCCACTGCGGCGCCGGCTGCTTGCCGGCGACGATCACGTTCACGTAGTTGACGCTCTTCAAGCAGTGCGCGGTCACGGACAGAAGCGTGTTCGCATCCGGCGGCAGGTACACCCGAATCACCTCCGCCTTCTTGTTCACGACGTGGTCGATGAAGCCCGGATCTTGATGGCTGAAGCCGTTGTGATCCTGGCGCCAGACGTGCGACGTGAGGAGATAATTGAGCGAAGCAATCGGCGCGCGCCAGGGCACGTGGCGCGTCGTCTTCAGCCACTTGGCGTGCTGGTTGAACATCGAATCCACGATGTGGATGAATGCTTCGTAGCAGGAGAAAAAGCCGTGCCGTCCCGTGAGCAGGTAACCTTCGAGCCAGCCCTGGCACTGGTGCTCGCTCAGCATCTCCATTACGCGGCCGTTCGGCGCGAGACCCTCGTCGTCCTGGTTCGTCTCGGCGAGCCAGCGGCGGCCCGTCACCTCGAACACGGCGTTCCAGCGGTTCGACGCCGTCTCATCCGGACTCACCACGCGGAAATTCTTGGGATTTTGGCGAATGACGTCGCGAATGTAGGTGCCTTGGACGCGCGTGGCCTCGGCGTCCGCGCCGCCGGGGGCCGTTACCTCGACGGCGTACGCGCGGAAATCGGGCAACACGAGCGGCGTGAGCAGGCGCCCGCCGTTCGCGTGAGGGTTCGCGCTCATACGTCGGTCGCCGCTGGGCGGCAGCTTCGCGAGCGCCGGGACGAGCGTGCCGGCCGGGTCGAACAGCTCCTCCGGCCGGTAGCTCTTCATCCAGCGCTCGAGCTCCGCGAGGTGCCCCGTCTCCTTCATGTGATCGAGCGGCACCTGATGCGCGCGAAAGGAGCCTTCGATCTTCTTGCCGTCGACGCGCTTCGGCCCCGTCCAGCCCTTCGGACTCCTGAGCACGATGAGCGGCCAGCGCGGCCGCTCGACACGCGTTTCCGCGCGCGCCCTCGCCCGGATGTCCGCGATGCGATCGAGCACGCGGTCGAGCGTCTCCGCCATCGTGCGATGCATCCGCATCGGCTCGTCACCCTCGACGAAGTACGGCTCGTAGCCGTAGCCGCAAAGGAGCGCCTCGAGCTCGGCGTGCGGGATGCGCGCGAGCACGGTGGGGCCCGCGATTTTGTAGCCGTTTAGATGCAGGATCGGCAGCACCGTGCCGTCCTCGACCGGATGCAGGAACTTGTTCGAGTGAAAGCTCGTCGCGAGCGGACCGGTCTCCGCTTCGCCGTCACCGATCACGCAGCACACGAGCAGGTTCGGATTGTCGAAGGCCGCCCCGAAGGCGTGCGACAGCGAATAGCCGAGCTCGCCGCCCTCGTGAATCGACCCCGGTGTCTCCGGCGCCACGTGGCTCGGGATGCCCCCCGGGAACGAGAACTGCTTGAAGAGCCGCGCCATTCCGAGCGTGTCCCGCGAAATGTGCGGGTACACTTCGGTGTACGTCCCCTCGAGGTATGCGTTCGCGACGATGCCCGGTCCGCCGTGGCCCGGCCCCGTGATGAAGATGGCGTCGAGGTCCCGTTGCTTGATGGCACGATTCATGTGCGCGTAGAGGAAATTCAAGCCGGGAGTCGTCCCCCAATGTCCGAGCAGGCGCGGCTTCAAGTGCTCCGGACGTAGCGGCTCCCGTAAGAGCGGGTTCGCCAAGAGATAGATTTGCCCGACGGACAGATAGTTTGCGGCACGAAAATAGGCGTCGAGCTCGGCGAGCTCCTGGTCCGAAAAGGTCATGGTTTCTCCTCGATCTGCTCGCTCGTGGCGTGCGCAATCATCGCTTCTTCGTCGGCTTTCACGACGTGTACCTGCACGCGGGTGTCGCTCGCTGAAATCACGGCGGCGTCGGCGGCGTTGGCGCCGGGCTCGAGCGTGATGCCGAGCTCGCCGAGCCCCGCGCAGATCTCGCTGCGGATTTCAGCGGCGTGCTCGCCGACGCCGCCCGAAAACGCGAGCGCGTCGAGCCCGCCGAGCAGCGCGACGCAGGCACCGAGCGCCTTCTTCACGCCATGGCAATACACGGCGAGGGCGTCCGCCGCGCGTTCGTCGGTGGCGCGCCGGGCCATGAGGTCGCGCACGTCGGCGCTCGTTTCCGAGAGACCCAAGAGCCCCGCTTCGCGCGTCACGAGCCGCTCGAACGCGCTCGCGTCGAGCCCTTCCTCGCGCAAGAGGTACGCCACGAGCCCGGCGTCGAGGTCGCCCGAGCGCGTGCTCGTCGCGACACCGGAAACAGGCGTAAACGCCATCGTCGTCTCGATCGAGCGGCCGTCGCGGAGCGCGCACAGGCTCGAGCCGCTGCCGAGATGGGCGAGGACGACGCGCGCCGGCAGCGGCGCGGGCGCGACACGACGCGCGAGCTCTTCGACGACCGATTCGAAGGCGAGTCCGTGAAAACCGAAGCGCTCGATGCCGCGCTCGAAGTAACGGCGGGGCAGCGGCAAGAGGCGCGCGACGCGCGGCATGCTCGCGTGGAACGCCGTGTCGAAGCAGGCGATCTGCGGCAACTCGGAGCGAAGAGCGGCGAAGGCGTCGAGCAGGTCGAGCTCGAGCGGCATGTGCGCCGGGTCGACCGGCACGAGCGCGCGGAGCGCCTGCGACACCTCCCTCGTCACGCGGACGGGCGCTCGGAAACGCGAGCCCCCGTGAACGAGCCGGTGCCCGACCGCGTCAACGCTCGCGAGCGGGACGATTTGCGACACCCATTGCGCGAGGGCTCCCGCGCTGGGTTTGGCGGGCAGCACGGCTTGCTCACGCCGTCCGTCATGCTCAATCGTTGCATGCGCCGTGTCCGTGCCCAGTCGCTCGACGAGCACGCTCAGCGTCCGTGTGCGTTTCGTGCCGGTGATCGTGAAACACGCGAGCTTCAGGCTCGAGGAGCCGGCGTTGACGGCGAGAACGACCCGCCCGCGTCCGCCGCTCGCCCGCTCTGCGTTCTGCATCGCGCTCTCGTCGTCGCATGGTGGGGTCGCGGGCGGAAGTGCTCGTTTGCCTCACGGGAGATCGGTTTGTGCAACGCCAGCGCAGGAACTGCGCGAGATCGCCGCTCGCGGCGTCGCACCGTGGCACTGCTCTTGCTTCGCGCAAAGTATGCGCATCGCTCAAGTTTCGCCGCTGTATGAGAGCGTCCCGCCCCAACTGTACGGGGGAACCGAACGTGTCGTTTCTTTTCTGACCGACGAGCTCGTCAAGCTCGGTCACGACGTGACGCTCTACGCCGCCGGCGATTCGCGCACGACGGCGAAGCTCGTGCCCATCTGCGCGCGCTCGCTACGCCTCGACGACGGGTGCATCGATTCGCTCGCTCACCACTTCGTCATGCTCGAGCGCCTGTCACGTGACTTTGCCCAATACGACATCGTCCACTTTCACATCGACTACCTGCACTTCTTGATGACGAGGGCGCTCGACATCCCCAGCGTGACGACGCTGCACGGCCGGCTCGACATGCCCGATTTGAAGCCGCTTTACGCGGCCTTCCCAGAAATGCCGGTTGTTTCCATCTCGAACGCCCAGCGCGCGCCTCTGCCGGACGCGAACTGGGTTGCGACCGTCCAGCACGGGCTGCCTACCGAGCTCCTGCCGTTCACTCCGAAGCCGGACGACTACCTCTCCTTCGTCGGCCGGATCTCACCCGAGAAGCGCGTCGACCGTGCGATCGAAATCGCGACGGCGCTCGGCATGAAGCTGCGCATCGCCGCGAAGATCGCGGACGCCGACAAAAAATACTTCGAAACGGAGATCGAACACCTCTTCGACAACCCACTGGTCGAGTTCGTCGGTGAAATCTCGGAGACGGAGAAGGCCGACTTCGTCGGTAAATCGCGCGCGCTGCTCTTCCCGATCGATTGGCCGGAGCCGTTCGGGCTCGTGATGATCGAGGCGATGGCGTGCGGGACGCCGGTCATCGCCATCGATCGCGGCTCGGTGCGCGAGGTGGTCGACGACGGCGTGACCGGCTTCGTCGTCGACGACGTGGAGGGCGCGATCGCGGCGACGCGGCGCGTGGGGGAGCTCGATCGCGCGCGCGTTCGGCGCGTGTTCGAGGAGCGCTTCTCGGCGACGCGCATGGCGCGCGACTACGTCGCGATCTACGAGCGGCTGATCCGCGAGCGATCGCGGGAGGGGCGCATCCATGCAGCCTGAACCAAGCTCCGAGCACGGCCCCGACCATCACATCGTAGGTTCGCCCTCGCACGAGACCGAGGGCGGCCGTGTCCTCAAGCACGACGACGCGTTTCTCATCGTGGACCGGCTCGGCGAGATCCTGCCGACGGGACGCGGCGAACAGGGTATCTATTACCGGGGCACGCGTTACCTGTCGCGCCTGCGCGTGCGCTTCGCCAAGCGTCCGCCCATGCTGCTCTGTTCGAGCGTGCTCGAGAACAACCTCCTGCTCGCCGTCGACCTCTCGAACCCGGAAATGCACGTGGACGGTCGCGTCGTCGAGCACGGTACCGTACACCTCGCGCGCCGCGCGCTCTTGCGCGACAACGCGTACTTCGAGCGTATCCACGTGCGCAACTACTCGGGGGGGCTCGTGACGTTCCCGCTCACCTTCGAGTTCGACGCAGATTTCGCCGATATCTTCGAAGTCCGCGGGACGCCGCGCGCGGCGCGCGGCCAGCGCCGGGAGGCGGTGATCGCGGAGGGCTCCGTGCGAATTCCGTACATGGGACTCGACGGCGTCGAGCGTTGCACCGAGCTCGAGTTCTCGCGGACTCCCAAGCACGTGTCGGCCATCGAAGCGACCTTCGAGCTCACCTTGCCGCCCGCGGGCGAGCTCGAGCTCGAGTGGAGCATCACCTTTCAGCCCGCCGCTCGCTCCACGCGCAGGCGGGCGAACTTCGACGCGGCCGCGGGCGCGGCGCTCGACGCCTGCCGCCGCGACGAAGCGGACGAGACGCGTGTCTTCACCTCGAACGCGCATTTCAATCGCTGGCTCGAGCGGTCGCGCGCGGATCTGCGCATGCTTTCGACCGCGACCGAGTACGGCTCCTATCCGTATGCGGGCGTGCCCTGGTTCAGCACGCCTTTCGGCCGTGACGGCATCTGGACGGCGCTCCAGATGCTGTGGGTCGATCAGCGGATGGCGGCGGGCGTCTTGCGCTTTCTCTCGGCATATCAGGCCAAGGAGCTCGACCCTTCCGCCGACGCCGAGCCCGGCAAGATCGTCCACGAGATGCGCGACGGCGAGATGGCGATGCTGCACGAGGTGCCTTTCGGGCGCTATTACGGCAGCATCGATTCGACGCCGCTCTACGTGATGCTGGCGGCGGCGTACTACGGCGTGACCGGGGATCTCGGGCTCATTCGCGAAATTTGGCCGCACCTCGAGCGGGCGATCGGCTGGCTCGACGAGTACGGCGACCAAGACGGCGACGGTTTCGTCGAGTACGGCAGGCGCTCGAACGACGGCCTCGTGCAACAGGGCTGGAAGGATTCGCAGGACTCCGTGTCGCATTCGGACGGCGCGCTCGCGGAGGGACCGATCGCGCTCTGCGAGGTGCAGGGTTACGCCTTCGCGGCCCGGCTCGGCTTCGCTCGGCTCGCGCGGGCGCTCGGCGATACTGCGCGCGCGGACCGCTCGGAACGGCTCGCGCGCGAGCTCCAGCAGCGCTTCGACGAAGCGTTCTGGCGCGACGAGCTCGGCATGTACGCGCTCGCGCTCGACGGCAAGAAGCGGCCGTGCCGCGTGCGGAACTCGAACGCCGGGCATTGTCTTTACACGCGCATCGCGCTGCCCTCGCGCGTTGCGGCGCTGCACGACGCGCTGCTCTCGCCCGAGATGTTTTCGGGCTGGGGCGTGCGCACGCTCGGCGCGAAAGAAGCGCGTTACAACCCGATGTCGTACCACAACGGCTCGGTGTGGCCGCACGACAACGCGATCATCGCGCTCGGCTTTTCGGAATTTTTGGATCGGACGTTGCCGCTCCGGCTCCTCGAGTCCTTTTACGAGTGCGCTTCGTACGTGGACTTCCAGCGCTTGCCCGAGCTCTTCTGCGGTTTCGAGCGCAAGCCCGGACAGGAGCCGATTCGCTATCCGGTCGCGTGCCTGCCGCAGGCGTGGGCCGCGGCGTCGCCGTTTTCACTGTTGAGCGCCGTGCTCGGTCTCGAAACGAACGCCGAAAAGAAGCGCGTGGTCTTCAACCGCCCCCGGCTGCCGGACTTCATCGACACCCTCGAGATTCGCCGCTTGCGCGTCGGCAACGAGCGCGTCGATCTGCGTCTCGTGCGACACCCCGAAGACGTCGGAGTCAACGTACTCGACGCCAAGAGCACGATCGACGTTTCGGTCGTGAAATCGAGCGTATCGTGAGGGGTGCTACGCCCGGAGCGCGGGCTCAATAGCCGGCTTCCGCTTCGGTCCACGCTTCTTCGTCGCGGCGCGGGCGGTCGCGGATGCGCTCGAGCTCGAGCAGGAGACGCTCGCTCAGTAGCTTCAGCGAATCGGCTTCGAACGCGGACACGGCAATGCCGTCGGCGGTCGCGGCGAGCGCCTCGCGTTCGGCGGGCTCGAGCCGGTCGACTTTGTTGTACGCTCGGAGCCGGGGCCGGTCGACGAGCCCGAGCTCGGCCAAGACGGTCTCGGTCGTCTGCACGTGCTCGTCGCGCTCGGGGCTCGACGCGTCGATCACCTCGAGCAGGAGGTCGGCCAACGCCGCCTCTTCGAACGTCGAGCGAAAGGCGGCGAAGAGCGCCGCGGGCATGGCGCGAATCAAGCCCACGGTGTCACTCAGGATCACGGTATTGCCCGCGCCGAGCTCGAGCCTGCGCGAGCGCGGATCGAGCGTCGCGAAGAGCTTGTCTTCCGCGAGGACCCCGGCGCGCGTGAGCGCGTTCAACAGCGTGCTCTTGCCGGCGTTCGTGTAACCGACGATGGCCACGCGCAAAAGCCCGCTTTCGCTGCGCTTGTGCGAGCGTACTCCGCGCTGCTTGCCAATCTGCCGGAGCTCGCGTTCGAGCCGTTGAATACGCTCGCGAGCGCGGCGCCGCCCGAGCTCGAGCTTGGTTTCGCCGGGTCCGCGCCCGCCGATGCCGCCGGTCAAGCGGCTGAGGGCGTCGTCCTTCTGTCCGAGGCGCGGCAGCGTGTACTTCAGCTGCGCGAGCTCGACCTGCAGCTTGCCGTCGCGGCTCTCGGCGCGCTGCGCGAAAATGTCGAGGATGAGCTGGGTGCGGTCGAGCACCTTGAGGTCGGTGCGCGAGGCGATGCCGTGCGCTTGCGCGGGGCTGAGATCGCAGTCGAAAATCAGCGTCTCCACGTCGAGCTCGATCGCGCGCGTCACGACCTCTTCGAGCTTGCCGGAACCGAGCAGGAGGTTCGGATCGAGCCGCTCGCGCAGCTGAATCACGCGGTCGGCGACGGCGACACCGGCCGTCTCGGCGAGCGCCGCGAGCTCCTCGAGCCGCGTTTTGGCCGTCGCGAGCGCCCCGCGGCTCTGCTTTTCCCCGACGTGCACGAGGATGGCGAGCCCGTCCTTGGCCTTGCGCGTCCGATGGCGGAATTGGCGCGCGAATTCGGCTTCGAGCGAGCCGATGAGCGCGCCGAAGTCGGGTTGCGGCGCGCCGTGCGGCAGCGGCCCGACGACCTCGTATGGCGTGTCGCGGCCCTCGGCGGCCGGCACGTTGTACGCCCACGTGAAGCGCAGCGGCTCGCCCTCGCTGTCGAGCAGCACCGCGGCGACGAGGTCGAGCCTCAGGCGCGTGAGATCGACCAAGTCGTCGCGCGTGAGCGGCTCGTTGTAAAGGTGCGTGTGCACGAGCCTCAGGGCTCGAAAACGCCCCTCGGCGGCGCGCAAGCGACCGATGTCCGGCAGCATGAGCCCCGTGGCATGCCCGACGATCACCGAGTCTACGTTGCCGGAGCGGTGAACGAGCGCGCCCACCTGGCGCCCCGTCTCGCGCGACGCCTCGGCGAGCGAGCGAATCAACTCCGGCGTGGCGATGCGATCGAGTGACACGCGGCGGCGGTAGATGCGTTCGAGCGCCTTGAGCGCGCTTGCGGCGAGACCGGCGGTGTTGCCGTGGATTTGCGTCATGCGTGGGAGACTGTGTGAGGCAGTCTGCCGCGCCGTGGCGTCGCGCGCTAGGACGCCCGGCAGGTCGCCGCGGAGCTGCTTGCGGCCGCCGAAAACCTGGCACGACGGATGCTTCGTGCCGGGTGAGTCCTCATGCCGGAAGCTGCCCTGAGCGAAGAAGCCAAGTCCGCGCGCATGCCCACGTCGACGAGCGTGAGTCCGGGGCAAATCATCGGTGACCGCTACCGCGTGGACGAGCCCATCGGCGAGGGAGGGATGGGCATCGTGTGCCGCGCGACCCACGTCGGCCTCGATACGCCCGTCGCGATCAAGCTCATTCGTCCCGACTTCAAGGACGACGAGGAATTCGTGCGGCGCTTTTTGAACGAAGCCCGCCGTGCGGCGCTGCTCAAGAGCGATCGCGTCACGCGCGTCCACGACGTGGGACAGCTCGAGAGCGGCGAGCCGTACCTCGTCATGGAGCTGCTCGAAGGCGTCGAGCTCGAGAAGTACCTGCAAGAGCACGGCCCGCTTTCGGCCCTCGACGCCGTCAACGTCGCGCTGCAGATTGCCGAAGCGCTGGCCGAGGCGCACGCGGCGGGCATCGTCCATCGCGACATCAAGCCGAGCAACGCGTTTCTAGTGCGGCGCGGCGACGGCCGTTTCGCCGTCAAAATCCTCGATTTCGGCATCTCCAAGCAGATGTTCGACGGCACCACGAGCGTCACGAGCCTCACGAACCACGATCAGAGCCTCGGCTCGCCGCACTACATGTCGCCCGAGCAGATGCTCGATCCCTCGAACGTCGACCACCGGAGCGACATCTGGTCGGTGGGCGTCGTGTTGTTCGAGCTCTTGAGCGGGCAGCGGCCGTTCGACGGCACGAGCATGCCGGAGGTGTGCGCCAAGGTGCTCACCGCGCCCGCGCCGCCCCTCCGCAGCGTACGCCCCGACGTCGCGCCCGAGCTCGAGGCGATCGTCATGCAGTGCCTCGACAAGAACCCCGACGCGCGTTACCGCGACGTGGCGGCGCTCGGGCAGGCGCTCCAGCGCTTCGCTTGTATCCACGCGAACGGTGAGGCGCACGTCATCGAGACGACCGCGTTCTTCGAGCCGGTCGTCGACGTAGTGCCTGAAGAGCTCGGTTCGCTCCCGCCGCTCGCACGTCCCTCGGCGCCGCCGCCCCCAGAGCGGACGCGACGCGCACACTGGGTCGGCGCCGTCGGCTTGGCGGCGGCCGTCGCGCTCACGCTCGTGGCGTTCGGGCGCGCGTCGGTCGTCGCGGCCGGTGGCGCGCCCGTGGTGCTCGCCTGGCCCTCGCAGGCGGCGGCGGCGCTCGACGACGGCCCGGCCCCGGCGCCGCTCGACGAAACCGGAGCGCGGACGTACCCGCTCGACCTCGCGGCCCACGGCGCGCTCGCCGAACCCGAGCGCGACCGTAAAGGTGCCGCGACGCCCGGCGCCGCCGAGCTCCCGAACGAGCTCGGACTTTCACCGCTCGAGATCCGCCGGCGCATCGAGCGCTACCAGCGCTGGCTCGACGATCAGGGCCTCATGCGCCTCGACTCGATTGCGGACGAACCGTCTTACATGAAGGACCAGTGACCGGCAGTCACGCAGGGAAACGGAGAGGCCGATGCCGAATTCGACTCAGTTACTCGTGCTCGTCGTAGCGCTCGCGGTGCTTTTGCTCGTCGTAGGCTTGGTCGTCGTAAATAACAAGCGGCGCCGCCATGCGGAGCTCGTGGACCGCTTCGGTCCCGAGTACGAGCGAGCCGTCGACGATCTCGGGAGCGAAACGCGCGCGGACCGCGAGCTCCTCGCACGCGAGCGCCGCATTCGCTCGCTCGAGTTGCGCCCGCTGCGCGAGCGCGAGCGCCGTCAATTCACCGCCAACTGGAACCAGGTGGAGAGCTTCTTCTTCGACGACCCGGCCGCGGCCGTGCAGCGCGCCGACGCGCTCATCAAAGCCGTGATGGAGGCGCGCGGCTACGAGCAGGAGCACTTCGACCAGCGCGTCGCCGACCTCTCGGTGGAGCACGCGGCCGTCGTGCAGCACTATCGCGCGGCGCGCGCGCTCGCGACCGCGAACGTCCAGCGCGGCACCCGACCGGACGTCGACGAGCTCCGCCAAGCCATCGTGCACTATCGCGCGCTCTTCCTCGACCTCGTGAACGAGGAACCGGAGCTCGCGCACCGTCACGTCTGGCACGGCCGCCACGCGCCCTCACGCGCCTGAAAGGCTTCGAGCGAGCTCGCAGCCGTACGTCACCGCCGCACGGAGAAACCCGTGCTCGGGGTTCGGCGCGTCAGTCCCAGCCGCAACGTTCCCCTTTGGTTTGCTCGTCGAGCCACGCCGAAAGCGGCGCGAAGTAGTCGAGGATCGCGCTCGGGTCCATCGCCCGCTCGCCCGAAATGGCGGCGAGCGCGTCCGGCCACGGCTTGCTCGCGCCGAGCTCGAGCATCGCCATGAGCTTCCTGCCCGCGTCGGCGTTGCCGTAAATCGAGCAGCGGTGGAGCGGCCCCGTTTGCCCGGCCGCGCGACAGAGCGCCCGGTGGAACTGATACTCGAGGATCTGCGCCAGGAAGTAGCGCGTGTACGGCACGTTCGCCGCGACGTGATACTTCGAGCCCGCGTCGAAGTCCGCTTCGCTCCGCGCCACGGGCGCCACGACGCCCTGGTACTTCCGCCGCAGCTCCCAGTAGCTCTGGTTGTACGCGGAGGGAGGCGTACGCCCGTCGAACACCCGCCAGCGCCACTCGTCGAGCAGCTTCCCGAACGGCAAGAACGCGATCGCGTGCAGCGCTCGATCGAGCAGAGCGTTCAGATCCGCTTTCGGATCG
Organism: Polyangiaceae bacterium; assembly: GCA_025936045.1. GTDB lineage: Bacteria > Myxococcota_A > Polyangia > Polyangiales > Polyangiaceae > PMG-095. The sequence goes on along the minus strand of JAICUB010000009.1, from coordinate 62,371 downwards.
TCCGTCACGCGCTCGACGAGCCCGATCTCCTTCAAGTACGCGGGCGTCACGCTGAGCGCGATCGTGTCGCCGATGCCCTCGTGGAACCCGTCGTTCGCTCCGCTTTGGAAGAGCGGCGGGAGCGAGTGGTACTGCTGGTAGTAAAAGTCGTGCCCGAGCTCGTGGTGAATCGTCAAAAAGTCGCCCGCATCGACCTGGATGCACATTTTTACGCGTAAATCGCCGCTCAGTCCCAAATCCCACGCGCTCGCGTGGCACTCGACCTCGCGGTCGCGCGGCTTCACGAACAGGCTCCGTTCCCAAAAGGTCGCCGGCAGCGGCGCCATCCCGAGCGAGACGAAGAAGTGCTCGGCAGTCGCGACCATCTTCTTCGCGTCGTACTTGTGCTCGACGAGCGCTTTCGTCAGATCCACGCCGCCGTGACCCGGGTACGGCTCGAGCAGCGGGTAAAGCCCCGCCCAGCTTTGCGCCCACATATTTCCGAGCAGGTGCGCCGGAATGGGCCCCTCCTTCGGTACTCTGTCGGCTCCGTAGCGCTTGGCGAGCCGCGCGCGCACGTAGCAATGGAGCTTTTCGTAGAGCGGCCGCACCGCGTCCCAGAGCCGCGCCGTCTCCCGCTCGAAGTCGTCCGCGCTCATGTCGTAGCCGCCCTTCCAGATCTCCGACATGTCGTGAAATCCGAGCTCGCGCGCGCCGTCGTTCCCGAGCTCGACGAGCTCGCCGTACGGCTTGCGCAGCGCCGGCGAGACAGTGTGCCAGCCGCGCCAGGCCTCGAGCAGGAGGTCGTAGTCGCGCTCCTTTTCGAGCACGTGGTTCAGCTCGTCGAGCGTGAGACAATCGCCCGTCTTGTCCTCGCCTTTGCCCTTGAGTTTCGGCGAGCAGTATTTGCCCTTCGCGAACGCGCTCTCGAGCTCCGTCTCGATCTCGGCGAGGCGCGCGCGCTTTGTCGGGTCGCTCGGCGCCGGCAAGCCGGCCGAGTAGCGGAGCAGGTAGAGAGCCCGCGCCGTGTCGGGCGCGAGCGGCACGCCCGCGAATCGCGCGGACTCCTTGATGGCGCGTGTCAGAAACTCGAGCATCGCCTCGCGCGCCTTCGCGTCGAGAAATTCGCTGTCCGGCGTGATGTACGTCGCCTTCACCCACGCCGCGTGGTCGGCGTCTTCGGTGCGGCGCCGTAGCTCCGCGTTTGTCTCCCGTACGAACGCGTCGGCGTCGGCCGCCGTGGGCGCGGCCGCCACGCTCGCGCTCGGCTTGGCTGCGTCGCGCTCTGCCGCGTCCGAAGCGACGTTCGGACACGGGGCGCTCGCGGCGGGACTACACGAACCCGCGCCGAGCAGAGCGGCGATTGCGAGCGGGCGGAGCGTGAAGGAGCCGAGGTGGCGTGGCATGCGGGCGCAGCATAAGCCGATTCGGCTGGGCTAAATCCCCTGCTCGAGCCTCGCGGCCGTCGCCCAACGGCCTCTTGCCTCACGCTCGGCTCGCGCGTGTAACGACAAAACCGAACCGCCGCGCCCCCCTCACGAGGAGCGCGGCGGTCAGGCGCCTCGGGCTGCCGCTGCTCAGGGCAGGACTACGCCCGCCACGAGATCGTCCACGTACATGTCGGGGAACGTGGAGCCGCCGTTCTGGTTCAGGAACAGCGTCACTTCCGTGCAGTTCGCCGGCACCGTGAAGCTGCCGGAGAGCTGTACCCACGTCCCGGACGCCGCGTTCACCTGCCCGAGGAACGGGAAGTTGTCCACGCCGTTGCAGTGCGTCTTCGCCGACAGCACGAACGGGAAGTTCGAGCCGGAGTTTTGGAGCGCCCAGAGCGACGCGGTGTACGTGCCCGCCCCGGTCGGGAACGAGAACGCCGGGCCGTTGAAGCTCGCCGTACGCCCGCTGTTGAGGCCCGAGAAGCTGCCGGAGTGCGCGAACGCCGAGCTCTGCGTGAGCCCGCCGCCGAACGTGAACCAGCCGCTCGTGCCCGACTCGAAGCCGGGGTTGCCCGAGAAGTTCGTGACGCTGCTCGCGTTGACGACCAAGTCATCGACGTAGAGGTCCGGGTTCGTCGAGCCGTCGAGCTGCTGCACGTAGATTTGCGCCGCCGTGCAGCCGGTCGGAAGCGTGAACGAGCCGGAGAGCTTGGTCCACGCGCCCGACGTCGCGCTCGCCGCGCCGAGGAACGGGAAGTTGTCCGCGCCGTTGCAGGTGGTCTTCGCCGAGAGCGCGAGGGTGATCGCGCTGCCCGAGTTTTGCAGCGCGAAGATGCTCACGTCGTAGCTCGCCGGACCCGACGGGAGCACGTACGACGGACCCATGAAGTTCGCCGTGCGGTTCATGTCGACGCCCGCGAAGCTGCCGCCGTGCACGAAGGCGTTGGTCTGCGACACGTTGCCGCCGAAGGGCACCCAGCCGTTGGCGCCGAGCTCGAAGTCACCGTTGCCGGCGAGGTTCGTGCGCTGCGGCGGCGGGGGCGGCGGCAGGACGGGAACCGAGAGCCGCTGCTGCACCGACACGTCGTCCACGATCTCGTCGATGCCCGAGGCCGGACCCTCGAAGTACATGATGAGCGAGGACAGGTTATTGCACGGCGGAACGACATAGCTCCCGCTCAGGTGGACGAAGCCCTGGTCGTTCGCCGTGCCGGCGGCGACCTGCGTGAAGGCCTGGGCGCCGTCGCACGTCGAGGTGACGGTCATCGAGACGGGCGCGCTCGCCGCGCCGTTGACGCGCACCCAGCCGCTCATCAGGTACGTCGCGCCGTCGGTGGTGACGGGCGGCAGCAAGCTGTAGCCGGGGCCCATGAAGGTCGCCGTACGGTTCGCCGCGAGGATGGCGCCCGTGCCGGTATGCGCGACGGTCGTCTGCGAGAGCGTCGGGCTGCCGAAGGGGAACCAGCCGGAGATATCGCTCTCGAACGTGCCGTTCGTGACGACGTTCGCGCCGAGCGGCTCGCCGATCTGCCGGAGCGCCACGTCGTCGACCAGCATGTCTACGCCCGCGGGCGGCCCCTGCACGTAAAGGACGGCTTGGGTGATGTTGCAGAGCGGCAGCGTCAGCGTGCCGTCGAGCGAGGTGTACTCGTCCTTGTGCGCCGTGCCCGAGGCCGCGGTGACGTACTGCGCGGGCTGGCCGTCGCAGCTGACCTGAGCCGTGAGCTCTACGGGTTGTCCGACGTTGTGCTTGTCGCGCTTGAGCGACACGAAGGCCGAAGCGTCGTAGACGAAGCCCGGGCGCACGACGGCGGTGATGTCGGTCGCGGGGCCCTGCCAGGTGTCGGTGCGACCTTCGGCGAGGAGAGCCTGGTCACCCGTATGCTCGCGCTTTCCGAGGCTGACCGAGGGAATGCCGAAGCCGAACCAGCCGTCGGTGCCGGCCTCCATGCTCCCGTTCGCGATCAGGTTCGGCGGCGTGCCGTCGGCATCCGCGGGGACGCCTTCGAAGCCGTCGACCATGCCGTAATACGCGGGTTTGCGCGCGTAGCTCTCGTCGAACTCGAGCGGATCGTCCGCGCCGAACGTGGTGTCGATCCAGGAGTACTTGTCGGTAAAGCCCCAGGTCGTGACGGCTTCGCACTTTTCCACCGCGGCGCACGCGGCGACCACGCGGTGATAAATCTGCTTCTCGAGCGCGAGCTTGTTGGCGCGTGTATCGACGACGTTCCGCACCTGCACGTCGAGCTCGCTGATGTTCACGCGCAGGCCGAGCGCGGCGAAGCGGTTGAAGTTGTCGATGATCGCCTGCTCCGAGGGCGGAAAGCGCGCGTCGAGGTGCATCTGGAAACCGACGCCGTCGATCGGTACCCGCGCCTGGACGAGCCCCTTCACGAGCGCGAACACGGCGTCGCTCTTCGCGTTCTGCACCTCGGTGCCGTAGTCGTTGTAGAAGAGCTTCGCCTTCGGGTCGGCCTTGTGCGCGCGCTTGAACGCCGCGGCGATGAAGTCCGCGCCGAACGCGCGCGAGAACACCGAGTCACGCAGGTTCGCGCTGTCGTCGATGGCCTCGTTCACCACGTCCCAGGCGCGGAGCTGGCCGCGGTAGTGGCCGACGACGGTGTCGATGTTCGCGTTGATCGCCTTCTGCAAGTCGGCCGGCGAGAGCGCGTCGGTGATGAAGGGCGGCAGCTGCTGGTGCCAGACGAGCGTGTGGCCTTTGATGGCCTGGTGCGCGGCTCGTGCGGCTGCGACGACCGCGTCGGCCTGGGTGAAGTCCCAGTGCGTCGCGTCCACCGGCTGGAGCGTGCCCCACTTCATCGCGTTTTCAGGCGTCACGTAGGTGAACTCGTTGCCGAGCGTGGTCACGTACGTCGGGTCGGTCGCGAGCGCGCTGTTGTTCGACGCCGCGCCCACGAGCCTCCGGCTCTCGCAGCCCGAGCGTCCGAGGGCGAACGCCGGATCCTTGTGGGCCTGGCAGGGGCTGGGGGCGTCATTGTCGTCGCCCTGACATTGTGTGAGCGCCTGTGAAGTGGTGCCCGTCGGCACGCCGCTGCCCACATCCGCCCCGGTACACCCGACCACCAAGAACCCCAGGACCGCACGCAAGCCGATGAATCGTCGCATGTGACTAATCTAACCGAAAAACGAGCCGTAGATCGGTTGGTAAACAGCGACTATCGCATTTCAGTGGTTGTTCGTGAGTAAGGCGCTCACTCGGTGATAACCCAACGTACATGCGTCGCCGGTGCCGGAAAATCCAGGCGTCTTCAGGCGATTTACGCGCTGTTTCCGTAGCTTCGCCTCGCGTCGAACTTCGTGCAAGCGGCGAACGGCGATGTTTACTCCGGGGGGTGAACACCGCACTTTGGAGTGATTGATGCGACCGAAGCAACGGAGTCGTTCCCGCGCCGCAACACCGCTCTGTCGAACGGCGCGAGTACACCGACGCTCCCGCTGCCAGGCAGCTTCCGCGCGGAGCCGGTCGATTTTTCAGGGGCGACCGCGGGGCCGCGGCGTGAGCGTCCAGCGGGCCGCCGTTCCAGCGGGCCCACCATTCCGGAAGCTCTCGGCGCGAGCTCCCCGTGCGACGTTGCACGACGTTTGAACACTTCGTGCGCGAGCGGCCGCAGAACCGACGTCCCCGGAATTTCCGAGCCGGACGCACGAGGTAAGCCTGGCGACCGCTGTTGGACGAAGCGCGTCCGGGCGGCGTTACGGCACGTTCTCGAGCCAGTCCATGCCGGCTTCGGGATGCGGGAACGCTTGGGCCACGACGCCGAGCTTCGCGTAAGTATCCATCCAGCGCTTCATGTTCATCTGCCCCAGGACCTTGTCGGGCAGGACGACGGCCCAGTATTTCCAGCCCGCGGCGATGGCGCGCGGTACCCATTCCTTGATCGCCCATTCGCCGTCTGCTGGTGTGACCGGCCCGTTACGACGGTCGTCCGAAAGCCAGCGTGTCGCGCCGCTGAGCTTGAGCGTCGCCACGCCTTGCTCGAGCGCCTCGCGAAACACCGGACCGTGGATGAAGCGGCGAAACTCGTGATGCACGATCTTCGCCTTCGGGTGGTACCTGAGGAGCACGAACTCGTTATCGACGATGATCTGACTGCCCGCCTTCCGCACCGTGCCAGTGCGCTCCTCTTCGAATAACGCTAATTCCGGTTGCCGCCTCTCAGACATCGTGGTGTTTCCTCGCAGGCGCTCGAATGTCGCCGTTTTACGTGAACGGCCGGCGCGGAAAAAGCTTGAGTCCCACCTTGTGGGCGCGGCATATCGTCGCGGTACCAGGCATTTTTGCGCTCGCGTCCGGCGTAGAGCCCGCTATATCCGTGCTCGTTCCTGGCACGCGCGTTGCTGCTGTGGTCCCAAGTCGGAGAAGCAACCATGAGCAATCAAAATCAAAGCAAGCGCAGTGAAGGCACGGCGGAAGAGCTCGGCGGCAAGCTGAAGGAAGGCGTCGGCAAGCTCGTCGGCAACGAGCGACTCGCGGCTGAAGGCAAAGCCCAGAAGCTCGGCGGTCAGGCGAAGAAGGAAGCCGCCAAGGCCGCTGAGCGCGGCGCGGGCAAAGGCGAAGAAGCCGCCGGTGCCGTGAAGAATCGCGTCGGCGCCTTCGTCGGCAACGAGCGCATGCAGGCCGAAGGGAAAGCGAAGGAGCTCAAGGGCCAGGCGCGCCAGAAGGCGAACCAATAGCGAGCGTCAGCCCGTCCCCGGTGGCCAGGAATCGTAAAGGCCACGGGACGAGGCCGGGAACATGACGAGCTCGGCGTCGCGGGCGAGCCGCGCCGCCCGCGCGCCGAGCTCTTCGAGCAGCGTCACGTCGCGCAGCGCGACGAGCATGCGCGACACCTCGTCGTTGCCGTCCGCGATGGGGCAGAAGGTGAGCTCGAAGGCGCGGACCTCGCCGTCGGGCGGCGACGGGCGCCGAAACTCGCGCACCCAATGCGGGCGCTGGGCTTCGGCGAGCAGCGGCGACGCTCCGAAACATTGGCCGAGCGCGCGTCGCATGTCGTCGAGCGCGAACGGGTCGACGTTCGCGTGCGCGAAGAGCACCTCGAAGCAATCCCTGCCGGCGAGCTCATCCGTGCCGAGCAGGCGCTCGAGATGCGCGGAGTAGCGCGGTTCGATCGTGAGGTCGCGAGCGATCGTGAAAAGGCCTTGCTCGACGCCGTTCAAGACGGCGGCGAGCGTGCGGTGTTGGTCGGCGAGCTCGCGCGTCCCTTCCGCGAGACGCTCGGCGAGCCGTGCATGCCGCGCGGCGTTTGCGAACGAAATGGCGCCCTGCGTGGCGACCACGCGCGCAAGCGACGACCGCGCGGCCGTGAAGGCGCCCGTGAGCGCGCCGTTTTCGAGGTAAAGCACGCCGTGCAGCGTGCCGGCGCTCGCGATCGGCATACACAGGACGGACAGCACGCCGCCCCGGGCGACGTGGGGGTCGGCGGCGTAAAGCTCGTCCGAGCGCGCGTCGTCGAGCGTGATCGTCTCCTGCGTGCGGGCGACGTAGCGCACGAGTTCACGCGCGATAGGCTCGAAACACTCGAGCGCGACGGGCAGCGCCGGCGTTCCCGTCGCTTCGCCGGTCGCGGCTCCGGCCGCGACAGTGAGCTCTCCCGTGGAGGCCTCCGGAACGACGAGGTAAGCACGCTCCGCTCCCGTGCTCTCGAGCGCACTCCGCACGAGCGCCGGAAAGAGCCGTTCGGGTTCGACTTCGGCCGCGACGGCGTGGGTCGCTTTGAGCGCCGCCGCGATATCGAGGCTCGCGTCTTCGACGTGCGTCGTGACGGTCGCGGTGACCACGGTGTCCACGGCCGCAGCGCGGTCGGATTTCGCGGCGCGCGGTTTGCCGAATACGTCGCCGTGGGCGCGCTCGAGGCTTGCGACCTTTTCGCGCGCTCCCCACTGCCGGTAGAGCCGATGGCATTCGAGCGCGCAATCCCGCGCCTGCTCGACGCGTCCCTGCTCGGCCCAAAATTCGGCTTGTAGCTCGCAGGTGAGCGCGCGAAGGTGCGTGAAGTCGTCGCCGGCCATCGCGAGCGCTTCGGCGTAGAGGTACGAGATTTCGTCCACCGGCGCTCCCGCCACGCGCGCGAGCTCCGCCCGTGCGAGCTTCAGCTTGTGCGCGAAGTTGGCGGGGCACGCGGCGGCGAACTTCGCTAGCGCCGCCACGTGCTCCTCGCCGCGGCGTACGAGCTCCGCGCGCTCGGGTGCCGCGGCGCGGCGCGCGCGTCTGCACGCGACGAGCGCGGCGAACAGGTGAAAATCCGGCACGGGGAACGAGCCGTTGCCGACCTCGAGCCGGGACGCGACGGCTTCGTTCGCCGCTTCTGCCGCGTCCCAGTTGCCGAACAGCACGTGGACGAGCGTGTCGAGCTGGCGCGCCACGAAGACGAAGTGATCGTTGCCGGTCTTCTCGATTTCACGCCCGAACTCGGCGTCGGACAGGGTCGCGTCGGGCCCCGCGAGCTCCGGCGCCTGGAGTCGGTCGAGCGCGCGGAGCAGCATGCGCGGCACGGCTTCGTGTCCGACGGCTCCGGTCGCGCGCGTGTACGAAAGCGCGAGCTCGGCCCGAGCGCGGCACTCGACGAGCGGCTTGCCGGCGAACAGCGTGCTCTTCGCGTGGTGCACGCTCGAATACGAGGCGTGCAGCGTGTCGCCGAGCTCGACGCCCCGCCGGTGCCCGCGCTCGAGCGCTTCGAGACCTTCGTGAAAGTGCGCTCCGAAGTGCGAGATGAAGCAACCGAAGACGAAGTTCACCGCCGATTCGAGCGGCGTCGGGATCTGCCGTTCGAGGAGGGCAAAAGCGACCTTGCCCATGCGGTAGGCGCGCCCGTAGTCCTTGAGGATCGCGCCGAGCACGATGCCGCAATCCATGAAGTTCTTCGCGGAGCCCGGCACGGTGCCGTGCGTGAGCGCGAGATCGAACAGGTTTAGCTCCGCCAGGATGAAGAGCGGCGGGTTCATCTGACTCGCGGGTGGAATCAGCTGGAACAGGAGCTCCGTCACCGCCTGTAGCGTGGGGTCGGCCAGCACCGGCAACCGCTCGAGCTCCTCGATCGGCACGCGCTCGAGGTGACCCAGCAGCTTGCCGATGCCGGCTCCCACACCCTGCTCGACAGCGAGCGGATCCGCCGGCAACTCCACGCCGAGCGACGCAAGCCCCGCGAGAATCGTCGCGACCGAGTCGCCGAGCCGGCTCTGGTGCTCCTGGATGCGCGCCTTCAGGCAATACGCCGCCGCCGCGGTCACTCGATCCGGAGCGCGCGCGAAAAGCTCTTCCACGAGTCCGCTCGCCCGTTCGACCTGTCCGGCCAAGAACACGCATTCCACGCGCAAGCGCGCGAGCTCGAAGCGGCGCGCCGCGTCGGCCGCCCACTCCTCCGGCGTCAGCAGCTCCGTGCTCGTCTCGAGGTAGGCGACGGCCGTCGAGTACGCCGCCGAGCGGCGCGCTCGCTCCGCGGCGAGCTGATTCGAGCGTGCGAGCTCGTCGCGCTCTTCGAACGCGACGACCAGCGAGCGTCCGAGGTTTACGTGATCGACGAACTCGAAGACGCGTTCGGCGCGCTCGGCGAGCGGCACGGCGTCACGCAACCAGCGCCCGATGGCGAGGTGTGCGCGCGCGCGCTCGTCCGGAGCGAGCAGCGAATAGGCGGCGGCGAGCACGCGATCGTGCGCGAACTCGTAACGCGCGCCTGCGGTGACCCCGTCCAGCGTGTCCGGCGCCGCGCGCAAGAGCCGATACTCGTTGCCCTTCGGAGCGAGCAACCGGAGCTCGACCGCGCGAAAGAGCACCTCCGCGACGTGATGCTCGGACTTGCCGGTAACGCGAGCGAGCAGCGCGAGGTCGATTTCGCGTCCGATGCACGCGCCGAGCCGGATCAACTCGAGGGCCTCCTCGGGCAGCTCCTTCATGCGCTCGACCAAGAGATCCACCACGTTGTCGCTGAAGGCGAGGCTCGGAAGCGCGGCCGCCTCGAACCTGAACTCGCGCGCCTCGGGTTCGAAGCGGATGACGCCGCGGCGGTAGAGTCGATGCAGGATTTCGGCCGTAAAAAACGGGTTGCCGCCGGCCTTCTCGGAAACGAGCGCTGCAAGTGGACGGCAGCGCTCGGTACTCGAACGCAACGTGCGCGCTACGATGCGCTCGACGGCTTCCACGCCGAGAGGCAGCAGCCGGATTTCCTCGATGGCGCCGGGGCGCACGCGCGAGAGCTCGTTCAGCGCGGCGCGGAGCAGGTGGTTGTCGCCGACTTCGTTGTCACGGTACGCGCCGAGCACGAGCACGTGCCGGAGCTCGTCGTCCGTGAAGAGCTCGAGCAAGAGCTGCGGCGTAGAGCCGTCCGTCCATTGCAGGTCGTCGAGGAACAGGACGAGCGGCTCACTGCGCGTCGCCAGCGCTCCGACCAGCCGGCGAAATACGCGCAGGATCCGCGCTTGGGTCTCGCGCGCCGGAAGCTCGGCGAGCAGCGGCTGCGGTCCGACGATGCGCTCGAGCTCCGGCAGGAGCGGCAGGAGCGCCGCGCCCTCATGAGCGAGCGCCGCCTCGAGCCGCTGGCGCCGCGCGAACAATTGCTCTTCGGTGCTGCTCAGAATCTGCTTGAAGAGAGAGCGCAGCGCGGTGACCACGGCGCGGTACGGCTCGTTGCGATCGAGCTCCGCGAACTTGCCGGAGGCGAACGCTCCGCGCTTCTCGATCACGGGCCGGTGGATCTCGCGAACGAGCGACGATTTTCCGACGCCGGAGTAGCCCGAGACGAGCACGAGCCGCGAGCGTCCGCTGCTCGCGCTCTCGAACGCCGCGAGCAGCCGAGCGATCTCCGGCTCGCGTCCGACGAGCTCGCGCGAGACGCGGAAGCGCGTCGAAACGTCGTCGGAGCCGAGCTCGAACGTCTCTGTCGCGGCGCCCGTCGCGAAGAGCCGCTCCGCGCGCTCGAGATCGCTCGCGAGGCCGCGCGCGCTTTCGTAGCGATCGTCCGGATTTTTGGCCAGGAGCTTGGCTACGATGCGGGCGAGCGCCTCCGGCACCTCGGGGTTCTTCTCGCGCGCGCTCGGGGGCTTCTGCGAGAGGTGACAATGCACGTAGCCGAGCACGTCGGGCGCCGAGAACGGCAAGCTGCCGGTCAAGAGTTCGTAAAAGGTGACGCCGAGCGAGTAGTAGTCGGTGCGAAAATCGAGGTCGCGGTTCATGCGCCCGGTTTGCTCGGGCGAGAGGTACGGCAGCGTGCCCTCGAGGTCCTTGCACGGCACTGCGTCCGGGTGTTCGTGCGAGAGCTCGGACGAGAGCGAGAAGTCGATGAGCTTCACCGCCCCGCTACGAAGGTTCACGAGCACGTTGCGCGGGTTGATGTCCTTGTGGATGACGCCCTTGGCGTGGACCTCGCCGAGCGCGCGCACGATGCCGAGCGCGAGCGGGAAGAAGCGCTCGAGTGCCAGTCCCCGCTCGCGCGTGATCGGCAGCCGCTCGCCGCCGAAATCCTCGAGAATCAGCGCGATACGGCCGCCGCGGCGCTCCACGTCGAGCACTTCGATCACGCCCGGGGTGCGCAGCTTTTCGAGCAGGTGGTGCTCTAGCTCGAGCCGACGGAGCTCGCGAGCAGTCGGGTAGGCGGCCGTCGACGTCTTGATGATGACGCGCGCGCCGTCACGCGTGCGCCGCGCCCGAAACACCGAGTTGTGCTCCGTCCGCGCGATCGACTCTAAAACGGCGTACCCGTCCAGGAACATACGAAGACGCGGGCGACTTGCCCCTCTCCCATCAGAGCATAGCCCGAAGCGCACGCCCCGTTTTCAAACTTGTACGCGGAGGTGGGTGCGAGCTCCCGCCGGCTCTCGCCCGAGTGGAATCGAAGGCGGCGCCGTTGGCACGACGAGTGCTTTCGTTCCGGGCTTGACCTCCGAAACCGGCGCGAGCCCCCACGAACACCACGCGGCGCGAGACGCCATTCGCGCTTATGCCGGCGACGCGGCGGAGGAGCTGCCGATCGAAGGCTACGCAGCGATGATGGCGGCGTTCACCGCCTCGCTCGCCCTCGTCACCGGAGCGGCGCACGCGCTGGGCCGCCTACCGAAGCGCCTGCCGCTCCGCGACATCCTGCTGCTCGGCATCGCCACGCACGAGCTCTCCCGCACGGTCACGCGCGCGCGTGTGACGATCCCGTTGCGCGTCCCCTTCACGCACTACGAAGGCAGCGACGGAGCCGGACAAGTGCGTGAAGAGCCGCGCGGCCGTGGCATCCGCCGCGCGATCGGAAGCCTCCTCACGTGTCAGTTTTGCACGGGGCCCTGGGTCGCACTCGGGCTCGGCGCTGCACTTTTGTACTTTCCGCGCGCGACACGTTTCGGGAGCGGCATCTTCGCGATGGCGGCCGTTTCCGACTTCTTGCATCAGGGCTATGCGGCTGCTCGGCAAGCCTCGCCCGCGCATGCTACCTCCGCCGGGGACCACTCGCATCGAGCGTGAATTTGGGGGCCCACTCGGGTGACATTCGGGTGAGGCCCGCAAAATTCACGAGTTTCGGCGTAGTCCGTCCAGCGTTGCTTTCTCGTTTCGCTACGCCCAAGCGAGCTTGGATGTAGCTCGCTACCGCCCATTCATGCGCTGGCCGCAAGAAAGTCATGCCGAGAACGCGGCGCGTCGAGCCTTGTTCAAAACGCACTGACTTGTTACTGGCTGTTCGTGCGGCGCGCGCCGCCACACCGGGAGCAGTCGATGGGTGCATTCACGTATCTTTTGCCAGTCGTGATCTTCGGGGGGATGGGTCTTTATTACCTGAACATTTACCGAAAAGGGAAAGCGGCGGGCGGAGGCTTCATGGCGGGAGTGCAAGCGCACCATCAAGATCGTTGGCGCGCCGTGCTCGAGCCCGGGGAGACGTTGCGGCTGTGGGGGACGGGCCTGCTCTGGCGGCCCTGGTGGCAATACGAGCTCGCCCGCCAAATCCCGCTCTTCAAGCTGCTCTGGCCGCTCAAGACCTACGAGCTCGTGCTCACCGATCGCGCGCGCATGCTCGTCGGCACCTTCAGCGTCATCGGCACGCTGTCCGATCAGAAAGCCTACGCCGCGCGCGACGTGCGACTCCAGGGCTTTGCCGAGGAGAAACAGGGCCTCAGAAGCAAGCTCAATCCGCTCGCGCCGCAGGATTATCGCACCTTTCAGGGGACCTTCGTGACGAGCGACGGGCCGCTCAAGCTCTGCGGCGTGCCCGGCAACTTCCTCGACGGCATGCGCTCGTAACGCTGCGGGTCACACGCCGGCCCGTGCGCCCGAATCAGCGACGCAGGCCGCAGCGTCACGGCTCGCACCCTCGCACACATCGGCTACCTCGAAAAGCGAGGTGCCTCGCGCGTCGGCGCCGACCCTCGCGCGCGAATTCTCGCGTGACCGCAGGCGGCGCGTGCGCGCGAGCCACGAGCCCTGATACGCTCTCTTTCATGCGTGGATGCTTTTGGGCGTTCGGGTGCCCCGGACTCGGTCGCTTCGTCGTGATCTTGGGCTTGGCGTCGGCGGGCTGCGGCGCGGCGAAGCAGAAGGACGCCACGAGCGCGAATCAAAGCGAAGGCTCGAACCCGAGCGGGCCGAAAGTGGTCTCCAGCGCCGATTTCGAGCGCGAAGCGTCGCCGGCCGCCAAGCAAGTCGTGAAGGGTGGCGACGCGTGGACCGCCTACATCGAAGCGAACGCAGCCCCGACCGTCGAGAAGAGCGACGCGGGCTATACCGTGAGCGCCGACCTCGGCTGGGGGGGCAGCCCGGTGCAATGCTTCGTGTACGAGCACGTGATCGACGCGGGCGCCGCGGTCCACCAGCTGCTGAAAGCGGCGGCGAAGGACGTGAAATTCAAGGTGCTCGCACCTTATTTCGTCGAACATCTGGCGTTCGATCCGATGCTCGCCATCCGCGGCGTCTACAACGTCGAGAAGGACGGCAAGCTGCTCGCGGGCGACTTCAAGCTCATGGTCGTCCCGCGTCCCGAGCATCCGCTCATGTGCTGGCACGACGCGCCCGGCTACGCGAAGAGCTTCGCCCGTGTCGGCTCCGAGTTCGCCAAGAGCTTCCAGTGGAAGAGCGAGCGCCCGACGCCCGCGCGCGGCGAGCTCTGGATCGCGACGCTCGACGGCATGCCCGTCGGCTTTTCGCGCGACATGACCTACATGTTGCAAGGCGACAAGCTGAGTCGCGTCTCGCTCGGAGCGCGCTTTCTGCCGACGGGTCCCGGCGAAATGTCGTTCGAGGACGAGGCCGAGGTGATCACCGCCGATCGCGACGGCAGCATCGCGACCGGCAAGTACATCAACGAAGAGAACGGCGAAGCGACGCTCACCATCGACATCGAGCGCACCAAGGCCGGCTACAACTACGTCGGGACGATCCAGGGCAAGTCGGTGAGCGGTAGCTTCAAATCGAAGCAACCCCTCAAAGCCCACTACGCCGTGGAGAAGAAGCTCCGCTCGCTCGGTTCGACGAAGAAGACGAAATTCGACGAGCTCGAGTACGATCCGTCGCTCGACGTGAAGGGGGGCTCGAAGGTCTCCTACGAGGTGAACGCGCAGGGCGACGGGCTCGTGGTTTCTTCGTCGATCGGCCATCGCGGCATGATGATGAAGGCAAACGGGCGCGGGGTCGTGAAGCAGCTCGAGTTCTTGGCCGGCTCGAAGAAGGTACAGGTGAACCTCGTTGAGGAGTCGGGCGAGCTTTAGCCGCAGCGGTCGCGGGCTCGCCGGGGCGGCGCTCGTCGCGCTCGCTTGTGCGCCCGCGCCCGGGGGGCACGCTCAGAGTGCGCCCGCGGCTTCCGCGTCGCTGCCACCCGCGGCGTCGTCACCCGTGAAGCATCTCGGTTTTCAGCCGAGCCAGACGATCTTCATGTCGTCGATTCCGACCGAGGTCACCCCGCGCGCGCTCGGTCTCGTCGGCAAGGACGGAAGCGACGCGGACTTCGCGCGCTACCTCCGCGTGCGGATCCAGGTGATGAACTCGTACAAGACGCTCGGTGAGCTCAGCCGGCGCACCAGTGTGCAGCTCGTCAACGGCGTGTTCCAGCTCTCGGACTTGTCGCACCTCGCGAGCCGTGACGCGCCAGCCAAGGGCGATCAAAAGAGCTCGTTCGTGATCGACTACGACGAAGCGCGTTTCGCGGCGGCCGCGGCCGAGCTCGCGGCGAGCGGCGGCTCCCCGTCACCCGTCGCCGTCGCGGCGTTCGCGGATCGGTACATCGATCAGAAGACGTTCGAGCACTCGTTCGACGTGGCCTCGCGCGTGGCCGTGACGCACGCGGGTGATTGCACGGAGCACGCCGTGTTCACGACCGCGCTCCTCCGCCGCTTCGGCTTCAGGGCGCGCGTCGTGCTCGGCATCGTGCTCGTCGGCGTCACCATGAAGGACGCGTCACCCTCGCTGCTCGCGTTCGGGCACGCCTGGGTCGAACGCTACGAGGGCAAAAGCTGGCACATCGTCGATACCGCGCTCGCGCCGCCCGAGCATAGGGACGAGGCCGCGCGCCGTGGGGGCTTGCCGCCCGGTACGAGCCTCAAGCTCGCGTACCTCCCCATCAACGTGCTCAAAGACGAGTCCGCCTCGTACGCGCGCACGCTGATGGACGACGTCGGCGTGGACAGCGTGCTCGGCGTCGAGGTCGACGCGAGCGACCAGGCTCCGTGAACTGAAACCCTAACTCGGGCTTCAACCGGCTCCGCCGTCGGCGAGGCGCTGCATGACGGAGCAGAAGCCGCGCGCGGCGGCGGGGCCCGCGCTCTTGAACGCGGCCGCAAACAGCCGGCGCTGGTGACCCGACAGTCGATCCTCGAGGGCTTTGCCGCGTGCGGTGAGCGTCAGACGGCGCTCGCGCCGATCCTCCGGATTTTCGGCGCTGCGCACGAAGCCGCCGCCGACGAGCCGGCGAAGCGGCGCGTGAAGCGCTTGCTTGCTCACGTCCAGGATCGTCATGAGCTCACTCACGGGTAGACCGGGCCGCCGCGCGATGAAGAACAGCACGCGGTGATGCACCCGTCCGAGGCCGAACCGCGCGAGCTCCTCGTCCGGACGCTTCACGACGGTGCGAAAGCCGAAGTAGAGCAGCGCGAGCGGCTCATTTTCCCCGAGGCTCATCGCGCCTCGGGCGCGGGAGCCGTAGCGCCGTAAAGCGCTTCACCCTCGCCGACGAGCGGCCCGCGAAAACGCATGATTTCGGTCGCGCGCACCGGTTCGCGCCCTGCGGACCGCGCGGTATAAAGCACGGTGAGCGTCGCGCTCCGCGCGCTGTACGCCGCGAGGTCCAGCGTGAATTCCAGCGTGCCGCTCTGTTCGAGCGCGCGCTGCCAGTACGCTCGGAGCGCCGCCTTGCCCTCGACGCGGGCGCGCCCCGTGATGCGCTCGGCCTTCGGACTCACGAACACGCAATCCTCCGTGTAGTGCGCGAGCACGGCTTCGGCGTCACGTCGATTCCACGCCGCGATCCACGCGAGCGCGAACGCCTGGGCGGCGGCTTCGCTCGGCGTGCCGTCGGGTAGCACCTGGCAGAGCTTCGAGCGCAGGCTCGCGGCGAGCTCGGGCGCAAACGGCGCCGTCCGGCGCATCTTCAGATCGATGTGCGCGGCGACGAGCTCGCGCTCCGCCGCCCGTACGCCTTGGTCCACCGCGGTCATCACCTGCACGAGCCGGAGCGTCCGCTCGCGCACTTCGACCAAGCCCGTGTGCACGGTGAGCGGCTCGCCCTCGCGCATCTCGGCGAGGTACCGCGTGGTCTCCTCGAGCGCGAAGGCGCCGCGCTGCTCGCGCTGCATGTAGCCGGCGTCGAGGCCGTGACGCTCGAAGTACGTCCACACACCTCGGTCGAAGAGCTGCGCGTAAAAGGCCACGTTCATGTGGCCCATGGCATCGACGAAGCGCGGCTCGACCCGCGCTTCTACCGTCAAATCGAGCCCGGCCGAAGCCGATAATAGGTCAACCATATTGACCGAACTAACGCCGCCTGGGCGCGCCGTCAACGGCCGAAGCTCCCGGACGGCCGGGCCGCGACCTTGACCTTCGCGGGGTGTCGCCCCAGGTCTTTGCCACGGTGGCTAGTCGGTACGCGTGGCTCGCATTGGCAATGGTGCTTTCGCTCGGCTGCGATGACGACCAGAGCGAGCCGCGCGTGTCGCTCGCGGGAGCCGCCGGCTCAGCGGCGCGCGGGGGAAGCGGAGCTCACAGTGAGGGCGGCGGTGCCGCACGGGGCGACGCGGGCGGCGCAGCTGGCGACGACGGCGGCGCGCGTGCAGCGGGTGGAACGTCACCGCACGGCGCGTCCGGCGGTACTTCGGAACATGGCGCCTCCGGCGCTACTTCGTCCCAGGGCGGCTCGGGACGCGGAGGATCCGAGCACGGAAACGGTTCGGGACGAGGCGGCACCGGCGCCGGCACCAGCGGCAGTGCCGGCACGTCGGGAAGCGGCGGGTCCACCGGCCGCGCTACGGACGCGGGCGCCGGCGGCCGCGACGAAAACGCGGGTGCGGGTGATTCCGCGGCTGCGGGTGAGCAGGGGAGTGCCGGTGAGACGGGTGAAGTGGCGCTCGCGCGCGTACCAGGGCACTCGGAGCGCAAGCGGCTCCGGACCGCAGCGGGGCGGGACGTCGTGCTCGAGGAGGAGATCCTCGGGTTTGCCGCCACCGTCCCGCCGAAGACGCGCCTGCGTCTGCTGAGCTCGAACCTCGCGACGATCCACGAGTGGTCGGCTCCCGAGCATCGATACGTCTCCGACTTCTGCGTCCACCCGTCGGGCGAGCTCACGGTCGTGCTCGTCTCCGACACGCGCGTCTTTTCGCTGCTGCGACTCGCGCCGGACCTCGCCGAGCTCGGCGAGGCCGAGCTCCACGACCCCGCCGTCGCGACCGATCCGCACGCGAGCGAAGCCGGCGCGACCGACTTGGAGGGGAACGGCCTCGTGCTCGATCCCGCGCGCGTAGCCGCGGCGGGCGAGGGCGCTTTCGTCGTCGCGGTGACGACGATCGACGCCGTCATCGGCTATCGCGTGTCGTTCGCGGGCGGCGCGTGGGCGGCGCCGGCACGTACGCTGATCGAGCCGCCCGTCGGGCTCACGCCGTTTCTGCCGATCGGCGGTAGTTACGACACCTTCGGCGCCATCGGCGCCTGGTTCCGCGCCTTCGTCGACTCCGACGCGGACGGCAATGCGTTCGTCGCGACCTGGGCGGACCCGCTGCGCATTCGCGTGCACGCCGACCTCTTTCAAGACGGCCTCGTGCCGCTCCCGCCCGATCCGGAGCTGCCGGGCGCGGGGGATTCGGACATCTTGCTCACCAAGCTCGACGCCGCGGGTGCTCGCGTGTGGACGCGCGTCATCGGCTCGGAGCACGAAGACGAACCGTACGCGTTACGCGTGCAGGGGGACTCCGTCGCGGTCGTCGGTCGTTCACGCCGCTTTTCCGGCTTCGACAACACCGAGTGGGACGCGCTCGTCAGCGTCACGAGCAGCGCGGGAGACGTCTCGGACACCGCCGTCCTCACGTTCGACGCTTCGAGCGTATTCCTCGGCGTCGGCGCGCGAGCGGGCGGCGGCTGGCTGCTCGCCGGCAGTGACGGCTGGCTGCAAAACCCCGACGGCTTGAGCGTTCTCACCAACGGCAACAAGCTCCTCTGCGAGCTTCCGTCGCTCTCGGATGCGCCGATCCGCCGTACGCTCGCGCCAGGCCCGCGCCACAACGAGCTCCACTCCGCCTTCGCCACGCCCGAGGGGGTCGCGTTCGCCGGCCATGAAGACGGCCCGCTCACGCACAGCGGCGACGGCGACGCGAGCCAGATCTACGCGACGGGCGTGCTCGGCTTCTTGCCGAACGACTGACGTTGCCGGCGTCTTTCCGGACCGAGCTTCCGGCCCCGTCGGACCATTCGGCGCTCCGCCAGCCGGACCGCACGCGGGCGGCGACCTCAGCCGCTTCGTCGTCTTCGTAGACGAGCACGCCCGCCTTCCACGAGAACACGAGCGTGTTTCACGTCGCCCATCGGCGGCACCACGGGCAGCGCCATGCGCTTGATCATCACCTCGCCGAAGAGCTCGCGAAACGTCGTGAGCTCACTCGCCCAGTGGAACGGCGTGCGCCCACCGACGCGAGGTCGCTCGCCCTCAACGCCGCCAGTGGCGGCCGAGCGCGGCGAACGCATCCCGCAGCAGCATCACCTGCGCGCAATGGTCGGCTTTGTCGTTCCCCGCGTAACCGCGCACGTTGAAGTTTCCGCGTGAAAAATACTCGATGAGCTCGAGCCCGCCGCGATCGTCGCGCTTGACGGCCGTAGGCTTCTCTCCGAGCGCGGAAAGCAGGTAGTGCACCGCTTCGGTCGTCGACGCGAACGCGGGGGGATCGATCGAGGAATGCGTCACGAACATGAAGCGCTCGCCCGCCTCGGCGCGCCGCGCGTACTCGACGAAGGGCGCGAGCTGGTGCTCGAGCGCACCGCGCTGGCCGTGGAGGCCGTCGATCAGCACGACGGCGTCCACGTCTTTCGCCTCCGGTTGCACGAGGATCGAGAGCACCGCCATGTAGCCCGCGCTCCACGCCGTGAGCGCGACGTGGCGCGCGTGCGCCTTCACCCCGTGCGCGGCGCCGACCGCGGCCTCGATCCCGGCGACGAGCCCGCTCATCAACTTCGACCCGGCGAAGAGCCCCGAGTAGCTCTCGCTCGCGTCGAGCGTGAGCCCGTAGAGCACGAACTTCTGTCCGCTTTCGATGAGCTCGCGACGCGCGAGGTCCTGGCCGTGAAAGTGCATGACGAGATCGAAGTCGCCGTTGGCCGCGACGGCTCCTGCGCGCGGCGCCGTGAACTGGCCCTTCGCCAAGGCCTGCCACGGCAAAAAGCCGCTCGTGTCGGCGTCCGGCAACGCGCACGGATTGACGCCGCCGCGCTGCGCGCTGGAGCGCGAATACTGAAAGCTCGGGTGCGCGTGTACCCAGTCCCCGCTCGTGGCCGAACGCGTGGGGTCGAGGTGCACGGGACGGTCGGGCACGATCGGGTCCGGAAGCGTGTCGGCGGGCGGCTTCGGTTTCGGCTTCGGCCTCACGACGACCGGCGCCGGCGGCCTCCAGTGCAAAAAGTCCGTGTACGCCGCGATCCCGGCGCCGAGCACGCTCGCCACGAGCGCGAGCACGAGCAGGCGCACGCCGAACCACACACGAGCCCGAGCCATCCGTCCGCGATACCACGCGTTCTCACTCGGAGGAGTGGCGAAAATGGCGCCAGGCTCACGCTCCCGCGACCGCGTCGGCATGCGCCTCCACGTAGCTCGCGATGGCGCTCATCACGGCGCGTACGCGCCGCGAGCCCTGGAGGTCCGGGTGCACGAGCAACCAGAGCTCGCGCGTGAACACCTCGTCCGGCCCGAGCCCGCGCGCGAGCCCCGCGCTCGGCCCCGCGACGAGACACGGCAAGAGGCCGAGCCCGAGGCCGAGCCGTACGGCTTCCGTCAGCGTCTCTTGCCGGTTCGAGCGCAACACGACGCGAGCGTTCGGCGCGTGCTCGGCAAGCCAAGCTTCGTGCGGCAGCTTGCCCACGACTTCGTCGAACGTGACGAACTCGGCGCGTGCGAGCGCGAGCCGTGCCGGCCGCGGCCGCGCGCCGTATAGTCCGAACCCGAGCCCCGCGAGCCTGCGCCCGACGAGCCGCGTGTCGAGCGACGCGCCGATGCGGAGTGCGATGTCCGCCTCGCGCCGCGCGAGATCGTGCTGGCGCGTGTCGCTCACGACTTCGAGGCAGAGCCCCGGATGCTCTGCGATGAGCGGCCCGATTGCGGGCAAAATGAGGTGCTTGGCGAGCGCGTCCGCCGTCGCGATGCGCACGGCGCCCGTCATCTCGACGTCCTGTCCTTCCGCGAGCCGCGCGATGGCGGAGACCTCACGGTGCATCGCCGCCACCGACTCGAGCAGCGCCTGGCCGACCCGCGTGAGCGCGTAGCCGCGGGCATTTCTCAAGAACAGCCGCGCGCCGAGCTCGCCCTCGAGCGCGTCGAGCCGCCGCGCGACGGTCGTGTGCTCCACGCCGAGCGCGCGTGCGGCGGCGGAGAGCGTGCCGGCCGTCGCGACGGCCCGAAAATAGCGGAGACCGTCCCAGTCCAGACGTTCTGAGCGTTTTTGCACAGACATTGTGCTGACTTAGCGCTGGTCTGTGCGCAAAACAAACAGCAGGCTGGAAGGGCCTCAACCAAGGAGCGTCCCATGCAAGCCCTCGTCTTCGAACAAACCGGAGAAGCCCGTGAAGTCCTGACCTTGCGCGACGTCCGCGAGCCCGTACCCGCGGCCGCCGAGGTGCTCGTCGCCGTCGAGGCGAGCCCGGTCCATCCCGCCGACTTCTCCTTCGTGCGCGGAACGTACCGCGCAAAGCCGGCGTTCCCGCAGGTCGCCGGTCTCTCGGGAGCCGGTCGTGTCGTCAGCGCAGGGGCGGGCGTTCGGCTCGCGCCGGGCACGCGTGTGGCCTTCCGCTGGCCGGGTGCCTGGGCCGAGCTCGCGCTCGCGCCGGTCGAGCGCGTCTACCCGATCCCCGGCGACATTGCCGTCGACGCGGCCGCGCAGTTCGTCGTCAATCCGATCACGGCCTGGGGGTTACTCGACGCGGCGCGCGTGCGGGCGGGCGACTGTATCGCGCTCACCGCGGCGTCGTCGTCGGTCGCCACGCTCGTGAGCGTGCTCGCCGCCGAACGCGGCGTGCGCGTGATCGGCATCGCGCGCGAGGAGTCGCTCGGCGAGCTTGCCCCCGACGTACGTCCGCTCGCGGAAAACACGCCGGACCTCGCCGCCCGCGTCCGTGACCTCGAAGGCGGTCACGGCATTGCCGCGCTCATCGACTGCGTCGGCGGCCCACTCACGGGCTCGCTCTTTCCCGCGGTCGCGGCGGGTGGCACGGTGGTCGCTTACGGTACGCTGAGCCCCGAGCCGGTCCCGATCCGCAATGCGACGCTGATCTATGGCAATCTGACGTGGTCGGGTTTCGGTATCGATCGCTTCCTTGCCGGTCTCTCCGCGCCCGAAAGCGAGCGCATGCTGGCCGCCCTTTGGGCTGCCATCGCGGATGGGCGCCTGCCGCTTCCAGTTCAGGCGCACGCGCCGCTCGCCGACTTTTCGGCCGCACTGCGCATGGCTGCTGCCGGCGGGCGTGGAAAAGTCATTTTTGCGAACGGTCCGCGAAGGGCCGAGTGAAATACGCTGTTTACACCCAAGCTCGCTTGGGTGCGTATCGGCGCTCTAAAATTCACGCTCGATGCGAACGCTCTTCGGTATAGTAAAGTGTTGAATCGGGATTTCGATGCTCGCTCATTCGTGAGAGCATCCGGGCACCCATGGGCCGAGGAGAGTCGTGAACGCGAGGCGCCACGTGCGAGCTCGGTGTCGATGCGCCGGGAGCGTGCTCGCGTGCGCGCTCTTCGTGCTTCGGAGCGGTGCGGCCCACGCGGACGAGCCCGCGCCTACGGGCGACGCCGCCGCGGCGCCGGACTCCGGCCGGGCCGCGGCTGAGCTCTTCCGCGAAGCCGAAGCGCGCTACACGGCCGGTGACGTCGCTGGCGCGCTCGAATCGATGCAGCGCTCGTACGAGCTTTCGGGCCGTCCCGAGCTCCTTTATAACCTCGGCGAGCTCCAGCGTGAGCTCCTCCACTGCAGCGCGGCCGCGAACGCGTACGACGAGTACCTCGCCCGCACGACGCGGGGGCGGCACCGCGAAGACGCGGAGCGCGCGAGGGCCGAGCTCCGCGCGGAGTGCCCGGACGACGCGGTGCCCGTCACCATGCCCGTGCTCGCGCCGCCGCCGGCCGCCGCGATCGAGCCGGCTCCCGCGCCGGCACCACCAGCGTCCTACTGGACGCCTACGCGAGTGGCCGGCTGGTCGTCGGTCGGCGCGGCACTCGCCGCGAGCACTGGAGCGCTCTATTTCGCGCTGCGAGGCCAATTCGACGTGGGCAAATTCGAGGGTCGTCTCGGTGCCGGCCGCTACACCCCTGAAGATCAGGCGCTTTATGCACGAGGCACCCGAGAAAATACCTGGGCCTGGGCGCTCGGTGGCGGCGCGTTGGGTCTAGCCGCGACGGGCCTGACGCTACTGGTAGTAAGCCCCCAAGCCCGAAAGCCGGCGGCGGCGAGGCTCACCGTCCGAATCGGAACGACCGCTTCCGTACAAGCATTCTTTTAGAGGCCTCGTCCATTGGTCTCGCGAGGGCGGAGCCCGGCCCACCGTTTTCGGCCGTCCCCTTGCTTCGATGGTCAATTGTTCGCTGGGCCGGAGCACTGGCTGTCTCGCGACGGGACTCTCGCGGTAGACTGGCGTTCATGAGTGCCGGCGTGGTGCAGCGGATGTACCAGGAAGGGTTGCGCAAGTGGCCCGACGTGCCGCTCGGATTCGACGAGTTCGCGCGGCATTGCGAAGCTTTGTTCGGCCCGCAAGGCGCGGCGGACGAGCGCGAAGGCGCCGATCTCTTCCTTTGCTGCGCGTGCGCCCTCGGGGACGTGCGAGCCCTACGCACGTTCGCGCGCGAGGTCGTGCCCGTGGCGCGCGTGGCCGTCGCGCGCGTCCGCAAGGATCGGGAGTTCATCGACGAGACGCTGCAGGAGGTCTGGGACAAGTTGCTGCTCGGGCCGCGCGCGAAGGTGGCGAAGTACAGCGGGCTCGGGCCGCTCGCGGCGTGGGTGCGCGTGGCCGCCACGCGCACGGCGATCGATCGTTGTCGCGCGCTCGGCGTCGCCGGCGCGCGCCAGGTCGAGCTCACGGACGCGCTCGCCGCGCCGGAGCACAGTGCCGAGCTCGCGCTGGCGCGCGCGCGCTACGGCCAGTTGTTCCAGCTCGCGCTGCGTGAGGCCGTCGCGAAGCTACCGCTGCGGGAGCGCAACGCGCTCCGGATGCACGTGTGCGGCCACTGCAACATCGACGAGATCGGCCGCGCCTACGACGTGCATCGCGCGACGGCGGCGCGCTGGCTCGAGCGCGCCCGGACGGCGATCGCGGAGGGTTTACGGGTCGCGCTCGCCGAACGCGACGTGAAGCTCACCGACAGCGAATTCATCAGCATCGCGCGTGGGCTCGCGAGCGTGCTCGAACTGAAGCTTTCGGGCAGCTTCGTCCAAGCTCCGGAGTGCTGATGGTCGAAGCGAGCGTCCACGCGGATTGTCCGACCGAAGAAGCGCTCGCGGCGTTCGCGCTCGGCAAGCTCGACGAGGCGGAGCGTTCGGCGCTCGAGGCGCACCTCGACGGCTGCGAAACCTGCCAGTACCTCGCCGCCGACGTTGCGCACACGGAGCTCTTTGCCTCCGCGCCCACCGCGCCCGTAGGCTCGCGCGGCGAGCTCGATTGGAACACGACGTTCCCACGCGGAACGCTGGTCGGCGGGCGCTACGA
This sequence comes from Polyangiaceae bacterium, assembly GCA_025936045.1. GTDB lineage: Bacteria > Myxococcota_A > Polyangia > Polyangiales > Polyangiaceae > PMG-095. Next base: position 38,605 of record JAICUB010000009.1, on the reverse strand, counting down.
AATCCGGCGCTTCATCGCGCGCGGCGGCATGGGCGAGGTGTACGAGGCGTACGATCGCGTGCTCAGCGAACGCGTGGCGCTCAAAACCGTGAACTCCACCGCTTCGGACGACGCGCGCGCCGTCCGCCGGCTGAAGGCCGAGGTGCAGCTCGCTCGGCTCGTGAGTCACCCGAATGTCTGCCGCATCTACGACGTAGGCACGCACGCCCACGCGGGCACGCGCGCCGAGCTGCATTTTCTCACCATGCAGTTCGTCGAGGGGGAGACGCTCGGGCAGCGCGTGCGCCTCGCCGGCGCGTTGCCCTTCGTCGAAGCGAAGAAGCTCGCGCGCGAGCTCTTGCTCGCTCTTCGCGCCGCTCACGAAGCGGGCGTCTTGCATCGCGACTTCAAGAGCGACAACGTGATGCTCAAGGGCGCGTCGGAAGGCCTGAGCACGGCCGTCGTGCTCGACTTCGGGCTCGCGCGTGCGCTCGACGGCGAGCCGCACGCGAGCACGAGCCACCCGAACTTGGTCGGCACCTTCGGCTACATCGCGCCCGAGCACTTCCAAGGGCAGGGGTATTCCATCGCGAGCGACCTCTACGCGTTCGGCGTCGTCTGGTACGAAATGCTGACGGGCCAGTTGCCGTTCGACGCGCCTTCCGGGCCGCGCCTGACGCGACCGCGGCAGCTGGCCTTCGGTGCGAGCATCGTTCCTCCGAGCACTCTCAATCCCGAGGTGCCGAGGGCGCTCGACGCGCTCGTCCTGCGCTGCCTCGAGCGCGCCCCGGAGAAGCGCTTCGAATCGGTGGGCGCTCTGCTCGACGCCATCGCCGAGGCCACCGAGGGCCCGGCTCTCCGCCGGCGCCGCGCGCTCTTCCTCGCGTCGAGCATCGTCACCGGCTTGGTGGCCGCAGCAGCGCTCTTGCTCGTGCGCGGCGTGAGCGTCGGAACTCACCGGGTGGCGGAGCCCACGGCGATGCCCCGCGCGCCGTCGCCAAGCCCGGCCGCCGAGCTGCAGCGGGCGGATGATGCACGGCCAACGCCCGTCGCGGGCGACGAATCGGCGCCACCTGCGCTCCTACCGAAGTCGCCATCGGCACCACGTTTAGCAGCGCCCGGCAGGCTTGCTCCCGACATGGCGCTCGCCCCGCCGTTGCGCACGAGCGCCAAGGCGCCGCCGCGCGCCGCGACGAGCTCACCGCTGCCCGCGAGCGTCCGCGACATCGCCCAATCCGGCGGTGTCGCGGCGCCCGAGGCGCCCGCACCGGTCCGCGCGCCGAAAAAGACGCCCGATTGGGAAAATCCTTTCGGTCCGAGCGTCCCGAGCGAGCTCGCCGCCGGCGCCCAGTCGCCGCGTTGCGCACGCGCGCGGTTTACGCGCGCGCTTCTACGGGCGGAACGCAGAGCGTCCGCGACATTAGCCGATCGAGCGTTTGGCCGTGCCCGGACACGCCGAGCTTTCGAAACGCCGTTCCGACCTGGTTCGCGACCGTCCGCGTGGACGTGTGGCGGGCCCCAGCGATCTGCACGTAGCTCTTTCCCTCGAGAAGCTGAAGCAGGACGCTGCGCTCCGCGGCCGAAAGGGGGTCGAGCAGGCTCAGATCCGGGCAAACCACGCTGATGATCCAGCCAATTCGCTCCGAATCCGGCACGAGCGCGATGCGCCCGCGCAAGTTCCTGGCGTGGGGCGTGCGCGCGGCACGGGCCGCCATGACCACGATGTGCGGCACGCCGCGCACCCGGCAACGGAGCCCCATCATCCCGAGGTGCATCTTGATGGCGAGCGCGACCGCGGAATCCGAGACGTTTCGCTCGATGGCGACGGCTTTGGCGCTTTGGCCGAGCAGCACCTGCTCCGTCATCGCTGCGGCGCGCGTTCCCCGGCGCCGGGGCGCGCGCTCGGTCTGTTCGACGACTGCGAACAGGCGGTCGCTGTTCGAGAAAGCGTCACGGAGCCGCCAAGCTCCGCAGGTCAGCCGATTCCAGAGCTCGCCGAGCTCGAAGGCGCCGCCGCTCGCCGAGTCCCATTCGATCGCCCGCGACCGTGCCGCTTCGTTCGTCGCGCGGCGTAAAACGGGCAGGTCCGAACCGTCGACCCTGCTCCAGCCACTGAGCTCGCCTTCCATCATGATCCCTCGCTTGCTGGGATGACGGGGCGCCTCTGCTCTTGTCGCAAATCTCCTCTTCGGCCCCGGCGGCCGAGAAATCGACCCCGAGTTGCCGCTCCGGCCCTGGTCGTCTACGCCTCCCGGAAGGAAACCGAAGCTTTGGACCTGTCGCCAGCCGTCGAGGATTTTCGCGTTCGAGCGAGCCCGAAGGACGGCCTGGTGCTGGGGTCACGCTACCGCATCGCCGGCGTGGTCGGACGCGGTGGAACGGCCGAGGTGTACCTTGCCGTGGACGAGACGACCGGCGCGCCGGTCGTGGTCAAATGGCTTTACCCGAACGCGGCGCGCGACCCCCAGCACCGCGAACGTTTCGTCGCGGGCGCGCGCGCGACGATGGCGGTGTCGCACCCGGCGGTCGCGCGTGTCTTCGCCGTCGAGGAGCCGGCCGACGAACCGCCGTACGTCGTGATGGAGGCGCTCGTCGGTGAGCCGCTCTCGGCGTACCTCGACGCCCACGGCGCGATGCCGGAGCCGCTCGCTCTCGCCATCGGACGCGAGGTGGCAAAGGGCGTGGCCGCCGCGCACTCCGCGGGCATCGTTCACCGTGACATCAAGCCGGGCAACCTGTTCATGGTCGAACAGCCCGGCGCCCTGCCGCACGTCAAGATCATCGACTTCGGCTTCGCCAAGGACACGCGCGATCCCGACGCGGGCCCGAGCAGCACCAATCTCGTGCTGGGCACGGCTCAGTACATGGCGCCCGAGCAAGTGCTCGCCGATCCCGTCGATGCGCGGACCGACGTCTACGTCTTCGGAACGGTGATGTTTCGGCTCGTGACCGGCCATTTGCCGTTCGATCTCGACGTGAGCGTCGATCTTTTCAGTCACCAAATTTTCTCGCCGACCCCGCCGCCGTCGTGGCTCGTCGAGGGGCTCGACGCGGATCTCGAGCAAGTGATCATGCGTTGCATGCGCAAGCATCCCGACAACCGCTACCCGTCGATGGACGCGGTGCTCGCCGATCTCGAGCGCATCGCGAGCGGCGGCGAAATTCTGCCGCTGCCGCTCGAACGCGACCCCGACGTCTACAGACCGCGCAATCACTCGGGGCGTGTCGCCGCTGATGCGCTCGCCGCGCATTTCGGCGCCGAGCCCCCGCCGCCGCCCACCTCGCGCATGGATCCGGAGTCGTTCGGCGAGCGTCACTTGGATCCGGAGTCGTTCGGCGAGCGTCACGATTCGTAGTAAAGGTGCGCCATGTACAGGCGCACCCTGCAGGCGACGCACCCGGACATGATGCGCGGTGCCGACGCCGCGGCGCTGGCCGAACGCTACGTGATTGACGGGCTCTTCGCGCCGGACGCGGTCGAGCTCAGCTACGCCCACGTCGAGCGTTTCGTCATCGGCGGCGCGATGCCGGTCGAGAGCGCGCTCGGCTTGCCGAAGCAGCGCGGCGACGTGCCGTTTCTCGCGCGGCGCGAGCTCGGCATCGTCAACGTCGGCGGCCCCGGCCGCGTCCGCGTCGACGGCGCCGTCCACGAGCTCTCGCCGCGCGACGGGCTCTACGTGCCGATGGGTACGGCGGAGCTCGCGTTCGAGTCGGCGGCCGCGAGCGATCCGGCGAAGTTCTACCTCGTGAGCACGCCCGCTCACGCGCGGTTCGAGACCGTCAAGATCTCGATCGACGAAGCCGTGCCGCTCGAGCGCGGGGCCCTCGAGACTTCGAACGAGCGCACCATCTACCAATACATCGTCCCCGAGACGTGCCGCTCGGCCCAGCTCCTGCTCGGCCTCACGCTGCTCAAGCCGGGCAGCGTCTGGAACACGATGCCGCCCCACCTCCACGACCGGCGCTCCGAGGTGTACTTCTACTTCGGCCTCGGCGAAAAGGAGCGCGTGTTCCACTTCATGGGCGAGCCCGACGCGATCCGTCACGTCGTGCTCGAGAACGAACAGGCCGTCATCTCGCCGCCTTGGTCGATTCACATGGGCGCGGGCACGAAGAATTACGGCTTCATCTGGGCCATGGCCGGTGAGAATCAGGACTACACCGACATGAACGTGCTCGAGCTCTGCCAGCTCCGTTGAGCGCGAGTCAGTCCCGGGCACCCCGCCGTGCCCATACCAACAACAAAATAGCCGGCACGGCCCGCATTCGGCGCCGCTACGATGCGCGAGGAGCCGCCGAGCATTACCGCGCAGGCGCGGCGATGAGCTCCTGCGCGAGCGAGCGCGCTTCCGTGACCGCGTCGGCTCTTCCGTCCATCGCGGCCGACACCGTGGCGCCGTCGTAGAGCAGCGTGAGCCGATCGCCGAGGCGCTCGGGATCCGCGGCGCCGAGCTCCGCCGCGAGCGAGGTGAAGAGCTCGCGTAACCAGGCGCGCGAGCCCACGCAGACGCGCTTGGCTTTGCTTTCGCCGCGCATGCCTTCGGCGCTGGCGTTGACGAACGCACAGCCGCGATAGTTCGGCTCGCTCACGACCTCGCCGAGCACGTCGAAGACGGCGAGGACGCGGGCGCGCGGATCCGAATGCTTGGCGAGGGCCGCGCCGATGCGCTTCCGGCGCCGCTCGTCGCGCGCCTCGAGATAGGCGCGCACGAGATCGTCCTTGCTGCCGAAGGTGCTGTAGAGCGACGCCTTGGCGACCTGGGCGCGCTCGAGCACGCGCTCGATGCCGACCGCGTGGATGCCCTCCTCGTAAAAGAGCTCGTTGGCCGCGAGGAGGAGGCGGTCACGCACCGGGGCGTCGGATTTCGTAACGGCCATGGACTTGACCATACAGACTGGTCTGTCTATAGTCAAGGTCTCAGACAGACCGGTCTGTTCGGAGGTGCCTGACGATGTCTCTCACGCGAAACACCGCGTTTTTTCTGCAAGCGTCGATCGTCGTGTCGTTCTTGGCCGGCTCGAGCGCCCCGACGCCGCTCTACGCCGTGTACCAGGCCGCTTGGGGGTTCTCGCCAATCACCACGACCGTCGTGTTCGGCATTTATGCCGTCGCGGTGCTCGCGGCGCTGCTCGTGCTCGGGTCGGTGTCCGACTACATCGGCCGCCGTCCCGTTCTGCTCGGCGCCGCGCTGCTCCAAGCCGTGACCATGGCCGTGTTCGCGACGGCGCACGGAGTCGGCGCGCTCGTCGCGGCGCGCGTGCTGCAGGGCCTCGCGACCGGCGCGGCGATGAGCGCGGTCGGCGCGGGCATGGTGGACATCGACCGCACGCGGGGCGCCACCGCGAACGCCGTCGGTCCCATGCTCGGCAGCGCGACGGGCGGGCTGCTCTCGGGCTTCCTCGTGCAGTATCTGCCCGCGCCGACGGTGCTCGTCTACGCGCTCCTCGGCGTCGGCTTCGTCGCGCAAGCGTTCGGGGTGCTCGCGATGCCGGAAACCGCGGCGCGACGGCGCGGTGCGCTCGCGGCGCTCAAGCCGCGCTTCGAGCTGCCCTCCGCGCTCCGGCGACCGATGCTGCTCGCCGCTCCCGCGATCGTCGGCACCTGGGCGCTCGTCGGCTTCTACGCCTCGCTCGGCCCGACATTGCTGCGCGAGCTCACCGGCTCGGGTTCGCGGCTGCTCGGCGGTCTCGCGCTCTTTGCTCTCGCCGGCTCGGGCGCGCTCGCCGTCTTCTTCACGCGCGCGCTCTCACCGCAAAATCTCGTGAAATTCGGTACGCCGACGCTGATCGCGGGCATCGCCGCGACGCTCGCCGCCGTGCGCGCCGACTCGGTCGCCGGTTTCTTCGCGGGCACCGCTCTCGCTGGTGCCGGCTTCGGCGGCGCCTTTCAGGGCGCCGTGCGCAGCGTGGTTCCACTGGCCGCGCCGCACGAGCGCGCCGGCGTCCTCTCCGTCCTTTACGTCATCGCGTACCTTGCGATGGGGCTGCCCGCCGTGCTCGCGGGCGTGGGGGTCGTCTTCGGCGGCGGCGTGGTCCGTACCGCCGACGAGTACGGCGCGGCGGTGATGCTGCTCTCCGCCCTGGCTTTTGCCGGCAGCGCGTCCGCGCGCGCCGTGTCCACTCTCGCCGAGCCCGTGGACGCGGTACCTTCGCGTCCGTGACCCGCGCCGCGCCCACGCTCGCCGAGCTTCGCCGCTTCGCCGTTCGTCGCAGTCTCTTCGCGCCGACGACGCTCGAGCGCGCCATCGCGAAGCTCGGCTTCGTGCAAGCCGATCCGATCCGCGCTCCAGCGCGCGCTCAGGACTTGATCCTGCGCGAGCGCGTGCGCGACTACCGCGCGGGGGACCTCGAGGAACGCTACGAAAAGCTCGCCGTCGAGGAGGATTTCTTCGTGAATTACGGCTTCGTCGCGCCGGCGCTCAGCGCGCTCATGCACCCGCGCTCGGGTTTCGAGCGACACTCGCGCGCCCGCGCGAAGAAGTCGGACGAGGTGCTCGCCTTCGTGCACGCGAGCGGCGCCGCGCACCCCCGCGACGTCGAGCGCCAGCTCGGCGGCGGCACGGAGAAGAACTATTGGGGCGGCAGCTCGAACCTCACGACGCGCCTGCTCGACGCGCTCCACTACCGCGGGCAGCTGCGCGTGGCTCGGCGCGAAGCCGGCATCCGCGTCTACGCCCCAGCTCGAGCGCGCGCGTTCGAGAATGCCGTGGAAACGAGCGTCGACGCGCTCATCGACGTCGCCGTGAACAAGTACGCGCCGCTCCCCGCGCAAAGCCTCGCGACGCTCGTGAGCCGGCTCCGTTACGCGGCGCCTCAGTGGCGGGGCGAGCTCCGGCGCGGGCTCGCGCGCGCCAAAGGGCGGCTTTCGCGCGCGCACGTGGCCGGCATCGATTGGTTTTGGCCCGCCGGTGAAGACGCGCGTCGCGCCGCGAAGGGACTGGCGCGGGACGATCTCGCGGGCCGTGTCCGGCTGCTCTCGCCGTTCGATCCGGTCGTGTGGGATCGCCGGCGTTTCGAGCTGTTTTGGGGCTGGGCCTATCGCTTCGAGGCCTACACGCCCGTAAAGCAGCGGAGATTCGGCTACTACGCGCTTCCTTTGTTGTGGGGTGAGCACGTCATCGGTTGGGCGAACCTGACCCACGACGCTCATGGTCTTGTTTCGACGCTCGGCTACGTCTCGGGCAAGCCCCCGCGCGAGGGCTCGTTCCGGCGCGCGCTCGAAGACGAGCTCGCCCGCTTCGAGCGCTTCCTCACGCCGCGCAAGCCGCGCTGAGCACCCGCGGATCGCCGCGCACCGGCCCGTGAAGTCGCGCCGCTGGCCCGCGCGCTCGGTCATAAGTCGGTCATGACCCGGTGCCGCAAAGTGCCCGAAACGGTTCGTGAGTGTCGCATGTCGTCCGGTGTCGGGCGTGCCAGTTTGCCGCGCAAAAAAATAACCCTGAAGAGTGAGTGGATCAACCACCACCTATTGGCGCTCGTGCGGTCAGCTCGCACACACTCGAGCTCACGGCGTGCACTGTAATTTTCGAGGTCGGATCGGCGCTCGCGAAGGGACGCGGATCGCGGATTCGGATCGTACGGAGGTGACATCTCGCCACGCTGCCGTGCGCGGCATGACGAGCTCGTGACAATCAGAATCAAGCCCAAATCCCGCTGCGAGCGTCGGCGCACGCTGCTAGTTGCCTCGACATGGCAAAACACCACCGGCGGTTGCTGGCGTCTTCTGCACTCGCAACGATCCCGCTCCTCACGCTGGCCGCGCAGGCGGCTCCCTCCGGCGCGCATCCGCGTCTGTGGCTCGACTCGGCCACCAAACAAGGCCTGGCGGCGCAGGTGGGCGTTACGAATAGCCCGGTGGAGCGTGGCGCGGCGCGTTGCGAAGCCGCCCGCGAGAGCCCGTCGGACTACGACGACGGCGGCTGGCAAGGTTTCGAGTTCGTCACGACCCTCTCGGGCTGCCTCGCGTCGTTTCAGGCGTCCGGCAACACCGACGACCTCGCGACGGCGTTCAAGTACTTCAACGTGCTCCTCGACGACTACCAGAAGGTCGGTGACGGCGCCGGTGGCGACGACGTGGTGAGCCACGACTCCGGCTACGCCATGCGCACGTTCGCGCCCTACTCGGCGATTGCCTACGACTGGCTGCACGACGCGCCCGGCATGACCGACGCCCTCCGCGCGCATGCGCTCGAGCGCTTCAACGCGTGGATGAGCTGGTACCAGGGGAACGGCTACCTGCCCGACCTCGCGGGCGCGAACTACGAAGCCGGCTACGCCTTTGCCGCGACCCTGATCGCCATCGCCGAGGGCGGCGAGGCGGGCGCGAACGGGGACGCGCACTGGGCGACCGTGACCGACACGATCTGGGGCAAGGACATGAGCAGTGGTCTCGCGGCGAGTGGCGTGCTCCAGGGCGGCGACTGGGCGGAAGGCTGGCAGTACGGCCCGCTCAGCGTCCTCGAGCACGCGCTCTCCATGCGTGCGCTCGCGGACAACGGCGTGAACGTGCCGGGCGCGAGCGCCTGGGCGGACTCGCTCGTGCTCCGGTTCGCGAACGATCTCACCCCCGTGACGCATCAGGTCTTCGCCGCGGGCGACTCCGACAACACGTCGCCGAACCGCGACCCCGACAACGGCCCGCTGCTCGCCACGATCGCCGGCCTCGGCAGCGACCAAGCGAAGTCGTGGGCGCGCAAGCTCAACGCGGATCTCGGCTTGAAGAACGACAACGCGCTCTTCGACGCGCTCGCCGCCGCGCGCACGGGCGCGAGCAACGACCTGCCGAGTGACTCGCCGACGAACCACCTCGCGAGCGGCACCGGCAACTGGTACCTCCGCGGCAACCACACGCCCGCCACGGTTTGGGGCGTCTTTCAGTGTTCGCACCGGCTGGTCGCCGATCACGAGCACAACGACGCCGGCAATTTCGTGCTCACGCGCGGCGGGGACGATCTGGTCGTCGATCCGTCGCCGTACGGCACCGTTTCGACGCTGAGCAGCAACGCTCCGGCCGTCGATTCGAACTCGTTGCCCGAGGGTTACTCGCCGAGCCAGGGCTTTTGGGGCAAGGCGACCAAGCTCGACTGGGCACGCCAATCGAGCTCGGGCGTCGCGGCCGCGCGCTGCGACTACGCGGATCAATTCAGCCGTGACGACGTGCCGAGCGACGTTTCGCACGCTCTGCGCGACTACGTGCTCGTACCGGACGGGGATTCCGGCGAGGTCGTGTTGATCGACCGCGTGGTCACGGGCGACGCGTCGCGCGGGCTGCACCTCCGCGTGCGCACGCCCGGCTCGTTCTCGCTCGCCTCCAACCAGGCGTCGGCGACGCTCGGCGGCTCTTCACTCGCGGTCGAAGAGGTGTACGCCTCGAGCGGGACCCCGAGCGTGCGCGCCATGCCGCAAGGCACCGAGTGCGACTCCTCGGATCACGGCTGTGAGCTTTCGCGCATCCCGGCGGGCACCGAGTACCGCATCGACGTGAGCGGGCCGAACGCGAGCGCCATGCACGTCGTGGCCGCACGCGCCGCGGGCGCGAGCACCGGAGCGCATACGCAGCTCTCGGGTGACGGCTTCCGCGGCGTCGTGATCCCGCGTGCCGGCTCCTCGTGGGTGTCGGTCATCGCGAACACCACGCCGGACGGCAGCACGGGGAGCTCGTTCGCGTACACGGCGCCGGCGGGCGCGCTCCACGTCGTGGTCGACGCCCCGGTCGATGCCGACGGCAAGAGCGACGTGACGGCGACTCAGGACGGCTCGAACTGCAAGGTGACCGTCACGCCGCACGGCGGCTCCGGGGACGGCTTCGACGGCGCACCGCTCATCGTCGCTCTCGACTCGAAGTGCGGCGTGAGCGACGACGGTACCCAGATGACGGCGCCGCCTGCGGATCCGACGGGCGGGTCGGGCGGCGACAGCGCGTCCGGCACCGGCGGCTCCACGAGCGCCGGCACCGGTGGCTCCACGAGCACCGGCACGGGCGGCAGCGGCGGCACGGCGTCGAGCAGCGGCGGCACGGCATCGAGCAGCGGCGGCACGGCGTCGAGCAGCGGCGGCACGGCATCGAGCAGCGGCGGCACGAGTGGCAGCGCCGGCAAAGGTCACGGCCGTCACAAGCGCCTCACGCAGCTGTTCTCGACGCTCTTCGGCAGCTCGAGCGGCAAGCTCGCCACCTTGAGCGCCGGCGCCAGCGTGGATGCCACGCCGGCTACGGGCAACGTGCCGGAGGACAGCGAAGGCGGCATCTCGTGCAGCGTCGCGAGCACGCCCGGCGGTAGCCCGGGCGGCGTGCTCGCGGGGGCTATCTGCCCGGCGCTCGCGGGGCTGCGCCAGCGCCGGCGCCGTCAGCTCGCGAGCTGACGCGACCCGTGCACGTAAAAACGCGCGCTGTCGCTCGAGACGACCGCGCGCGTTCGGTGACGCACGCTGCGCGCTTCAGGCGGCAGCGTGCGTCGCGCTTTTGTGGCGTTACTTGTTTCCGGGCTGCAGCACCTTGAACTCGATGCGCCGGTTCTTCTCGCGACCTGCCTTCGTCTTGTTGTCGGCGATGGGCTGGTCCGAACCGTAGCCGTGCGTCTCGATGCGCTTGGGATCGACGCCCTGATCGACGATGTATTGCTTGACCGAGTCCGCGCGATCTTGCGAGAGCTGGTCGTTCGTCGCCTTGTCGCCTTCGCTCGACGTGTGCCCGTCGATCTCGAAGCCGATGCTCGGGTACTCCTGAAGCACGCGCACCGCTTGGTTCAAGACGGGCTTCGAGTCCTGCCGGATCACGGCGCTGCCCTGCTTGAAGTAGATGCCCTGGACGACACCCGAGAACTTCTTCACGGCGTCCGGGATCTTGTCGGGGCAGCCGTCCTGGTCCTCGAACCCGTTCTTCGTCTCGGGCTCGTTCGGGCACTTGTCGACGTTGTCCGGAATGCCGTCGCCGTCTTTATCACGCACGGGGCAGCCGTCCGGCGGAATACCGGGCTCGTTCGGGCAAGCGTCGCACGGGATCGGCACGCCGTCCTTGTCCGGATCCGGATCGATGATCGGGCAACCCTTCGGGGCCGGACCGGCCTCGCGCGGGCAATAGTCGTCGCGATCGAGCACGCCGTCCCCGTCGGTGTCCGGCGGGCAGCCGTCGGGACCCGGACCCGCGTCGTTCGGACACTTGTCGGCCGAGTCCGCGAGGCCGTCGTGATCCGAATCCGGCGGCGGAGGCGGCGCCTCCTTGCGCGAGCGTTCAATCGTCGCGGAGAGGCCGAGCAGGACCTCGAAGTTGTGCGCCTGTCCGCTGCCGGCGTGATCGTTGGGCGTCAGATTGTCGCGCAAATCGAAGCGGACGCCGAGGATGTGCGTCACGGGGATCTTCGCGCCGGCACCGAACATCCAGCCCTGATCGACGTCGGCGCCCATCGCGTGGCTCACGCCGCCGAGGCGCCCGTAGCCGCCCACGAGGAACGGTGAGATCCAGGCCGTCGGCGCTTGGAGCACGAGGAACGCGCGATAGCCGTAGAGCACGGCTTGGTTCGGCGTGCCCTTCACCTTGGACCCCGCCGCCATCGCCTCGCCCTCGATGCCGAGGAAGGACAGGGGGTAGTAGCCGAGGCGCGCGCCGCCCTCCGCGCCGAGCTGGTATTGCCTCTGCCGGTAGTCGTCGGCGCGAATGTTGTGAATGTTGCTCGGGATCAAAAGACCGCCGAACGCACCGAGCTCGAGCACGTTCGCTTCCGGCGGAAGACCCTCCTCGTAGGGCTCGAACGGCTCCTGCGGCGGCGGCGCCGGTGGCGTCGGCGGTGCAACGGCCGGTGGCGGTGCCTCCGCGGTGCCGGTCGCGGACGCGTCCGCGCCGTTCGACGTCGAGAGCGAAACGCCGCCCGACGCGCCCGCGGTCGGCGGCGCCTCTTGCGCGAATGCCACGGTGGCCGTCGAAGCAGCCAAACCCAAAACCTGGACGAAGACGGTCCGCTTTGACATGTAAGAGCCTCTCTCTCCGTTCGAGCTCGAAAATAGCCCTGCGGTGATTACAATCCGCAAAGACCGCTATCAGACTCGGCGGCTCTTTGTAAACTCTTTATAAAATAGGCTTAACGCTCGGGGGTGCGCTCAGGTACGAGCGGCGGCGCGCGCGATGAGCGGGCGGAGTTCATTAAGCTCGGCCACCCGTGCCGGGTCGGGCAAGCATTCGGGACTATCCGCCTCGATCAAGAGGAGTGCGGGGAACACGGCCTTACCCAGACAGGCGTAGAGTGCGAAAGCCGCGGAGCCCAGCACCTCGTAGTACGACTGCGGGATCCCGTCGGCGCTCTCCTTATTGAAGCAGTCCCGAACGACGAAGTCTTTTCCGGCGTGGAACGCCGCGGCGAAGACCTGCGTTCGCGGGCCGCCCGTCCTGAGCGGGAACTTGAGCTCGCGCCGGAGGCCGTCGATATCGTCCCGCAGGCCGTAGCGGACGCTCAGATTCTGGCGATCCGAGGTCGCGGTCAAAATCAGTGGTGACCGTGCGCCCAGGTGATCGGCGACGAGACGCAGGGCGAGCCCCAGCACGCCGTGCGCGGAGCCGCCGCTCTCGAGGTTTTGCTTCACTTCCTGAATCCGGTCTTGGAGCGAAAGGGTCGTGCCGGGCGTTGCGCCGCGGCTCCCGTGCGCGCCTGGGGGCGCCTTCGAGACGTTGCGGACGAAGCGGCTCGACTTCAAGTCGTTGCCGAGGAGGGCCGCGTAGCGCTCGGTGAGCGAGCCTTCGACGTGCTCGAGGATTTGGGCGAGCGCTTCGCCGTCCATCCCGATGAGGTGCTTGTGCTTGCTCAGGAGGTCCCGGATCGCGCGGTCTCGCTTCTCCGGTGATTCGCGCGTGACGATGTCGCAGAGCTCGTTGCTGAACGCGGCGAGGGCGTTCAGCCGATCCCCCGGGCGCTCGAGCTTTTGGCCGCCGAGCTCACCTGCCGCCATCGCGTTCTGCACATGCTCCGGCAATTGCCAACTCTTCGCAATTGCCGCCCCGAGCTCCTCGAACGAGATGCCGAGCACACGCTTGGCGGCGACGGTCACGCCGAGGCCGTGCGCGCTCATGGCCGCTTCGACCTGATCGAAGAGCTCCGGCAGATAAACGAGCACGAGATGCCGGCCGAGGTTCTTGAACATCGCGCACACGGTCGCCTCGTCGTCGTTCACACGCGCGTGGGTCGCGAGGTTCCGCGCAAGCTCGCTGCTGACGAGCGCGCTGATCGCCGATTCGGAGACGCGCTCCGGTTCCTTGCCGCTGCCTGACGTCTTGAACAAGCTGATGCTGAGCGCGAGCGAGCGGACGCGATCGAAGCCCAAGATCACGATCGCGTGCTTGATGCTGTAAATCCGGCCGCCGAAGCGGCGGGCATAGTTCGCATTGACGACGCGCAAGAGCTTGGCGGTGAGGGCGTAATCCTTGAGGATGGTGTCGCCGAGCTGTCCGGCCGAGAAGGCGCCGTTCGCGTCGGCCTTTTGGCTCACTTCGCCCATCGTGCGCCCGAAAGCCGGGAAATCGCCGCGGCGCTGCAGGCGCGAGAGCAGGGTCGCGACGGTGGACTCGCCGTCCGTCGCTGCGTCGGCGGCTTTCGGCTCCGGGCCCTTGGGCACCGGCGCGCCTTTCGCTACGTCTCGCGCGTTCGCGGGCAGGGGCGCACGCACCGGTGCGACCGGGCGCACCGGTGCGGCGGGAGGCGGCGTGGCCACACGCGGTTCGGCTCTGGGCACGACCTCGGCGACGCGCGTCGTCTCGAGCGCCGCGGGTGCGGCCGCGACGGCGAGCGTCGCCACGTCGGCGAGCGCCGCCACGTCGGCGAGCGCCGCCACGTCGGCGAGCGGGTCCGTCACGTCGGCGAGCGGGTCCGTCACGTCGGCGAGCGGGTCCCCGTGCACCGCGGGCGGCACGGACGCGAGCCGTGTCGGTCGTTCTGCGAGGACGGCGCGCTCGGCGGGCGTCTCGACGGGGCGTTGCGGCGGGCTCACCACCGCGTGGGGATGCGCGAGCGCTTTCGCGAGCGCTTCGGCGAGGGCGCGCGCGCCCAGCGGGCGATCGGCGGGGTTTTTGGCCAGACACGTCTCGACCAGGCTCGCGACGTTTTCCGGCACCTCGGGCACGTGTTCGCGGATCGGCCGCACGGCGTCGCGCACGTGCATCACCATGAGCATCATGTCCGACTCGTGGTGGAAGACAGGCGTCCCCGTGAGCATCTCGTACGCAATCGCGCCGAGTGAGTAGAGATCGCTCTGCGGCGTCACCCGCGTCGGCTCGCCGAGCGCTTGCTCCGGGGCCATGTGCGTCGCCGTGCCGAGCACCTGGCCGGCACGCGTCTGCGTGGGGGCCGCCGCGCTCGAGATGAGCTTCGCCACGCCGAAGTCGAGCAGCTTGAGCCGCAGCGGCCCGCCCTCGAGCACGAGCACGTTGGCCGGCTTGAGGTCGCGGTGCACGATGCCCGCGCCGTGCGCCGCCTCGAGCGCCCAGCAAATCTGCTCGAGGTACGGCTTCATGGCTGCCGCGCTGAACTTCCGTTGCTCGCGCATCACGTGGCGCAGGCTCTGCCCCCGCAGGAGCTCCATCACGTAATAGAGCGCGCCGTCGAGCTCCCCGAAGTCGAGGATTTCGACGATGTTCGGGTGGTTCAGGCTCGCCGTCACGCGCGCCTCCGCGAGGAAGCGCGCCGCGAGCTCGGGCGCCGCGTTCACGCTCTGCGTGAGGAACTTCACCGCCACCTCGCGTCCGAGTTGCGGATGCCGCGCTACATAGACCGACCCCATCCCACCTCGCGCCAGCGGGCGATCGACGACGTAATTTCCCACGCGCCGCCCGAGCCAGCGTTCGCCGAGGGCATCGGGGTCGCAGATCGGCTCCGCGCTCAGCTGCTTGGTGGCCGCCTCGAAAAGGGAATGCATCGGCGAGCGGTCTCGTTTCGGTCCACCTCACCGAACGGTCGTTTTCGGGACAACGTCAGTCCCCGGTGCGAGGAAACCTTCACGCGGTGTCGAGGGCGGAGGTACGCGTTTTGCCTACCTCTTGCAGGGTCGAACCTCACCGTTTTCGCCGCAGGGACTCGGAGTCGCTGGCTCGGGCGTGGGCAAGCCGTTCTCGTCGAGGCGCGCGCTCTCGGTGCGGAAACGCACGACTTTGGTTTTCGTGAGCTCGAGCTCGAGCAGCCAGCCGAGGCGCGCTTCCGGCGCGTCGAAGCCGTCGAACACGAAATTGCCGAGGCTGTAAACGATGGGTTTGCCACGGTAATACTCGGCCCCTTGCGTGACGTGCGGATGCGAGCCGACGACGGCGTCCGCGCCCGCGTCGAGCATGCGCCGCGCGAGCTCGCGTTGTCGCGCCGAGGGCCCGGGCTCGTACTCCCAGCCCCAGTGCATGAACGGAATCACGAGATCGGCACCCGCCCGGCGCGCGGCGCGGATGTCGCGCACGACGTCGTCGTCTTCGCTCCACGCGACGCCGGGACGCGCCGGCCCGGCCTCGAAGCGCCGCGGTAAGAACTCGTCGTAGCCGAGGAGCGCGATGCGCACGCCGCGCCGGTCGAGCAACAGCGCGCGGTGGGCGGCGCCGAGATCGCGACCCGCGCCGAAGAACGGCAGCTCGTTCTGCTCGAGGAAGCGCATGGTCTCGAGCAGCGCGCTCGCGCCGTAGTCGCCGCTGTGGTTGTTCGCGAGCGAGACGGCGCTGAAGTGTCGCGCGAGCACGGGCACCACGCGCGGGTTCGCTCGAAACGTGAAGATCTTGTCGACGGGCGCTCCACCCGTCGCCACCGAGCACTCGAGGTTGCCGATCACGGCGTCCGCGCGGGAAAACTCGTCCGCAAACGGCGCGAACGGATCGACGCCCGCTTCGATGCTCCTGCCCGGACCGTCGTCCAACATCACGTCGCCGACGAACACGAGCTTCACGTTGTCCGTGGCCGCCGCCGTGCCGCTGAAAACGCACGCGGCCACGAGCACGGCGAGCGCCGTCGCCTTCTTCATCGCTCGACCCACACGCACGCGTAAGCGAGCTCTCGCCCGTCGTCGTCGTAGACGAGCTGGCGTCCGGTGAAGCCGCCGCGGCCGGCGACGAACGGCGGCAGATACTGCGCCTCGTGCACGATCACCGGCGCGCCGTTCGTTCGTTGAAACGTGTACACGCGCAGGCTCGAGAGATCGGAAGGCGTCGTGACGTACACGAACTTGATCGCGAAGCGGTCGCCCGCCGGAAGCTCCGGCACGGCGTACGGATCGGCGGCCGGCTCGACGCGGACCGTGGTCGAATCGCCGTCCGCCGAGTAGGTGCACTCGACGCGCGGCGCCGGCGCCGTGACGAGCGGGCAGGGGCGCGCAGGCGCGGCGCAGCCGATGATTCCCGCGACGCTCGTCACGGCAACGCGGCGAAAGGCTGTCCGCGCGCGTGCTACGGGCCAGGGTCTCCGCATGACGCGCAACGATAGCCGCCCCGCCTTCCGATTGCGAAGCCGAGCCCCCTAACGGTTTACGGGGAACTTCGCGAGCTTGTATTGCAGGGTGCGGCGGTGCAATCCGAGCACGCGCGCGGCTTTGGATACGTTACCCTGACACTCCTGGAGAACCCGCTCGATGTGCTCGCGTTCGAGGCGCGCGAGCGTCGGCGTTTCGAATTGCGGCTCGGCCGAGGGCGGCGCTTCCTCGGCGAACGCCGAGAGGATGCGATCGGCGTGGCACGGCTTGGTCAGGTAGTCGCGCGCACCGAGGCGCACCGCCTCGACGGCGGTCGCGATGCTGCCGTAGCCGGTGAGCACGACGATTTCGAGCTCGGCGTCGAGCGCACGGAGCTCGCGAATGAGCTCCAAGCCGTTCGGTCCCGGCATGCGCAGATCGACGACGGCGCGCTCGAAACGCGTGCCGCGAGCGAGGGCGAGCGCCTCGGCGTGGTCTTTGGCGCTCGAAACCCGATAGCCGCGCTCGCCGAGCGCGCGGGCGAGCCGCGTGCGAAAGCGTTCGTCGTCGTCCACGACGAGGAACGTCCCCGCCGCCGTCATGCGGTCCCCGCCTGGGCGACCGGAAGCTTGAGGACGGCGCGCGTGCCGCCGCCGCTGCGCGCTTCGAACGCGAGCGCGCCGCCGTGACTCTCCGCGAACGCGCGCGCCAAGAAGACGCCGAGCCCGAGGCCGCGCCCCGGCTGCTTGGTCGTGAAGAACGGCTCGCCCACGCGCCCCAGCACTTCCGCCGGGATGCCGGCCCCGCGATCCTCGATCGAGATATCGACGTACGCACCGTCTTCGGCGAGGCGCACGATCACGCGTTGCTCGCCCGTGCTCGCTTCCATCGCGTTTTGCACGAGTGCGGCGATCGACTGCGCGAGCGCGCCCGCGGGTGCCTGCAAGCGGAGTGCCGGCGCTTCTTCCACCACCTCGACGCGCTCGAGCGCCTCGCGCGCGAGGTGCGAGCGGAGCGCGCGTACGACCTCTTCCGCGCGCACGTCGAGCGGCGCTTCGTTCCGTTCGCGGGCGTGGGTCGTGAGCTGCGCGAGGATGTCGCGGCAGCGCTCCGTCTCGAGCTCGATGAGTCGTAAATCATCCACGATTGCACCCGTATTCGCCAAGCGATCGGCCGCGGCGAGGGCCTCGTGCGCGGCGACGGCAATGGTGCCGAGGGGCGTGCCGAGCTCGTGCGCGGCGCCGGCGGCGAGCGTGGTGAGCGACGCGAGCCGGGCGTTGCGCGCGCTCGCGACGCGCAGCGCGGCAATCTCTTCGCGTTGTGCGCGGATGGCCTGCGTCACGCGCCGCACGAAGAACGCCGTGAAGCCGCTCGCGAGCAAGAACGCGACCCACATGCCCCGCAGGTGCCGCTCGAGGCTCGACGCGCGGTGGAGCGCGTGCGGATCCAGCGGCAGCGCGAAGAGCAAGCCGAAGCCGAGCACCGCGACGCTCGCGAGCACGAGCGTCCACGCGTCGCTCAGCGCGACCGCCGACAGCGTGATGTGCACGACGTAGAGCACGGTGAACGGATTCATCGCGCCGCCCGACGCGGCGAGCAGCCCCGTGAGCAGCAGCATGTCGAGCACGAGCACGCCGCCGATGACGCGAGCCCCGGCGTGAACGGCGCGCGCCGCCCCCTTCACGAGCACGAGGTTCGACAGCAGCGTCACGGCGCTCACCGCGGCGAGCGCGTGCCATTCGAAGCCGAAGTCGAACGCCCGTCCGAGCGCGAGCGTGACCAGTTGCCCGAAGAGCGCGAGCCAGCGCAGCTTGATGAGCCACGGCAGCGTGACTTGCGGCTCGAGCTCGGACGTCATGCCGTTCCTTGTCGCAAAGGTTCCTGCATCGGGGGAAGGGGTGCGAAAATATGCCGCACCTCGCGGCCCTCCGCCGCGCGCTATCTCATGCAGGATGAACGCGAGGCTGCTTGCTGCTGCGGTTTGGGGCTCTTTGCTCGCCCTCGCTCCGGCTTGCTCGAGCGACGATGACGCGGCGCCCGCGCCGGCCGCGTGCACGGGCATGGGTGGGCCGGTCGCGGGTGAAGCGGACACGCACTGCGAGGCCAGCGACGGCACGCCGATCGACCAGAGCATCGGGCTTTGCCGGCAAGACTCGGGCGACGTGGGAGCTCCCGGCGCGGGCGGGGCCGGCGGGGCCGCCGACGAGGAATACGTCGTCCGCTACGGGAGCAGCGCCGCCGACGACGATTGTAAATACGACACGAGCTTCACGAACGACTGCATCGGCCAAAACACGCCCGTCTACTTCGACCTCACGCTGAAGAAGCGAGCCGAAAACGGCGCCCCCGCCACGGGCGACGACCCGAACAGCCCCGAAATCTTCCTCGACGCCGACCACTCGCACATCTCGCCGAGCCTCGACGTCGAGGCGCCCGAGGTGTCGCCGGGCACGTACAAAATCGGGCCCGTGATTTTCGACGCGCCGGGGCGCTGGGTCGTGCGCTTTCATTTTTTCGAGGAGTGCAGCGACATCCCCGAGGATTCGCCGCACGGTCACGTCGCGTTTTACATCGACGTGCCGTGAGCTCGAAGCGCGGTGATCCGCGCGGCCCCTGCGGGCGCAGGCGTTCGCGAGCTTCAGCCGAGCTCGAAGCGGACCACCCAGCGCATGCGCACCGCAACGACTTTGCCGCCTCGGCGCGCGGGTGAAAAACGATACTTGCGGACCGCGCCGAGCGCGGCCTCGTCGAGGCCGTAGCCGACGTGGCCGAGAACGACGGCGCTCCTCACGCCGCCGGTCTCGTCGATCACGAGCTCGACGGGCACGCTCGCTTCCCCGCCCGCGGCCTCGGCGCTCGCGGTGTACGCGGGCGGCGCGCCCGCGACGAGCCGCGCGGCGACGTCGACTTCGCGCTCCGAGAACGGCGCCGGAACCGCAGCGACGGCCACGCTCGAACCCTGCGCGGGCCGGGCGTTCACGCCCGCGGCCGCTTGCACCGCCGGGGCGGGGTTCCCGCAGCGCGGCGCCGCGCTCTCCGCGGCCGTGACGAGCGGCGCGGGTGACGGCGCCGAAACGCTGCGCGCGGTCGCGTCCGTCGCCGATGCCGCCGCCGTGCTCGCCGGCGCTCGCGCGACCACGGCGTGGCTCACGGGTTCGATCGGCGCGACGGCGCGCGCGTGTGTCAGGCTCGGCTCTGCGTGCTCCTCGGGCTCCGCGCTCGGCGGCAGCGGCTCGAGCTCGGGCGCCGGGGTCTCGACCAGTGCTTCGCGCGCCGGCGCCGCGGGCGCACTCGCCGCACGCCCGCCGTGCAGACCGGAGGCGACGACGGCCACGTGCGCGAAGACGGACAACGCGAGCGCGCCGCCGCGCGCCGTCGTAAAGAGCGACGCTCGTGCCATGCGCTCACGCGCGAGCGCGGGAGCGAACTGCTCGGCGAGCGAGCGGTCGGGTGCGTGCGCCGTCATGGCCGACGAAAGGCGTAGCATGATTTTTCAGAAGTGTGTTACTGGTCCCGCCGCCGGCCGGACGCGCATCTAGAGCCGAAATCATGCGTCTTTCGTCGAGACTCCTCGCTTCACTCAGCGCTTGCATCGTCGTCACCTGGCCGGCCGTCGCCGCCGCGCAAGAGCCTACGGGGGGGTCCACGCCGCCGAGCACTTCGCCTGCGGAGGCGCCGGTGGCTCCCACGCTCGAAGAGCACGCGCTGCCCGCGTACCCTCCGCAGGCGCTCGCCGAGCGGATCACGGCCAACGTCGTCGTCGAGCTCGACATCGACGAAACCGGCCACGTCACGGGGGCCCGCGTGCTCGAGCCGGCCGGCAACGGCTTCGACGAAGCCGCCGTTGCCGCCGTAAAAACGTGGACCTTCGAGCCCGCGCGCCAAGGGACGACGCCGATTCGTTCGACGGTGCAGCTCAGCGTGCCGTTCGAGCCGCCCCCCGTCGCGCCCGCCGCCGTCGCGGCGCCCCCCGTTGCCGCAACACCGCCCGCGGCCGCCACGCCCGCGCCCCCCGCGTTACAGAGCGAAACGGGCTCGACCGTCGTACTCGGTCGCAAGCCCCTCAGCGCCGCGTCGTCGTCCGAAGTGCGCGACCGTGATTTCGCGCTCCGTCCCGTCGGCTCCGTCCAGGACATTCTGCGCGTCACGCCCGGCCTCGTGATGGTGCAGCACTCGGGCGGCGGCAAAGCCAACCAATATTTCTTGCGCGGCTTCGACGCCGATCACGGCACCGATCTCGCGCTCTCCGTCGACGGCATCCCGATCAACATGGTGTCGCACGCCCACGGCCAGGGCTTCGCCGACACGAACTTCATCATCCCCGAAACGGTCGAGCGCGTCGAGATCACCAAGGGCCCCTACTTCGCGAACCAAGGCGACTTCGCGACGGCGGGCGCCGTCAACCTCGTCACACGCAGCGGCTTCGAGCACAGCTCGCTCGGCTTCGGTTTGGGCGGCTCGCCCGGTCACGGCGGCCCCTCGTATCGCGGCCTCGTCATCGCGAGCCCGAAGTGGGACAAGGCGAACGCCCTCTTCGCCGTCGAAGTCGGACGCGAGGACGGCCCCTTCGACAATCCCGAACGGTGGGACCGCTACAAGCTCTTCAACAAACTCAGCGTACCGCTGTCGGCGACCTCGAGCCTCGTCGTCGGGGAGGCGAGCTACGCCGGAAATTGGCACGGTTCCGGCCAAATACCCGCCCGCGCCGTCGACCAAGGCGTCGTCTCGCGCTTCGGCTCGCTCGACCCGAGCGAAGGCGGCAACACCGCGCGCCATCAAGTCTTCATCGGCTACGAGCTGCGCCCGAACGAAGACAGCGAGGTCACGGCGCTCGCCTACGCCGGGACCTACCGCTTCAACCTATTCTCGAACTTCACCTTCTACCTCGACGACCCCGTGGCCGGCGACGAGATCGAGCAGATCGATCGCCGCACCTTCTACGGCGGCAGCATGAGCTACCGCGTCGTGCACCGCCTCGGCGGCGTTCGTTTCGACACGACGCTCGGCGGCAACGTTCGCAGCGACGACATCCACGAAGAGCTTTGGCACACCGCGAGCCGCAGGGAGCTCGAGCAAACGCGCGGCAACGCCGTGGACGAAACCATGCTCGCCGCTTACGTGAACGAAGAGGTCACCCCGTCGCGCTGGCTCCGCGTCGATCTCGGCGGTCGCGCCGACCTACTCTCCTTCTCCGTCGATAACCGCCTCACCACGACCGATCCGACGAACCCGCGCAGCGGTGTGGACGCCGCCCATCAATTCAGCCCGAAAGCGAGCGCCGTCGTCACACCGGTCGCAGAGAAAGGCGCCGTGGTCGATGTTTATTTGAATTGGGGGCACGGCTTCCATTCGAACGACGTGCGCGGTGTATTCACGACGCCGTCCGTAACGCCCCTGACCCGCGCCGTAGGTGAGGAGCTCGGCGCGCGCGCTCGTCTCTTCGACAAGCTCGATTTCGCGGCGGCCGCCTTCTACCTGCATCTGAACGACGAAACGACGTGGGACGGCGACGACGGCACGACGGCAGTGAGCCCGCCCACCAACCGTTACGGCGCCGAGCTCGAGGCGCGCTACGAGTTCACACCGTGGCTCGCCGCGGACGGCGCCGTCACCTTCACCCACTCCCAATTCTCGACCGACCACGCGAACGGCAACGGCCTCGCGCTCGCACCGAAGCAAACCTGGTCGGGCGGTCTCTCCGGGCGGCACGCGCTCGGGCCGGGCGTCGCGCGCGCCGGGTTACGCTTCTACGGCATCGGGGATCGCCCCGCTTCGGACGACGGCTTCCTCGTCGCGCCCGGCTTCACGCAAGTCGACGCGCATCTCGGCTACCGCCATCGCCACTTCGACGTGGCGTTCGACGTCGAAAACCTCCTGAACGGCGAGTTTCGCTCCGCGCAGTTCGCCACCGTGAGCCGCCTCCCGAGCGACCCGCACTTCGGCGATCCGGTTTTCGGGCTCAGCTGTGGAAAGAACGCGCGCCCAGTGGTAAACCCGGGCGGAACCTTTCGCGGCTGCGAGGACGTCGATTACACGCCCGCGTATCCGATCACGCTGCGCGTGATGGCGACTCTGTTCTTGGACTGACGTCGCTGGTCACGGCTCACGCCGGGCCGAACCATTTCGAGAGTGCGTCGCGGAGCCCTGCGTCCGTGCCCTGTCCGACCCAGGCGACGTAGCCGTCGGGGCGAATCAAAACGGCGCTCGGCGCCGAAACCACGCCGAGCACGGGGAGCTCCCACGTGCCCGCATAGCGCGCGTCCACGAGCCGCACGCGCCTGGACCAAGCTGCGATGTCGAGGGCTCCCGGTGAGCCGAGGTTGAGCAACACGGGTCGCGCCGCGTGGAGCAAGCCGAACACACGCTCGACGCCGTCGGTCGTGATCACGTCGAGGTCCGGCATACGACGGCCGAGCAGCGAATGTCCCGCGCCGAGGTCGTAGTGAACGTCGAGGCCCGACATGAGCCCGGCGTAGCGCTTGCGCGCGTCGTCCGTCTGGATGAGCTCGCTCACGATCGTGCGCAGCGCCTCCATGCGCGCGTCTCCGCGACTGAGCGCGGTCTGCGCCATGGTGAGTCGGAGCACGCGTGCTCCGATCGGGTGACGTTCGGCGTGGTACGTGTCGAGCAGGCTCTCGGGCGCCGTCCCCTTCACGACCTCGGCGAGCTTCCAGCCCAAGTTCACCGCGTCCTGCACGCCGATGTTGAGGCCCTGGCCGCCGTTCGGCCCGTGGATGTGCGCGGCGTCGCCGGCCAAGAGCACGCGCCGCTCGCGATATGCGGCCGCTTGCCGCGACATGTCGGTAAAGCGCGAAATCCAGCTCGGGTTTCGTACACCGAAATCCGTGCCGTAGAGGGCAACCAGTGCTTCGCGGAGCTCGTCGAGCGTCGGCTTTTCGCCCTGGCGCACCTCGTCTTCTCTCAACACGGCGCGCACGCGTCCGTCCTCGAGCTTGCCCATGGCATAGGTGCCCTTGGCGTCGCTGCGGATGCCGGCCGCGGGCTCTTCGGTCATCTCGACCTCGGCGTTCAAGTAACTCACGGACGCATCCCAGCCCGGAAAATCGATGCCCGCCTGCTTGCGAACGAGGCTACGGCCGCCGTCGCAGCCGACCAGATACTGCGCTCGCAGCGTGCGACCGTCCGAGAGCTGCACGTCGACGCCGTCGTCGTCCTGCTCGAAGCCCGTCACCTCGCACCCGCGATGAATCGGCACCGCGAGCTCCGACAGCCAGCTCGCGAAGATGGCTTCGATGCGATTCTGCCAGAGCCCGAGCGTGTAGTTGTGACGCGAAGGGAAGTCGCCGAGAGCGAGCTGATTGAACGCGAACCCGACGACGGGCGCCGGCTTCCCCTGCGAAACGAAGCGCTCGGCGACGCCACGCTGATCGAGCACCTCGACGGTGCGCGCGTGCAGCCCGCCCGCGCGCGAGCTCTCGACGTCCGGCGTCTTGCGTCGCTCCACGACCGCGACATCCACACGTGCGAGCGTGAGCTCCGCCGCGAGCATCATCCCCGTCGGGCCTGCCCCCGCGATCACCACGGCGTGCTTCATCCCCGCCCCGGCGCGTTTCGATCGTCGTGCATCTTCGCTCCTCGCTCCGTTGCTGCTCATTCGCGACCGAGCGACTGTGCGGCACGAGCCTCGCCGTCACCGGCGGCAGGCGCGAACGTCCATGACGGCGCGCTCGTCCATCGTCTCGACGCGGGGAGCTCGAGCTCTGGCCCCAAGCGGCGGATGCGTTGACCGGTCGTCACCGAATGCTGACGTGCGTCTTACAGTCGGCGGTAATCCCTAGGCTCGCCGTTTGGTCCGCCTTGATCGAATCGCACGCGGCCGGGCAGAGGATGATCTGCGTGGGCGCCGTGGGGTTATCGAAATACCAGTCCTTTTCTGGCGCCGCTCCGCATTGGTCGGCGCCGGTCACGAAGCCGAGCTCGGTCGCCATCCTCATTCCATCGGGCCCCGTTTCGTAGGCGACCTGGATGAAGTTCGGGTCGATCTCCTTGCCAGCCGTGTCGGACTTCGGGACGTCGAGCTCGCATTTCAAGGCTTGGCCCTTGATCGCCACGAGCTGGGAGAGAAGCTCGGTGCTCGAGTCCATCGACGCAGACACGGTGAACGCCGTCATGGTGCCGCCGGCAGCGGCGATTTGGTTCAGAACCGTCGAATTGAAGCCGCCGACGCCGATTACGTACGTGGAGACCCCGGCCATGTTCGCGGTGGCCGCGATGTTGGCGATGTTGGTCGGATTCGTGTCGCAGCCGCTCGGATTGCCGTCGGTGATGAGGACGATCACGGTCTTTTCATTCGGATGCGCGGCCGCGTACGCCGTGGCCCAGTTCGCCGCGCCCTGAAGCGCCGGCGAGGTCGGCGTCCCCGGATTGCGAGTTACCGTCGTCGAGTCCGGGGGCGTGGAACTCTGGATGGCGTCGAGGATCTTCTGCTCCTGCGCATCCATCGGCGCCGGGTCAGCGGTGAGCGGTCCGATGTCCACGAGGGGTTGCGTGCAGGCGTTCACGTCACAATTCGGGCCCGCGCCGGCGGTGCCGTTGCCGGCCGGCGAACCCGCGACGCCTCCCGGCGCGCCGCCGAAACACAGGCCCATCCCTCCGGACAGGTTGCCCTGATCGGCATACCCGTCACAACCGGGCAAGGGGTTGTCGTCGGGGAAGAAACGGAGCGCCACGCGAAGATCGGCGGCCTGGGGATCCTTCACGAAGTTGGCGAGCGCCTTGGACGTGAGGAGCCAGCGGGTGCTCTTCGTATCCGGGTCCGCGCACGGTGGGCCGCCCGATTCCGTCGAATCGCCACATAGGTTCATCGAGCCGGAGCGGTCGAACATGATCATCATGTTCACCGTCTTCAGCATC
The DNA here is from genome assembly GCA_025936045.1 of Polyangiaceae bacterium. Lineage (GTDB taxonomy): Bacteria > Myxococcota_A > Polyangia > Polyangiales > Polyangiaceae > PMG-095. The sequence continues at coordinate 13,360 of JAICUB010000009.1, read as the reverse complement.
GCGGTCGCGGTGCTCGACGCACACGCGGCGTCCGGGTCGCTGGATCCGCTCGTCCCGCCGGTCGCCCCGTTCGACCCGTCCAGCGAAATGATGCTGGTTCCGCCTGACGCCGGGCCGTCCCCCGCGCCCCCCGTCGAGCTACTGCCGCCGTTCAAGGCAGCTCCGCTACCGGGACTCGTCGTTCCGCCTGATCCCTTGGCTGCCCCGCCGCCGCTGCCTGGTGTGCTTAGCCCAAGGCCATCCCCGCTTGGCGCGGTACTGCACGAGTATCCGGCCACACCGAGGGCCGCGACCAAAATCCCTAGGGACCCAAGCGTAGGGTTTTTCACGAGACCGCCTCCGTGAGCGGATCCACCTTTGGAAAGGCTCTCAGGTCGAACCCGTTGGATCGACCTTATCGAGAAAATTCTAGCGCACTGCGTGAGTTACGGCATCATCAATCGCGACCGAGATCGCGGTACCTAAGGGCCCGTTCCGCCTGAGCTACACGATTGCTGCCCCAATGCAGCGCGAGGCGGTTGTCGTCGAGCCGAACGCCGCACCAGCGGCCACAGGGGTGGGCATGCGAAAGCTTTCTTGGATGGCCTTGGTAGCTGCCGTTGCATGCGGTGGGGTGGATCTCCCCCGCCGGCCAACTCCGAGCAGTGGAGGAGCGGGCGGAAGCGAGGGCGGCTCGTCGGGCATGGCGGCAAGCGCGGGGACGAGCGTGGGCATTTCGGTGGGCACGACGGGGGGCAGCAGCGGATCGGGCGTGATCGTGATTCCTAACGGAGGTGCGAGCGATTCTGCCGGCGCTCCGGGCTACGAGCACACGACGCAAACCACCGGTGCGTGCGTCCGCGAGCGCATCGCGACGCGCAAAGCGGAAGCGGGCGCCGGCGGCGAGGGCGGCGAGGGCGGCGTGAGCACGAAGCCGAACGGTGACGGCGGCGCACCCGCGGCCGACAGTGCGGACGGCGAAGGCGGCGGCGGATTCGAGCTCGGGCATGGGGATCTGACGCTGCTCGTCGTGTTCGATAAATCCGGCAGCATGGAGGACCCTTGGGACGAGCGCACCAAGTGGCAGGTGGCGAACGAGTCGCTGATGAAAGCGATCGATCCAGTGATCGACAATCTGACGCTCGGGACGATCTTTTTTCCGCAACCCGCCGGCGGTTGCGACGTCGAGCCGCTCACGAGCGAGCTCCAGATTGGCTACAAGACTGGCCGCGCTTTTCGCAGTTATTGGGAGCAGACGGAAGAGACTCGCGTGCCGGACGGCTCCACGCCGCTCGAGCGCGCGCTGCGTCAAGCTGACTTGGCCGTCGAACAGGGCTGTGAGCTCGGCCTGCTCGACGATCGCTTTCGGGTCGTGCTCGTCACCGACGGCATGCCGACGTGCGGCGACAATCCTACGGCGATTGTCGAGCTGGTGGCCGACTGGAATCTTGCCGGCGTCGAAACGTGGGTGATGGGCCTGCCGGGCTCGGATTCGGCGAAGGCGTTGCTCGACGCCATCGCGCTCGCCGGTTCGACGGGAGAATCGCAAATGGTGGGCACGCCCGGCGCTCTCGACAACGGGCTCGCCGCCGCAGCTCGGTGAGTGTCGAATTCCGCGTGGGGTTTTGCACTCGCGCGTCCGTCATGACGAACGGCTGCGGACGCTCCATTTCTTCATGGCGCGGTTTTTCCTCGAAGCTCGAGCGAGGGCGCGCGTCCGAAGAGGCGCGCCCTCGCCGTTTCGTCAGCCGCCGGCAGCGATCCGCGCGCGGATCTCGTCGTTGGTCATTGCCTTGCCTTCCCAGTTCCACGCTCCGTCGACGGTGTGGACGACGTTGATGAAGATGCGGTCCTTGGGCTGGCGGCCGCCCGACATCTCGTGGATCAAGTTCGTAGCATCTTCGAAATAGCCACGCTGCACCTTGCGGTCCGTGAACGCGAAGGACGGGACCTTCCACTCGATCGTGGCGACTGGCGTCTCCTTCATCCCGCTGACGGTGTGGGGCACGACGTGAAAAGACCCGATCACGTTCGGCTTCATGACCTCGTTGCCGAGGAGGCCGTGCCACTTGAGCATCAGCTCCGAGAGGCGCGAGAGCGCTTCCGTCTCCCGACCCTTCGGGATCACGCCTTCCGTCAAAATCAGTGTGAGAGGCATTGCGGTGTTCCTTTTCCTTTCGGCGCGCGCGAACGTTCGCGCTTGCGAACCGCAGGCGCGCGCCGTATAACGACCGTGATTCATCTAGAACACGATCGTTATCTGGTCAAGTGCACTGGAGAGCGATCGTTATTTTTTGGAAGCCTCCCATGGGCCATCCGCAAGGAAAGAAAGAAGAGAGTCGGGCGCGCATCCTTGCGGGGGCGGCGCGAGCGTTTCGGAGCCTGGGTTTCGTGGGCTCGGGTGTCGACGGGCTGGCGAAGGCCTCGGGCGTGACGTCGGGCGCCTTTTACGGTCATTTCAGTTCAAAGGCGGATGCGTTCCGAGAAGTGGTCGTCTCGGGCATGCGCGACCTCGAGACCGCCATCCGTGGCCTGCGCGAGGACGCTGGCACCAAGTGGGTCGATCGCTTCATCGAGTTCTACCTCGGCGAGAAGCGGACGTGTGCTCTCGGCGAGAGCTGCGCGCTCCAGAGTCTTACGGGCGAAGTCGAGCGGTCGAGCGCCGAGACGCGCGAGGCGTACGAGGCCGCGCTCCGCGCCGTCATCGACGCGGTGGCCGAAGGCGTGGACGCTCCGACGCGCGACGGTCGGCGCAAGCAAGCCATCACCCTGCTGGTCCTCCTGGCGGGAGGCGTGACGTTGGCCCGCGCTGTTCGTGATCCGGCTCTCGCTGCGGAGATTGCGGGCGCCGTGCGGGGCGCCGCGCATCGGACGCGAGCTCGCGTCAGCCCGGCACATCCGAAGCCGGCCAGATGACCATTGCGCCGGGCCCAGGACGATAATGTTCGGCTGAGAACCCCATGGCCGGCTTGCTACGCACCAACCAGAGCCGGCAGCCAAAGCACGCGCGACTCCGCGAAGCATCCGAGCAAAAACTTGCGTTCATGAGCAGCACGCTGGCTAGTGCCGAGCGCGGTGACATGGCAGCTGCCGTCGGGCTACTGCGTGATGGTCGGGGCGTCGAGCTCATGCGCCACGTGCCCGAGATGAGGCCGTGACCCTGATCCGACCCCGCCGGGAACTTAGGACAGTGTCACGCCCCTTCTCCAGGCGACCGCTGGCATACGCTTTGCTGGCGCTCGCCGGCTGCAGCGTTTCCCGGAACACTCGTGAGGAGCCCGCCGGCTCGGGCGGTGTCCCGAACAGTTCAGGCGGGGCTGCTCCGGCTTCGGGGGGCCACGTCGGCGCGGCCGCACTGGGCGGCGCTGCACCGAACGCGCTTGGAGGCGCGACGTCAGGAAGCTCGGGCGCCGCTCCGCGAGGCGGAGCCGGCTCGAGTGGCGGCGGTGGCGCGCTGAATGGAGGCGGCGGACCGAGTGGCAGTGCAGGAACCACCGGTGGAAGCTTTGCGAGTGGTGGGGCCAGCGGTGGACGCGCAGCCGGCGGTACTTCGGCGACCGGAACGGGTGGAGCGCCAACCGCTGGCGCGTCCGGTAACAGCGCCGCGTCCGGTAACGGTGGCGCCGGCGCGAGCGGCGGTCTTCCGGCGCTTCACGTCGACGGCAACAAGCTCGAAGACCCGACCGGCAAAACCATCGTGCTCCGCGGTTCGTCCCTGATCGATATCGGGGCTCTCTATGCGTACAACGGGAACTCCGTATCGGGCATCAGCGGACGTATGGACAAAGTTGCCGCGGCTGGCGTCCAGGGACATGTCGTGCGCCTCCCCGTATACCCGAAGATCAACTACAACCCCGGGGGAAGCCCGGCGTGCTCGCCCCTGTCCTACCCAGTGGGTTCCGGACCGAGCGCGGCATGCACTCCTACCGCGTCGCTCAGCGGACCGGACTATGTGAGCAAGGTCCTGAAGCCGGCCGTCGACTATGCGACGAGCAAGAACCTTTACGTGATCGTCGACTTCCATCAGATCGACAGCATCGCGACCGGCAACTCGGCGGCAGATGCGAACACATTCTGGAGCGCCGTCGCGCCCGTGTTCGCGAGTTATGGCAACGTGCTCTACGAGCCGTTCAACGAGCCGACGGACTATTCTTCCGCCTGGTCCACGCTGAAACCGGTCGTGCAGAGCTTCATCGATACGATCCGCGCCGGCGCCCCGAATAACGTGATCATCGTGCCGTCGCAGTCTTGGGATCAGCACCCGGGGGACGCCGCCAATGACCCGCCGACCGGGTCCAATCTGATGTACACGGCCCACATTTACCCGAGCAACTGGAACACCGCGTTCCAAAGTCAGGTGACTGCGGCGTCCGCCAAGGTGCCAGTCTTCGTCACCGAGTGGGGTTACGCGAGCTCCGATCCGGATCCGCACACCTGGGGCGTGAGCCTACAAAGCGTGATCGACGGCAGCGGGGCAAGCTTCACCGCGTGGGTCACCGACAACGCCTGGACGCCGAGCATGTTCTCGAACGCCTCCCTCACGAGTCTCACCGACTTCGGGATGCTCGTGCAGAGCTGGCTCGCCAGCAAGGCGAACAGTGATTGGGTTTGGTGACGTAGCGACAGCACCTTCACGCGCTGGCCCGACACTTCCGACCATGCTCCCGCCGCTAACGTTTTCGTGACCGCTTCGCCGTCCGCGCAGGAGCTGGGCGGCGTGCCGGACGCGCGGGCGGAGGCTGGTGTGAGCGGTTGTGCTCGTGGGGCTGCGTGTGGTCGTGGGTGTGGCCGTGCGCGTGCGGGTGCGCGTGCGGGTGGTCGCGGTGGCCGAAGGTGGTTTCGGCGACGTACTCGGCGCCGCCTTGGAGGACGCCGCGCGTGCCGATCATTTGGTTGGCGACTTCGCGGAGCTGGTCGGCGCGGCCGCGCATGACGATGACTTCGAGGCAGTGGTCGTGGTCGAGGTGGACGTGCATGGTCGAGCGGACGCTCTCTCCGAGGCCGTGTTGCAGGTCCGTCAGGCGCGCCGAGAGCTCGCGCACGTGGTGGTTGTAGACGAGCGTCACGGCCGCGAAGGCCGGCACGCGTTCGTCGAGGGCCGAGCGACTGACCTCCGCGCGTGTCAGGTCCCGCAGTAGCTCCGAGCGGTTGCAGCCGCGCGCTTCGGCCAGCTTGTCGAGCTGCTCGAGGAGCGCGGGCTCCATCCCGACACCAAAGCGCACGAGCTCGTCCTTCATGCGGGCGGAGGGTAGCATCGGACCGGCATGACGATGCCGCCCCGTATCGACTGACGCCACCGCTCAGTTGAACGAGATGCCGTAGCTCTGCGTCTTTTTGCCGGGAGAGCTCGCCTTCACGCACAGGGTCGCGGTGCCGCCCGCGACGCTCACGTTCGCCGAGGTGACGTTCGCGAGCGAGATGACGCAGCTGTTGCCGGAGGCGACGCCGACGCTCAGCGTCGCGTCGGCGCTCGTGGTGACGGCCAGCGTGTGGGTGCCGGCACCGGCCGACACCGTGTAAAAGTCGACGTCCTTCGTGCCCTTGAGCTCGCCGCACTCGGACGCCACGAGCTTGCTCGCCTTGTCGAAGGTGTCGTTCGGCTCGCTCTCTTGGGTGCCGCTGCAGCTCGGCGCGGGTGAGCTACCGGCGCCTGCCGCGCCGCTTGCTGCGCCGGAGCCGGCTTTGCCTGCCGTGCCGCTCGTTCCGTTAGCGGTGCCCGCTGCAGCAGTCGTGCTGCCGGCCGCGCCACCCGCGCCGCCGTTGCCCGCGCCGGCCGTACCTGCGCTGCCGCTACCGGCGGTGCCCGCCGCACCGCCCGGCGAGGCGCCCGCTTTGCCGCCGGCGTTGGCGTTGGCGTTGGCGTTCGGCGAGCCGCTGCTGTGGCCCGCAATCTGCCCCTGGATCCAGTCGTAAACGAGATCGACGCGAGCGAGCACCTGGATGCCGTTACCGGCGCCGGAGTTCACGGCGACAATCGTGTGCGAGTCCGAGAGAAACACCGGGCCGCCGGAGTCACCCGGCTGAATCACCTGAGCCGACGTGTAGTCGTAAGGGTAGCCGAGCCTATCGGCGGCGCTGATCGTCGCGTTGGCTTGATACTCGGCGGACAGCACGGTTCCGTTCTGCACGCGCCCGACGTTGATGACCTTGGTGTTGTCCGGGACTTTGGCGTTGGAAAGCGTCGGGTACGACGCCAGGGTGACCGCGTCGCCCAAGAACACGAGGCCCACGTCGTGGTGCTTCGGGTTCACGGTTTCGGTACCTTCTTCGCGCCAGTCGTAGACGGCCGCGTTCGTCGATTTGCGATACGAGCTGCCGACGTACACCTCCCAGACGCCGTGGCCGTCGACGCAATGCCCCGCGGTGAGCACGACGCGCGGCGCGATCAACGCGCCCGTACAGGCGTAGCCGCCCTGCGGCGACATATCGATGTTGAGGTAGGCGGCCTCCGGATATGCAGTCGCCGGCGTGCCGCCGATGATTGCCTCGAAGTCGACCGAGGGCTCCGCGTCCGAAAAATCGCTGCTGCAGGCCGCGCACGCCGCGACGAATAGGGCAAGCTTTGCGCCCTCACGAACCTTCATCTCGTTCCTTTCGGGAGCCCGGCCGACTCTGTGAGTCCCGATGGCTTTGCGTCCCCCGCTCGCGCGGGGTTTGCCGTTTCGTTGGAAGCGCGGGCGAGCCGCGCCCGGCGTGGTCGCCGTTCGACATGGAACGGTCGCCGGCGCGAGATCTTGAGGGGACGCCCCCACGAGATTACGGTTTCGCCCATGAAAGCCGCCGTCGTCGCGTCGTTCGCTTCACCGCCCCGCTACGCGGAATTCGAAACACCGGTGCCCGCGCCCACCGAGACGCTCGTCGAGGTGCGCGCCGCGGCGGTGACGCAGCTCGCGCGCATTTTTGCCTCGGGCAAGCACTTCGCCGCGCCGAAGCCGCCGTTCGTCCCGGGGACGGACGGCGTCGGTGTGGTCGAAGGAAAGCGGATGTACTTCGCGTTCCCGCGTGCGCCGGTCGGAAGCATGGCCGAAGTGGTCGCCGTCGAACGGCGCTACACGGTGTCCGTGCCGGACGACGTGGACGACGTGACGGCGGCCGCGGCATCCAATCCCGGCATGGCGGCGTGGTGCGGGCTCACGCGCCGCGCGCGCTTCGTGCGGGGCGAATCCGTGCTCGTCAACGGCGCGGCCGGTATTTCGGGGCGAATGGCGATCCAGGTCGCGAAGTATTTGGGCGCGCGACGCGTCGTGGCGACGGCGCGCAATCCCAACGTCGAGTCCGAGCTCCGCGCGCTCGGCGCCGATTCCCTAATCGTGCTCGCGCAGAGCCAAACGGAGCTCACCGCAGCGTTTCGTCGCGAGCTCCGCGAGCACGGCGTCGACGTGGTGCTCGACTTTCTTTACGGCAACAGCGCGGAGGCGTTTCTGAGCGCGTGCGTCGGCCCCGCGCTCGGCGAGGCCGAGCCGCGCCTGCGCTTCGTACAAATCGGAACGCTCGCCGGTCCGAACATCACGCTGCCGGCCATGGTGCTGCGCAGCTCCGGGCTCGAGCTCTTGGGGAGCGGCCTCGGCGCGCTGTCGCACGAGGAGCTCGTGAAGAACATCGGTGAGTTCTTGGCCGCGTATCGCGCGGGTGGGTTTCGCATCGAGACCGAGACGGCGTCGCTGCGCGACGTGGAAGCGGCGTGGACGCGCCAAACGGCGGCTCGGCTCGTACTCACGCTCTGAGCGTACGTGGTTGTCTCACAACCTGAGTTGCCGCGGACCACGCGCGGCATTCACGTCCGCGCTGCTTTTGGGGCTCCAAGCGAATTCGCTTGAAGGAGGGGAGGCGACGCTGCAAACCTAGGGAGCAGCGCCGGCTCGAGGCCGAAGGGAGGCGCCGATGCGGCCTGTGGAGGTTCCCATGAATGCTGCGTTCCGCTGGATCTTTTGGATCGCCCTGGCTTTCGGGACGTTGGGCTGCTCGACGTCCGGGGGCGGGCCGAGCGCGGCCGACGACCGCGCGCCCGGCGCCGGCCAGACCCTCGAGCGAGCGGCGGATACGGTCGCGCCGCTCGTGTATCCGGAATTCGGACTTCAAGCGGCCGTGCCCTATTACGGCGTGGGAGAGTCGGGACAAGCGGTCGCGACGGCAGCCGATGGAACGTCACTCGTCGTCTTCGAGATCGGCGGCGCGTACGGGATCGTTGACGGTACCGGCGACATCTACGCGGTCCGCGTGGATGCGAACGGGAGCGTGCTCGATCCGGATGGGATCCCGATCGCGGTCGGACCCTTCGAGCAGGCGAACCCTGCCGTCGCGAGCGACGGCACTGGCTGGTTCGTCGTTTACGAGGACTACGCGCACGCGGACCGCAATGTACTCGGCGTCCGGGTGAGCGCGAGCGGCGCGGTGGTCGACACGACGCCCGTCGCGGTCGCCGCGGCGAGCCAGGACGAGCAGTACCCCGCGATCGCGTGGGGCGGGACGAACTACCTCGTCGTGTGGTCGCTCGGGGGCGGCGGGGGCTACGATCCGACGGGCCACGCCTTCAATGACGGCGTTTATGCCGCGCGCGTGAGCCAGGACGGAAGTGTGCTCGACACGAGCGGCTTCTTCGTCGATTCGTCGGGGCGTCCGCGCGGCTCCACGGTCCTTTTGCAGCGGTCGGTGGTCGCCTTCGACGGGACGCGCTGGGTGATCGCGTATCCGGCCTTGGATGCGGCGTCGGGGAAGACCTTCATTCGCTCGTCGACCGTCGCGACGAGTGGCGTCGTGGCGTCGGGTGGCGGACCCTTTTCCGCCCCGGCCACGGGCGTCAATAACCTCTCGGCGCCGGCCATCGCCTGCAACGGCAGCGCCTGCCTCGGCGTGTGGCTCGCGGTCGGCAGTGGCGGCCCGAGCGACGGTGAGTGGGGGAGCATCTTCGAGCCGGCGGCGGGAACGCCGGTGCATCTTCCGGCTGGGGGGACTTCGTCGTCGGTCGTGTTCGACGGGACGAACTGGGTCGTTGCCGCGGCCAACCCGCCCTACCGGGGGCAGGCCGAGCTCTACCTCGCCCGGTTGTCAGCGGCCGGCAGCCTCCTCGACACGAGCCACGTGGACACCGGCATCTCGACCTCGAATTTTGCCCTGACCACGACGTCGTCCGGAGTGCTCGCGGTCTGGACGCAAGGACCCACGTTCGGCGGATTCTTACGGCCGGCGGTTGCGTCCACCTTCGCGGTCTCCTTCGTGCCCGCGCTCGGCTCGAACCCCGTGGTCACGGCGAGCGACGACGCTTGGCTGGTCGTGTGGGAGGACCCGCGCGGAGTCACGCCGGGCTACGGGCTCAATCCCATCAGGGGCACTCGAGTGAGCGGTGGCGGCAGCGTGCTCGATCCGAATGGGATCCAGATCGCGGGACCGTTCACGGAGGCGCCCGTCGTCGGTTCCGACGGCACGAATTGGCTGGTCGCGTGGGGCGACTATCGTTCTCTCTCCGACTACGACAGCTATGGAGCGCGCGTGCTCGCGGACGGTAGCCTGCCGGACGACGACGGATTTTTGATCGCGGGCGGCAGCGACAATCAAAGCGCGGGCGCCGTCGCTTACAACGGTAGCAATTGGCTCATGAGCGTCGCCCAAGGCCAAGCCAAACGTGTCGCTCCGAACGGCACGGTCCTCGACTCGAGCAGCCTTGCCGTGATGACGGGTGCCAGGGCCTTCGCGGGCGGCAACGGCGCGTGGCTCGTCGTCGGGTCGAAACTCGACTCCGACCTCAGCACCGAAATTTTGGGTCAGCGCGTCGGCAACGACGGCACGGTGCTCGACCCCGCGCCGTTCGTGATTTTCCACACGGCGATCAACTACGCGCTGACCCAACTGACCGCTTCTTACGGGAGCGGCACGTGGCTCGTCATCTTCGCGAGTGATCAGGGCGTCGTGAGCGGCGTCCGTGTCGACGGCGCGGGCGCGTTGCTCGACTCTTCGCCTGTTACGATCGCGAGCGGAGCGGCCAGGCCCGTGGTCGCCCACGACGGCAGCGAGTGGCTCGTTGCCTGGGAGGACGGTCCGGCGCTGCCGTCCGCGGGGAATAACCCTGGACCCGCGTACGTGTCGGGTACGCGCGTCAGTATGGCGGGCACGGTGGTCGACGGCGCAGGGTTTCTCATCACGACGAGCACGGGGCGCGAGGTCGACCTGTCGCTCGCGGGTGGTCAGGGACGCTGGCTTCTCGCGTACGACAAGCACGCGGGCGCCGACAGCGGCATGCGAGCACGCTTCATCGAGCCGAGCTGTAGTGCGAGTTCACTCGACGGGGATTCCGACGGCGTGCCCGATTGTCTCGATACGTGCCCGCAAGTGCCGGGTGGCGGCTCGGACGGTTGCCCGGTGAGTGGGGCGGGAGGCGCTTCGGGAGGGAGCGGAACAGGTGCGGGAGGCGCGAGTGGTGGAAGCGGCGGTGCGAGTGCGGGACAAGGTGGGACGGCCATCGGTGCCGGCGGCCTGAGCAGCGGCGGGAGTTCGGGAGGGCTCACCTCGAGCGGCGGTGTCGCCAATGGCGGCATGTCGAACGGCGGCACGTCGAACGGTGGCGAAATCGGCATGGCGGGGACGAACATGACGGCGGGGGGGAGCTCGGGCGGTGCAGAGACCGGCGGCGAGAGCGGCTCGAGCGGTGAGGGCGGCACCAGCGCTGCGGGCGGCACCAGCGCTGCGGGCGGCACCAGCGCTGCGGGCGGCACCAGCGCTGCGGGCGGCACCAGCGCTGCGGGCGGCACCAGCCAAACGGGCGGCACCAGTCAAACGGGCGGCACCAGCCAAACGGGCGGCACCAGCCAAACGGGCGGCACCAGCCAAACCGCTGGTGCGGGCACGGGCGGAACGGGTGCCGCGGGTACCGCCGGCGGTGCGAGTGGACGTGCCGGCGCGAGTGGACGTGCCGGTGCGAGTGGACGTGCCGGTGCGAGTGGACGTGCCGGTGCGAGTGGACGTGCCGGCGCGAGTGGACGTGCCGGTGCGAGTGGCACCGCGGGCACGTCGGGCTCGCCTCCGGGAGATAGCGGCTGTGGCTGCAGCGTCCCGAGCTCGCGCGATCGGCATCCGCTCGCGTTCGGACTCGTCGCCTTCGTCGCACTGCTCACCGGACGGCGCCGGCGCTCCGTTCGCGTGCGCTCGATCGCGACCTAGGAGCCACTGCGCCGTTCGCCCTGTTCGCGCTTTGCCGACGTCGCGGAGCCCGGCGCCGGCGTCGATACTTTGCCGCTTTTTGACGCGATCGCTTGCGAACTCGTCGGCGGACGTCGTAGGAGCGGCGTGGGTAGACCAATGACTAAACTTGCCGTTTTCACCGCCATTCCCCTGGCAGCGGGTGTGTTCGCCGCCTGTGCCAGCCAGCCGGCGCCGCCGGCTGACACCGCTTCCACACCGGCGCCCGCCGCCGCCCCTGCGCCCGCCGCGGGCACCGTCGACGCGACGCCGATCGCCGATCCGGTCGCGAACGTGCCGCCGACCTGCGCGCACGGGACGAAAGCGGCCGATAACGGGCTCATCGACGACCTGGAAGACGGCAACGACAAAGCGGCGCCGCTCGACGGTCGCAGCGGGAGCTGGTGGATCGGCAAAGCCGACCACGCGACGATCGCGATTCCCGCGGGCGCGGTGAAGCCTTCGGCGGGCGGCGCGGAAGGCGGCAAGCACGGCATGCACTTCGCCGGCAAGACCGACAACTCCGATCCATGGGGTGCCGCGGTCGGCGTGAACTTCCTCGCGGGCGGCGGCTTCTACGACGCGTCGAAGTACGCCGGTATCTCCTTCAAAATCAAATCGGCGAAGCCCGGGCTCGACGTGCGCCTGAAGATCAACGACGTGAACACGCATCCGGACGGCGGCCAATGCACCAAGGAGTGCTTCAACGCCTTCGGTCGCGAGATGATCGTCGGCACGGAGTGGAAAGAAATGAACCTGATGTGGAGTGAGCTCACTCAGCAGTCCGACTGGGGCAATCCGCGTCCGCCCATGATCGAGCCGCACAAGCTCAAGGACATCGAGTGGCAGGTTTGGCCGGGCGCCGACTTCGACATTTGGATCGACGACGTGCGCTTTCTCGCGTGCCAGTAAGCCCAAGCTCAATCGCCTTATGCCCGCACGCGGCCGCTCGTCTTCAGCGCGCGCCCATAGCCGTTCGGCCGTTTACGGGTTAATCTCGGGGCGTGTCGCGACGGAACGGCGCCGTCTTCGCTTTGGAGCTCGCCTTCGTGGTCGCGGCCTGCGGCACGAGCGGGAAGAGTGATGGGACCACCGGCGCGGGTGGTGCGTCGAATGCTGCCAGCGCCGGTGCGACTCACGGCGCCGGCGCATCCGGGAGCTCGGGCGCGTCGATGCAGCCGGCGGGTCACGCGGGGTCCGGCGCGGGCGCTCCGAGCAGCGGCGCGGGCGGTGCTGCGGGCGGCACGGGCGGCCCAGGTGCGGCGGGCATGCCGAGCGCGGGCCGAGTGGGAATCGGCGGCGCGAGCGCGGGCGGCGCGAGCGCGAGCGCGGCCGCGGCGGGCCGTGCGGGCGACGGCAGTTCGGGCACGGCGCCAGCCGACACGGGAGGCGAAGGCGGAAGCGACGCCGGCGTTACGGACGGCACGCCGACGGAAACGGGACTCGCGTCGTTGCCCGCTGCGCGACAAGAGCACGGCGTCGTTGCGCTGAACGGCGAAGTCTTCGTGCTCGGCGGCTACACGCCCGACGTAACCCCGAGCGTCATCGCGTACGATCCCGCCCACGACAGCTGGCGCTCCGTCGCTGACTTTCCGAGCCCGTTCAACCACCCCGCGGCGGGCGTCGTGGACGGCACGCTCTACGTCATGGGTTACTACGCGGGGACGAGTCTCACCGGTCCCGCGACGGGTCGAACGTTCGCCTACGATCCCGGCACGGACGCCTGGACGGAGAAGAAAGCGCTCCCGAGCGGCACGGAGCGCGCGGGCGGCTGCGTGACCGCGCTCGGCACGAAGCTCTACGTCTTCGGCGGCGGCAACAGCGGCGAGGCCACGAACCTCGCGTCCGTCTACGACACCGCCGCCGACACCTGGGCCGAGCTCCCGGCGTTGCCGGAGACGCGCGAGCACTGCTCGGCCTACGCCTCGGGAGGCAAGCTCTACATCGCGGGCGGCCGCACCCACACGATCCCGGAATTTCGTCCGTCGACGCTCGAGTTCGATCCCGAAGCTAAGACCTACCCCCCGAGGACGCCCATCCCGACCCCGCGCGGCGGCGCCGGGGGCGCCGTGCTCGGCGGGCGGCTCTTCTTGTTCGGAGGGGAAGGTGCCGACAACCAGGCCGGCGTGTTCCGCGATATCGAAGCGTACGACGCGCGTACCGACACGTGGGAAGCGTTCGCGCCGATGATCGTTCCGCGCCACGGCTACGG